>NZ_CP073587.1:3775000-3812587 GCF_018223345.1 Shewanella yunxiaonensis | reverse complement strand
AACTTATCCCCAAACCAGCTCCCCGAGGGAGGTTATTCTATAGTGAGATCTGGATAATCGCTATGATGAACGCACAATTATCCCCAAAGCGATCGCGATCTTTGTATTCATCTGATCCTGAGAGATCCTACAGGATCTTGTGGGTGATAATCCATGATATTTGCTACTTTATTAAGGGATCTGAGTTGATCTATAATCGCGCTCCGGCGATCAGTTGATTGTCTCTTTTGCTACTACATGTAGTAGTAAATGCACACAGTTATCCACATATTGTAGTTAACCACATCAACTGCTCACCAAACGGACGTATGTATTCACCACCCAGGACATTATGCTTATTGACGCCTTGAGTAATTGTGATTACAATTCGGCCTCTTTTTTATACCCTCGCCGCATTTGTATGCCGGTTGAGGAAAATTAACCAACAAAGACGGATTGCCATCATGAGTAAACGTACTTTTCAACCTAGCAACCTGAAGCGCAAGCGTACTCACGGCTTCCGCGCACGTATGGCTACAGCAAACGGCCGCAAGGTACTGGCTCGTCGCCGTGCTAAAGGTCGCGCTCGCCTGTCTGCTTAATTACGCGCGAGTAGACAATTAGGTGACTAGTTACACCTTTCCGCGGGAGTTACGCTTGTTAACTCCCGCAGAATTCAATTCTGTATTTACCGACCCGCAAAAAGCCTCCTCTGCTGAAATAACCCTGTTGGCGATGCCGAATACTCTGGAACACCCCAGATTAGGCTTGACTGTTGCCAAGCGTCATGTAAAAAGGGCTAACCAGCGCAATCGTGTTAAACGTATTGTTCGCGAAAGTTTCAGACTTAATCAGTATAATTTGCCACCGGTGGACATTGTGGTATTGGTCCGTGGTGGTGTTTTAGAGTTGGATAACGAGCAACTCAGAAAATTGGTGGAAAAGTTATGGCGCAAGCTCAGTCGCCGTTTCAATGGTTGATCATTAAAGCTATCCGGGGCTATCAGATATTTATCAGCCCTATGCTAGGACAACGCTGCCGATTTAACCCTTCCTGCTCCCATTACGCGATAGAAGCTGTGCAAGTGCACGGAACTGTCAAAGGGAGTTGGTTTGCGATAAAACGCATATTAAAATGTCACCCTTTGCATCCGGGCGGCAACGACCCCGTACCTCCTAAAAAGAACAGGTGTAATAAATAGGCTATGGAATCTCAACGCAATATTCTGCTTATCGCGCTGTTAGCTGTCAGTTTTATGATCTGGCAACAATGGCAGACAGATAAAGCGCCAAAACCAGCCGTTACTGAAACAGCAGTGACATCCTCAACTCAGGACACCATTCAAAACGACGTGCCCAATGCCGATGGTAAGGCTGGAGTACCGGAAGAACACACGGTTGTTGCCTCCAAAGATTTAGTGCGAGTTAAAACCGATCAGTTAGATGTACTGATTAATCCAGTGGGTGGTGACATTGTTCATGCTGCATTGGTTGCACATAAACTGGAACAAGGGAAAGATGATCCTTTTGTGTTATTGGAACAACAGCCTGGATTTACCTACATAGCACAGAGCGGTCTGATCGGTAGTGGTGGCGTTGATAGCAGCGCTGGACGCCCAACTTATGCCGTTACCGGCACCGAATTCCAAATGAAAGATGGTGAAAACACGCTGAAGGTGCCGATGACTTACACCGCGGCAAACGGCGTGAAATACACCAAAATATTTACCTTCCATAAAGGCAAGTTTGATATTCGGGTAGATTATCAAATTGATAACACCACTGCGGCGCCATTGCAGGTGCAGATGTATGGTCAGATTAAGCAGACCATCAAGCCCTCTGATAGTCATATGATGATGCCAACATATCGTGGTGCTGCGTACTCAACAGCAGACACTCGTTATGAAAAGTATAAATTTGACGAAATTAAAGAAAAAGATCTGCATAAAGAAACTCAGGGTGGCTGGGTAGCCATGCTGCAACACTACTTTGTTTCCGCTTGGGTACCACCAGCAGATCAAAGTAATCTTATCTATTCCAGCATCAGCAACGGCACTATGGCTAACATTGGTTTCCGTGGCCAAGCTGATACTGTAGCACCAGGAGCAACGGCAACGATTGGCGCGGATTTCTATGTTGGTCCAAAAGATCAAGCCGCGCTATCAGAAGTGTCAGATACCTTAAACCTAGTTGTAGACTATGGAGTGTTATGGTGGTTGGCCGTTCCAATTTACAAACTGATGATGTTCTTCCATTCGTTTGTGGGTAACTGGGGTCTGGCAATTATTCTGATCACCTTTACTGTACGCGGCATTTTGTTCCCGCTGACTCGTGCGCAATACACCTCTATGGCTAAGATGCGTAATCTGCAGCCTAAAATCCAAGAGCTAAAAGACCGTTTTGGTGATGATCGCCAGAAGATGGGTCAAGCCATGATGGAGATGTATAAAAAGGAGAAGGTCAACCCTATGGGTGGCTGTCTGCCAATTATGCTGCAGATGCCTATTTTCCTGGCTTTGTATTGGGTTCTGCTGGAAAGTGTGGAACTCCGTCACGCACCATTTATGCTGTGGATCCATGACTTGTCAGTACAAGACCCATACTACGTGCTGCCAATTCTTAATGGTTTGTCGATGTTTATCATGCAGAAACTGCAGCCAATGTCGCCAACTATGGATCCGATGCAGGCCAAGATGATGCAGTATATGCCTGTAGTATTTACCGTATTCTTCCTGTGGTTCCCATCTGGTTTGGTGCTTTACTGGTTGATGGGTAACATTGTGGCTATTATCCAACAGAAGATCATCTACGCCGGATTGGAGAAAAAAGGATTAAAATAACCTTTTAATCCCTTCACAAAAAGGCGGCTATTAGCCGCCTTTTGATTATGACGCTTTTGATAAAAAGGAAAACAGTGTGGCAGCAGATACCATTGTGGCGCAAGCTACCGCTCCCGGTAAAGGTGGCGTGGGCATTGTCAGAGTATCCGGAGATAAGGCGGCAGATGTCGCCTTAAAAGTGCTTGGTCATCTGCCAAAAGTTCGCTATGCGGATTACTGTCCGTTTAAAGATAATCAGGGACAAACACTGGATCAGGGAATAGCACTATTCTTCAAAGGCCCCCACTCCTTTACCGGTGAAGATGTACTGGAATTGCAGGGTCACGGCGGTCAAATCGTCATGGATATGCTGATAAAAAGCATCTTGACTGTAGCCGACGTACGTATGGCAAGACCAGGCGAATTCAGTGAGCAGGCCTTCCTCAACGACAAACTAGACCTGGCACAGGCTGAGGCGATTGCAGACTTAATTGAAGCTACCAGCGAACAGGCAGCCAAAAGCGCAATGGCGTCATTACAGGGAGAGTTCTCCAAAGAAGTCCATCAATTGGTAGAACAAGTCACAAATCTGCGCTTGTACGTTGAAGCCGCAATCGACTTTCCTGACGAAGAGGTAGATTTCCTGTCAGACGGCAAAATTGCCAATGCCCTTTACCGCATCATAGATAAGCTGGCGCAAGTTCAACACAGTGCTCAGCAAGGTGCGCTCATCCGTGAAGGGATGAAAGTAGTCATTGCCGGGCGCCCTAATGCTGGCAAATCCAGCTTACTTAATGCGCTGGCAGGAAAAGAATCGGCGATTGTTACCGAAATAGCCGGTACCACTCGCGATGTACTACGCGAACACATTCATCTTGATGGTATGCCGTTACATGTGATTGATACCGCGGGACTCAGAGACACTGATGATACTGTTGAAAAAATAGGTATCGAGCGTGCCTGGGCAGAAATCGCTACCGCAGACAGAGTGTTATTCATGGTTGATGGCACCGATACCGACGCGGTAGATCCCAAAGAAATATGGCCTGACTTTATCGACCGATTACCCGCAAAACTCGGTATTACCGTTGTCCGCAATAAGGCGGATTTAACGGGAGAGTCTCTCGCACCAACTGAAGAGCAAGGTTATAGCGTCTACCGGATTTCTGCTAAAACTGGTCTGGGAATGGCAGAATTAACACAACACCTGAAGCAATTGATGGGTTATCAAAGTAACCTCGAGGGCAGCTTTCTTGCCCGTCGCCGTCACCTTGAGGCACTGGATAAAGCAAGCCAGCATTTACAGCAGGGTAAAGAACAACTGGAAATATTTCAGGCTGGAGAACTACTCGCTGAAGAGTTGCGTATGACGCAACAAGCATTATCCGAGATCACCGGCGAATTTACCTCTGATGATCTGCTCGGAAAAATATTCAGCTCATTTTGCATTGGTAAGTAAGTGTTTACTTACCAAATACATTGAAGTTTAAATACAATATATTAGATATATTAAATTAAAATTTACTGACTCATATGAACGGATGAACAAATCAGCAGTCTCGTCTCATCAATTTGCGCTGGCTGTCAGCATTTACACATCCCCACTCAAGAGAACCAGTGCCGCGTTCTATTAGCAAATGCGACTAACGATAGCATCACTGGCACTTCAACCAAAACGCCAACGACGGTTGCCAGTGCGGCACCAGAATGCAGACCAAACAAGGAAATCGCTACCGCTACCGCCAATTCGAAAAAATTGGAAGTGCCAATCATACAGGCAGGCGCAGCCACATTATGAGGTAAGCGCAGTTGTTTTGCGGCTAAATAAGCAATCGCAAAAATGCCATAACTTTGGATGAGTAATGGTATGGCAATCATCAAAATTACCAAGGGCTGCGCAATAATCGTTTGAGCTTGAAAACCAAACAGCAACACTACTGTCGCCAGCAATCCCACTACAGACCAAGGTTTAAGCTTAGCCACAAAATGCGCTAACGCATCAGCGTCTGCATTGCGCTGTAATCGATAACGAGCAACAATTCCCGCCAAGAGAGGCAACACCACATAGAGTACAACCGATAGCAGCAATGTCTGCCAGGGCACCTGGATCTCGCTGATCCCCAGCAAAAATGCGGCAATTGGTGCGAAAGCAAACACCATAATAATGTCATTTACTGATACTTGAACCAGTGTGTAGTTAGGATCGCCTTTGGTTAACTGGCTCCACACAAACACCATCGCAGTGCAAGGTGCTACGCCCAATAGGATCATCCCACCAATATATTCGGTAGCCGATTGTGGTGAGACCCAGGACGCAAATACACCTTTAAAAAATAACCATCCGAGTAATGCCATAGTAAAGGGTTTGATCAACCAGTTAATCACCAGGGTTAGCAGTAACCCTTTGGGCTTCTTACCAACATCTTTAACTGCCGAAAAATCAATCTGGACCATCATCGGATAAATCATCAACCAGATAAGCACCGCAATGACCAGATTTACATGTGCATATTCAAAAGCAGCAATGCCGCTGAATAAATCTGGGAACAGATTACCTATTCCTACCCCCGCCACAATAGCCAACGCTACCCAAACCGACAGATATCTTTCAAAAAATCCCATAAGAAAACTCGCTCATAGCGATCATCAATCCCCACCATTATCAGCATTATACTGAGACTATTGCAGCCCAAATACGCGAACATACGCATTTTTTAAATCGTATCCGAAGAAAAAACGACGACAATCGAACCCGGACTTTCAGCCGTGTATCATCATGGATTACCATGCCGCTATATTTTTCGGAGACGTTAACAAGGACAAGAAATGGCAAGCATTGAAATTCTGGTAGGTACCACACTTGGCGGTGCAGAGTATGTTGCTGATGAATTAGCGGCGGAACTGCAACAACAGGGCCACACAACCACAATTCATTTAGCTGCAGATCTCGCTCAATTAGATCCTGACAAACTCTGGCTAATCGTGTCTTCAACCCATGGAGCAGGCGATCTGCCGGATAACCTGCAACCGCTCTATCAACAATTGATTGATGAAGAGAGTCACTTTAGCCAGCTAGAGTATGTGCTATGTGCCATTGGAGACTCCAGCTATGACACCTTTTGTGAAGGTCCGCAGAAATTAGCTGATTTACTCGAACAAAAAGGCGCGACCGCTTTTGTGGATAAGATCCAGATTGATGTACAAAGAGATCCAGTACCGGAAGATGCCGCTGTGGCATGGCTACGGAGCTGGATTGGTGATCTGTAAGCATGATTTCATACCTTTATATACACAAATAAGAACAAATTTATCCACATATATAAATTTAAAATGATAAATATGTGGATAAATTGTCATATAGATCTGATCAATCATTGTATTAATGATCGTCCTGCTTCCCTATAGATCCATGATGTGGATAACTAGGCGATCTATCCCCAGTCTTTACGCAACATGATCGTTAATAGATCACAGGATAATTTAAGTGTATTTTTTTGATTTTAAAGAAAAATAACCGTTATCCACTGCGTTCGTCGATCCTAATAGTAAAAACAATAAACAGATCTATATAAAGATCTTAAGATCTAATAGTGCGATCGGTTTACGATCTAACAATCTAAAGAGATCATTCACCTGATCCTTTTGAAATGCTAAAATACGCGGCTCATTGCTCTTGATTAACTAGGTGTCTAAGAAGGTTTAACAATGCGTTTTCATGAACGGTTTGATGTAGTTGTTGTAGGTGGCGGTCATGCCGGAACCGAAGCAGCATTAGCGGCAGCCAGAATGGGGTGTAAGACTCTATTGCTGACCCATAACCTCGACACTTTGGGACAGATGTCCTGTAATCCAGCGATCGGCGGCATCGGAAAAGGCCATTTAGTTAAAGAGATCGATGCCTTAGGTGGCGCTATGGCGACCGCTACCGATCATGCGGGTATCCAGTTTCGGATCCTCAACTCCAGTAAAGGACCAGCCGTCAGAGCAACAAGAGCACAAGCAGACAGAGCACTATATCGTCAAGCAGTTCAACGCATTTTACAAAATCAACCCAATTTACGTTTATTCCAGCAAGCCGTAGATGATTTAGTGGTTGAAAACGGCCGAGTTACCGGTGTAGTGACTCAGATGGGCTTGGCCTTTGAAGCCGCAGCCGTTGTGCTAACTACCGGAACTTTTCTTGCCGGGAAAATCCATATTGGTCTGCAAAATTACAGTGGCGGTCGTGCCGGTGATCAACCTGCTATTGCGTTGGCACAACGCTTACGAGAACTGCAACTGCCTGTCGGACGGTTAAAAACCGGTACGCCACCGCGTATTGATGCTCGTACCGTCGATTTTTCACAAATGACTGAACAAAAAGGTGATTTCCCACTCCCTGTGATGTCGTTTATCGGTAATGTGGCACATCATCCGCAACAAGTTTCCTGCTACATCACGCATACCAACGAACGTACACACGAGATTATCCGTGGTGGTTTGGATCGCAGTCCCATGTATTCTGGGGTGATTGAAGGGATCGGTCCGCGTTACTGTCCATCAATCGAAGATAAAATTCATCGGTTTGCCGATAAAAACTCACACCAGGTATTTATGGAGCCAGAAGGGCTGAACACTCATGAGCTCTATCCAAATGGAATATCTACCAGTTTGCCGTTTGACGTTCAGATCAATTTGGTCCGTTCTATCAAGGGCATGGAACATGCGGAGATCTTGCGTCCTGGCTATGCCATTGAATATGACTATTTTGATCCACGAAATCTGAAAAACTCGCTGGAAACCAAGGCGATTGATGGCTTGTTTTTCGCGGGTCAGATCAATGGTACTACCGGCTATGAAGAAGCTGCCGCTCAAGGCTTGCTGGCTGGCACTAACGCCGCATTGCAAGTGCAGGGCAAAGACAGTTGGTGTCCAAGACGCGATCAGGCGTATATCGGTGTATTGGTTGACGATTTATCGACGCTTGGCACCAAAGAACCGTACCGCATGTTTACCAGTCGTGCTGAATATCGCTTGTTGCTCAGAGAAGACAACGCCGATCTACGGCTGACTGAAAAAGGCCGCGAACTGGGCTTGGTCGATGATCATCGTTGGGCACTGTTCTCTGAGAAAGTAGAAGCCATCGAAACTGAAATGCAGCGTCTTCGGAGTAACTGGATCCATGCGAATTCACCGTTAGTGGCTGCGCTCAATCCTCATCTGAATACGCCAATTTCACGTGAAGCTTCGTTTGAAGAGTTGTTGCGGCGCCCAGAAATGGATTATGAAAAACTGATGGCAGTGGAAGGTTTCGGCCCCGCCGTCGCCGATCCACATGTCGCTGAACAGATCCAGATCCAGGTGAAATATGCCGGTTATATCCAGCGTCAGCAGGATGAAATCAATAAGGCATTACGTAATGAAAACACTGGCTTACCTTTGGATCTGGATTACAAAGAGGTGCCAGGTTTGTCCAATGAGGTGGTCGCCAAACTTAATAGCCATAAACCGGAAACTATCGGGCAAGCCTCGAGAATTTCGGGGGTGACTCCGGCGGCAATTTCCATTTTGTTAGTGCATCTTAAAAAGCGTGGTTTGCTGCGCCGTAGTGCCTGATATCGGGACTTCGCTGTAGCTAAGGGAAGCTTCGGGCTTCCCTTAGTCTTTTATGGGCTTCATAATAGCCACCGCATAACTATCAGGAGTTATTTTGTGCTTGCTACGCAGCTAAAACACTATCTCGCCGAAGCTGGCATTGCTGCCACTGAAGCACAACAACAGCAGTTATTGGCTTTTGTCGCGCTTTTGGACAAATGGAATAAAGCCTACAATCTGACATCGGTGCGAGATCCCCAGCAGATGCTGATCCGACATATTATGGACAGTTTGGCGGTGTCACCGTATCTGCAAGGTAAGCGATTTATCGATGTCGGGACCGGGCCCGGATTACCAGGGATACCTTTGGCCATTATGCATCCTGATAAGCAATTTGTGTTGCTGGACAGTTTGGGAAAACGTATCCGTTTTCAGCGCCAGGTTCAGATAGAATTAAAACTGGGTAATATCTTTTCGGTCGAAAGCCGCGTCGAGGATTATCAGCCGCAAGAATTGTTTGATGGTGTACTTAGCCGGGCATTTGCGTCAGTCAGCGATATGCTTAACTGGTGTGCACACCTGCCCCAAAAAAATGGGGCTTTTTATGCGTTAAAAGGTCAATTGGATGCCGCAGAACTTGCGGAAATTCCAAGTCGATATACGGTACAGCAGCAGATCCAACTGACCGTTCCGCATCTGGATGAACAGCGACATCTGCTGATTATCACTTCTCGGGACTGAGTGTCTTGCAATTCGCTGGCGTATAAAGCAACTTGGTACCGCACGGGTTTCAAATACAGACTTGATGGACAAGGTGACATTGTGGCGAAAATCATTGCCGTAGCTAACCAGAAAGGTGGCGTAGGGAAAACAACAACGAGCGTGAATCTGGCTGCGTCATTAGCGGCAACCAAACGCCGAGTATTGCTGATTGACCTGGATCCGCAGGGCAATGCCACAATGGGCAGTGGTGTTGACAAATATGAAGTCGAAAATACCACATACGAATTGCTGGTGGATGAAAAGCCATTTGATGAAGTTGTGGTAAAAAATACCATTGGTAAATACGATCTGATCGCCGCAAACGGTGATGTGACCGCCGCAGAAATCAAATTGATCGAGTTTTTTGCTAGAGAAGTTCGCTTACGCAACGCGCTGACGGCGGTAAGAGATCGTTACGATTTTATTTTTATCGATTGCCCTCCCTCGCTCAATTTACTTACCGTTAATGCGATGTCTGCGGCGGATTCGGTACTGGTACCGATGCAATGTGAGTACTATGCATTGGAGGGGCTGACTGCGCTCATGGATACTGTGTCCAAATTGGCGGCAATGGTGAATCCAGGACTTGGCATTGAGGGAATTTTGCGTACTATGTACGACCCACGAAATCGCCTGGCCAATGATGTCTCTGATCAATTGAAACAGCATTTTGGTGATAAGGTTTATCGCACGGTGATTCCGAGGAACGTGCGTTTAGCAGAAGCGCCTAGTTTTGGTGCGCCAGCAATGTATTACGATAAAGGCAGTGCTGGTGCCAAGGCTTATTTAGCATTAGCGGGTGAAATTATTCGCCGTTCTGAGCAACAAAAAAAGAAACAAGCGGAAAAGGTTTAAAGGGATCACCATGACATTGAAAAAACGCGGTTTAGGTAAGGGGTTGGATGCATTACTCAGCACCAGTCACGCGGCCAATCAAAAGCGGGAAACTGCTGAAACAGCGGAAATGGCGGATGTCGGAAGTGGTGAAACGCTGCTCAATCTGGATCTGGATTTGCTGAAGCCAGGCAAATATCAGCCTCGTAAGGATATGTCTCCGGAAGCTTTGGAAGAACTGGCAGAATCTATCCGGGCGCAGGGGGTCATTCAGCCGATAGTCGTGCGCCAAGTCACTGCTGGTCAGTATGAAATTATCGCGGGCGAACGTCGCTGGCGAGCCGCGCAACTGGCTCAGTTGGATAAAGTGCCTTGTATTGTTAAACAAGTTGCCGATGAAGCCGCCGTGGCGATTGCGTTGATTGAAAACATCCAACGTGAAGACTTGAACGCGATGGAAGAAGCCATTGCACTTAATCGTCTGATTGAAGAATTTGAACTGACACACCAGCAGGTAGCTGATGCCGTCGGGAAGTCGCGTGCGACCATTTCTAACCTATTGCGTCTTAATGCGTTAAATCCGGCGGTGAAAGTGATGTTGGAGCGTGGCGATATTGATATGGGTCACGCCAGAGCGTTGTTAGCACTTGAAGGCGATCAACAAACTAGCGTCGCCAGAGTCGTAGCGGCGAAAGAACTTACCGTTCGTGAAACCGAACGACTTATTAACAAAGTGCAGAATCCTCCGAACAAACCTGAAAATAATATTAAAAATGCGGATTTAACCCGCTTGGAAAGCGAGCTAGTTCAAAGATTAGGAACAAAAGTTAATATTACGCACACTGTAAAGGGGACAGGTAAAATTGTAATTAATTATCAGAGTTTATCTGAACTTGATGGAATTATCGCCAAATTCAGTTGATTCTAGCGAAAAAATAGCAATAAAAAAAAGAATTTGTAATTAAATTACATAAAATCAGTAAATGCTTTTATAACTTAGCGCTAAATCACGTTTAGGCGCTTTTTTTTTGATATCCTCAACGTTGCGCGAAAACTTCGAAAAGGTATACTTTCGCAAGCTTTTTGCGCGGGTGGCTCGGAATTTTCATACACGGTCACCGAAACAAAAAGAAAATTACGGAGAAGATCGATTGATTGACAATTTGGCTCGTCGTGGCCGCCGATCAGCTTACAAACTGATTATGCTGCAAGCCGCGGTTACCGGATTGGCATCGACGGTCTTTTTCGTTATGCAGGGGGTCAACAGTGGTTTGTCAGCGTTAGCTGGTGCCGTAATTGCTGTGATCCCCAATTTCGTGTTCGCGACCCTGGCGTTCTCTCATATGGGAGCTAGCGCTACAGCAAAAGTGTTAAAGAGCTTTTACTGGGGGGAAGCGGTAAAGTTGCTGTTAACTATTGTATTGTTTTCTATAGCATTTATATATCTTAAAGCTGCATTTATGCCGCTTTTTGTTTGTTATGTGTTGGGGTTAATAGTGCATTGGACAGCTCCTTTATACTTCAAGCAAAGTTAAGTGGGATGAATCATGTCTGCAACTGGTGAAGTGTCATCGCAGGAATATATTCAGCATCACCTGACGTTCTGGACTTCAGGACATGACGGTGGTTTCTGGACATGGCATATTGATTCATTGCTCTTTTCTGTAGGGCTTGGTGTTCTGTTCCTGTGGTTGTTCCGCAGCGTTGGCAAAAAAGCCACAACCGGCGTTCCCGGTAAGCTTCAGTGCTTTATCGAGATGCTCGTCGAGTTCGTGGATACCAGCGTGAAGGAAACCTTCCACGGTCGCAACAAGCTGATTGCGCCGCTCGCTCTGACCATTTTCGTTTGGGTATTCATGATGAACTTCATGGATATGATCCCGGTTGATTGGTTGCCTCAGTTGGCAGCTTTAATTGCCGGCGATCACAACCAGCATTTGAGGGTGGTTCCGACCGCAGATCTTAATGTGACTTTCAGTCTGGCACTGGGGGTATTTGTGCTGATTATTTATTACAGCATTAAGATCAAGGGCATATCAGGGTTTGTGAAAGAACTGACATTACAGCCCTTTAATGTAAAGGCAATGATACCGGTCAACTTCGTGCTTGAGTCTGTTACCTTGATTGCCAAGCCGATTTCATTGGCTTTGCGTCTTTTCGGTAACCTTTACGCTGGTGAGTTGATCTTCATCCTTATCGCGCTGATGTATGGTGCCAATGTGGCGATTGCCGCTTTGGGTGTGACTTTGCACCTGGGCTGGTTGATTTTCCACATTCTGGTTATCACACTGCAGGCGTTTATCTTCATGATGCTGACAATTGTTTATTTAAGCATGGCGCATGAAGATCATTAAGGATTGCGGAAGAAAATTTTAAACTAAATCATTAACTAACATAGATTTAGAAACTGGAGATACAGATGGAAACGATTCTGGGCTTTACTGCAATTGCTGTTGCTTTGCTCATTGGTCTGGGTGCTTTGGGTACCGCTATTGGCTTTGGTTTGCTCGGCGGTAAATTCCTTGAAGGCGCTGCTCGTCAGCCAGAAATGGCCCCGATGCTGCAGGTTAAAATGTTCATCGTAGCGGGTCTGTTGGACGCCGTAACCATGATCGGTGTAGGTATTGCGCTGTATATGCTGTTCACTAACCCTCTGGGTGCAATGCTGTAAAAAACGCTTCTGTCTTTAATCTAAATAGGAGGCTGTTGTGAATATCAACGCTACCCTAATCGGTCAGACGGTCGCCTTTTTTATCTTCGTGTGGTTCTGCATGAAGTTTGTTTGGCCGCCTTTGATGAGTGCCATCGAAGAGCGCCAGAAAAGGATTGCTGATGGTCTTGCTGACGCTGACCGTGCAGCTAAAGACCTGGAGTTGGCTCAGGTGAAAGCCTCTGATCAACTCAAAGAAGCCAAGGCTACTGCCAACGAAATTATCGAGTCTGCTAACAAACGCAAGGCTCAGATCATTGACGAAGCCAAAGCCGAAGCAGACGCTGAGCGTTCAAAAATTATCGCTCAGGGTCAAGCAGAAATTGAAGCTGAACGTAATCGCGTGAAAGAGGATCTGCGCAAGCAGCTAGCGACTCTTGCCATTATTGGCGCAGAGAAAATCCTCGAGCGTTCGATTGATGAAGCCGCCCAGAGCGACATAGTTGATAAACTTGTCGCTGAAATTTGATAAGGGAGTGGAGTTATGGCTGAGTTAACCACCATTGCTCGTCCTTATGCAAAGGCAGCTTTTGATTTTGCGGTTGAACATCAGGCAGTGGAAAAGTGGGCGGAAATGCTCGACTTTGCCGCTTTGGTCAGTGAAAACGAGACCATGAAGCCCCTGCTGGCCGGAGTGATGGCCAGTGATCGTCTAGCAGACTTGTTTATCAAAGTATGTGGCGATCAGATGGATACCAATGGTCAAAATCTGATCAAGGTAATGGCCGAAAACGATCGCTTAGAAGTGCTGCCAGCTGTTGCTCAGCAATTTGCCGAGCTGCGTCTGGAATGGTCAAAAGAAGTGGAAGCTAGTGTGATATCTGCCACGCCTTTGACTGATTCACAGATCGCACAGATCAGTGCTTCTTTAGAGAAACGTCTCGCACGCAAAGTTAAGCTGAATTGCAGTACCGACGCCAAGCTTATTGCTGGGGTCATTATCAGAGCGGGAGACCTCGTGATTGACGGGTCTGTTCGCGGCAAACTCGACCGTTTGTCTGATAAGCTGCAATCGTAATTGGGAGTTTGAGCATGCAACTGAATTCCACTGAAATCAGCGATCTGATTAAGCAGCGGATCGAGCAGTTCGACGTTGTCAGCGAAGCCCGTAACGAAGGAACTATCGTTTCGGTAAGTGACGGTATTATCCGCATTCACGGCCTGGCCGATGTAATGCAGGGTGAAATGATCGAACTGCCTGGCAGCCGTTTTGCAATCGCGTTGAACCTTGAACGTGATTCTGTCGGTGCCGTAGTAATGGGTCCTTATGCCGATTTGGCAGAAGGCGTAAAAGTTAAAACTACTGGTCGCATTTTGCAGGTACCAGTAGGTCGTGGTCTGCTGGGTCGTGTAGTAAATACCCTGGGTGAGCCAATCGACGGTAAAGGTCCTATCGATAACGATGGATTTGCGCCTGTTGAAGTGATTGCTCCCGGCGTAATCGATCGTAAGTCAGTATCACAACCTGTACAGACAGGTTACAAAGCAGTTGACTCCATGATCCCAATCGGTCGTGGTCAGCGTGAGCTGATCATTGGTGACCGTCAGATCGGTAAAACTGCATTGGCAATTGATGCCATCATCAACCAGAAAAACTCTGGCATTAAGTGTATCTATGTCGCGATTGGTCAGAAAGCTTCTACCATTGCCAACATCGTACGCAAGCTGGAAGAACACGGTGCATTAGCTAACACTATCGTCGTTGTGGCTACCGCGTCAGAAGCAGCTGCACTGCAGTATCTGGCACCTTATTCTGGTTGTTCAATGGGTGAATACTTCCGTGATCGCGGTGAAGATGCGCTGATCGTATATGACGACCTGACAAAACAGGCTGTCGCATATCGTCAGATTTCACTGTTGCTCAAACGTCCACCAGGACGTGAAGCTTACCCAGGTGACGTTTTCTATCTGCATTCTCGTTTGCTGGAACGTGCTTCTCGCGTAAACGAAGAATATGTAGAGAAATTCACTAACGGTGAAGTAAAAGGCAAAACAGGCTCATTGACCGCCTTGCCAATTATTGAAACCCAGGCTGGTGACGTATCTGCGTTCGTACCGACTAACGTAATTTCTATTACTGACGGTCAGATCTTCCTGGAAACCGACCTGTTTAACTCTGGCTTACGTCCAGCGGTTAACCCTGGTATTTCGGTTTCTCGTGTGGGTGGTGCGGCTCAGACCAAGATCATCAAGAAACTGTCCGGTGGTATTCGTACCGCTCTGGCGCAGTACCGAGAGCTGGCTGCTTTCTCTCAGTTCGCATCCGATTTGGATGACGCAACCCGTGCCCAATTGGAACACGGTGAACGTGTAACTGAGCTGATGAAGCAGAAGCAATATGCACCGATGAGCGTTGCTGATCAGGCTGTGTCTATTTTCGCTGCAGAAAAAGGCTTCCTGAAAGGCATTGAGCTGAAGAAAATCGGTGATTTTGAAGCTGCCCTGCTCTCCTTCATGAACAGCGAGCATGCCGAGCTGATGAAGCTCATCAACGAAACCGGCGACTATAACGCCGATATCGAAGGTGAACTGAAAGCTGGTCTCGAAAAGTTCGTGGCAACCCAAACCTGGTAAATACACATTGAGGTGCTTTAAGGCACCTCTGGTCCAGATTGGAGAGTAGAGATGGCCGGCGCAAAAGAGATTAAGTCAAAGATCTCCAGTGTGAAAAACACACAGAAGATCACTTCCGCCATGGAGATGGTGGCTGCCAGCAAAATGCGCAGAGCGCAGGATCGCATGGCTGCCAGTCGTCCTTATGCGGAAAGTATGCGTAAGGTGATCGGTCACGTGGCGCAGGGTTCTCTCGAATATAAACACCCCTATTTAGAGGTGCGAGAAGCCAAGCGGGTTGGATACATAGTTGTGGCAACCGACCGTGGTCTTTGTGGTGGTCTGAACGTCAACCTATTTAAAAAGGTTGTGGCAGACGTGAAAAGCTGGAAACAACAAGGTGCTGAAGTGGAATTCTGTCCAATCGGCGCACGCAGTGTACAGTTTTTCAAAAGCTTTGGTGGCAAGGCTCAGGCCTCAGCTTCAGGTTTAGGTGATGCACCTAAACTTGCAGATCTGATTGGTACTGTGCGCGTGATGCTGCAGGCTTACAACGAAGGCAAATTGGATCGTCTGTATGTGGTGTTCAACAAATTTGTGAACACTATGACACAGACTCCCGTGATCGAGCAGCTGCTGCCTTTGCCTAAATCCGAAGATGATGATGTGAAACATCACTGGGACTACATTTACGAACCTGATCCAAAAGAACTGTTGGAAAAATTATTGGTTCGCTATGTGGAATCCCAGGTTTATCAGGGTGTTGTTGAAAATATTGCTTCCGAACAGGCTGCCCGTATGGTGGCGATGAAAGCGGCAACTGACAACGCAGGAAACCTGATTGACGATTTGCAACTGGTGTACAACAAAGCCCGTCAGGCTGCGATTACGCAGGAACTGTCGGAAATTGTATCCGGTGCAGCTGCGGTTTAGGCTGGGTAACCAAGACAAGTTTTAGAGGATTAATCATGAGCACAGGTACTGTTGTCCAAGTAATTGGCGCGGTTGTGGACGTAGAGTTTCCACATGATGCCGTACCTCAGGTATATGACGCTCTGAAAATCGTGAGTAAAGGCCTAGTGCTGGAAGTTCAGCAGCAGCTTGGTGGTGGTGTCGTTCGTACCATCGCCATGGGTTCTTCTGACGGTTTGCGTCGTGGTCTTGAGGTGGAAAATACAGGTGCCCCGATTTCTGTTCCGGTAGGTCATGCAACACTTGGCCGTATCATGAACGTATTGGGTGAGCCAGTAGACGAAGTGGGTCCTATCGGTGAAGATGAACGTTATATTATTCACCGTGCAGCTCCTTCATATGAAGAACAATCAAACACCACTGAATTGCTGGAAACCGGTATCAAGGTTATTGACCTTGTTTGTCCGTTTGCCAAGGGTGGTAAAGTAGGTCTGTTCGGTGGTGCGGGTGTTGGTAAGACAGTTAACATGATGGAACTGATTAACAACATCGCCAAAGCCCACTCAGGTCTGTCTGTATTCGCCGGTGTAGGTGAGCGTACCCGTGAAGGTAACGACTTCTACTACGAAATGAAAGAATCTGGCGTATTGGACAAAGTAGCCATGGTGTATGGTCAGATGAACGAACCACCAGGCAACCGTCTGCGTGTAGCGTTGACTGGTCTGACAATGGCGGAAAAATTCCGTGATGAAGGCCGTGACGTACTGTTGTTCATCGACAACATTTACCGTTACACCCTGGCGGGGACTGAAGTATCTGCACTGTTGGGTCGTATGCCATCAGCTGTAGGTTATCAGCCAACACTGGCGGAAGAAATGGGTGTACTGCAGGAACGTATTACCTCTACTAAAGTGGGTTCTATCACTTCAGTACAGGCCGTTTACGTACCAGCGGACGACTTGACTGACCCAAGCCCTGCAACTACCTTCGCCCACTTGGATGCGACCGTAGTATTGTCTCGTCAGATTGCTTCTCTGGGTATTTACCCAGCGGTTGACCCTCTGGACTCCACCTCTCGTCAGTTGGATCCTCAGGTTGTTGGCCAGGAGCACTACAACGTGGCAACTGGCGTTCAGCACGTGCTGCAGCGTTATAAAGAGCTGAAAGACATTATTGCGATTCTGGGTATGGATGAATTGTCTGATGAAGACAAGATGACAGTAGCTCGCGCTCGTAAAATCGAACGTTTCCTGTCACAGCCATTCCACGTAGCAGAAGTGTTTACCGGTTCTCCAGGTAAGTACGTCTCTTTGAAAGACACTATTCGTGGCTTCAAAGGCATTCTGGATGGTGAATTTGACCATCTGCCAGAACAGGCGTTCTACATGGTTGGTTCTATCGAAGAAGCGGTAGAAAAAGCCAACAAGAAGTAATCAGAGAAAATCCTCTGGTTTTGATAGGAGAACGGGATGGCAGCCATGACAGTACAACTTGATATCGTCAGCGCAGAAAGCAGAATCTATTCCGGACTGGTTGCCAGTTTGCAGGTAACAGGTTCAGAAGGTGAACTGGGTGTTATGCCAGGGCATACGCCGCTGCTGACCAATATCAAACCTGGCATGGCGCGCATCGTCAAACAAAATGGTTCAGAAGAGGTGTTTTATCTGTCCGGGGGTATCCTCGAAGTACAGCCTTCTTCTGTATCCATATTGGCTGATGTCGTAATGCGTGCCGATGAGATTGACGAACAGGCCGCTGTAGAAGCCAAGCGTCGTGCCGAAGCCGAAATGGCCAAGGCCGGTGCTGACTTTGATTACGCGGCAGCAGCAATTGAGCTGGCAAAAGCCATTGCACAGTTGCGTGTCGTTGAGACCATCAAGAAGAACATTGCCAGATAATGTAACTCTGCTGAAAAAGGCGCCTTATGGCGCCTTTTTTATCGCCTGCAATTTGGGATAGACACTGCATCAGACGAGCAATTTGGTTAGAATGTGGCGTCATTTGTTAAAGGAAGTGGTTATGTCGCTCAATGTTGTGATCCTCGCTGCCGGAAAGGGAACCCGGATGCGTTCTGATTTACCCAAAGTTCTGCATAAAGTTGCCCACAAAACTATGGTGCAGCACGTCATCGATGTGGCAAAAGCGCTTGATGCTGCACAGATCAATCTGGTGTACGGTTATGGTGGCGCTAAGCTACAAGCAGCGGTGCGCGATCCGCAGTTGAATTGGGTTGAACAGTCACAGCAGTTGGGTACTGGTCACGCGGTGGCACAGGCTATCCCATACATCAAAGATGAAGATACTGTGTTGGTACTTTATGGTGATGTGCCGCTGATCCGCCAGCAAACATTAGTGGCGTTGTTACAAAGTCGTCAGCCGGATGGTGTGGCAATGCTCACCGTTAATCTGGCAAACCCCAGCGGTTATGGTCGAATTTTACGGGAAAACGGCAAAGTTGTTGGCATTGTAGAGCAGAAAGATGCAACCGTAGCGCAACTGGCAATTACCGAAGTCAATAGCGGTATTATGGCGTTGCCTGGCAAACAGCTGAAGCACTGGCTGAGCCAATTGAACAATAACAATGCGCAAGGGGAATTTTACCTGACCGATGTGGTGGCGATGGCACATAAGGATAATGTCATTATTACTACAGCACACCCGACAGATGCCATTGAAACCGAAGGTGCGAATAATCGGGTACAGTTGGCAATGTTGGAGCGCGCTTACCAAGCGCGTATGGCCGAGCAGTTAATGCTAAATGGCGCCAATCTTCGAGATCCTGCACGTATCGATATTCGCGGAGATGTGACCGTCGGTCAGGATGTCATGATCGATATCAATGTCATCTTTGAAGGCAAGGTGGTTCTGGGTAATAACGTCACCATCGGTGCCGGTGCCATTCTGATCGATTGTGAAATAGCCGATGGTGGCGAGGTGAAACCTTATACCGTGGTGGAAGGTGCCAAAATCGGGGTAAATGCCAACGCCGGGCCGTTTGCCCGTTTGCGTCCTGGCGCTGAATTGAAAGCGGATGCCCATGTGGGTAATTTCGTAGAGATGAAAAAAGCGGTGCTGGGGGAAGGTTCTAAAGCTGGGCACCTGACATATCTGGGCGATGCGCAGATAGGTAAAGGCGTCAATATTGGCGCAGGCACTATCACCTGTAACTATGATGGTGCCAACAAACATCTTACCGTGATTGAAGACGATGTGTTCGTTGGTAGTGACACCCAGCTGGTGGCTCCGGTATCCATTGCCCGTGGCGCCACATTGGGTGCCGGTTCTACTATTACCAAAGATGTGGGCGAAGATGAGCTGGTCATTACTCGTGTAAAACAGAAACATATCAGTGGTTGGCAGCGACCCGTTAAAAAAGCTAAATAGCCATTGCCTTAAGTTTCGTTTCGAAAGCACTCATTCACGGGTGCTTTTTTTATTTCTAGCGTTAATTATACTGTATGACTGCTTAATAAGCCTGAATGACGTTAAAATTTTACTTGTGGTTATATTTCGTTTGAATATAATTTCTTTCAAATCGAAACATGAATTATCGATAAATGCTAAAACGGAACACCCAACAGCGGCGCCGAGCCATTGTTGAACAGTTGAATCAAACCGGAGAAGTCAGTGTTGAACAACTGGCACAGGCGTTTGATACCTCTGAAGTGACTATCCGCAAAGATTTAGCGGCTCTGGAAACTGATGGACTATTACTACGCCGCTATGGTGGCGCGGTGCCACTACCGCAAGAGTTAACTGTGCCACAGCGGGGTCCGTCAGCCAATCAGTTAGCTATCGCTCGCAAAGCGGCAGAACTCATTCGCGATCATAACCGTATCATCATTGATTGCGGCTCTACTACTCTCGGGCTTATTCCAGAGTTGAATAGCAAACGTGGATTGGTGGTGATGACTAACTCATTGCAACTCGCCAATGCCGTCCATGAACTGGAAAACGAACCAACATTATTGATGACTGGTGGCACTTGGGATCCTCATTCGGAGTCATTTCAGGGGCAAATGGCTGAGCAGGTTTTGCGTTCCTATAACTTCGATCAACTGTTTATTGGCGCAGATGGTATCGATCTCAGCCGGGGCACAACAACCTTTAACGAGCTCACTAATCTTAGCAAGGTGATGGCTGAAGTGTCGCAGCAGGTAGTGGTGATGCTGGAATCAGACAAGTTGCAGCGGCGCATTCCCAATCTGGAATTGCCCTGGTCGCAGATATCCACGGTCGTTAGTGACGATCGTTTATCTCCCCCGGCGGCAGATATTATTCGTGGGCACGGCATCGATGTATTACTGGTGCCCTATCAAAATTCAAACTAAGAAGTAACGCAGGAAATAACATGTGTGGAATAGTTGGCGCCGTGGCGCAAAGGGATGTGATGGAAATTCTGCTGGAAGGCTTGAAACGGCTGGAATATCGCGGCTATGACTCAGCAGGTATGGCGGTGATCCATGAGCAGCAACTACAACGTGTGCGCCGAGTGGGTAAGGTGCAGGAGTTGGCTGATGCGCTGGTGCAGCAGCCTCTGGTCGGCGGTACCGGTATTGCTCATACCCGCTGGGCGACTCACGGCGAACCTAACGAACGTAACGCGCATCCGCACCAATCCAGCGGCGATATCGCCGTAGTGCATAACGGCATTATTGAGAATCATGCCGAACTGCGCCACAAGCTTACCGAACTCGGTTACCGCTTTGAGTCTGATACCGATACCGAAGTGATCTGCCATCTGGTGCATCACGAACTGAAAACCCACGAATCCTTGCTGGCAGCGGTCCAGGCCACAGTGAAACAGCTGGAAGGTGCTTATGGCACTGTTGTTATTGACCGCCGTGACAGCGAGCGCTTAGTGGTGGCTCGTAGCGGCAGTCCGCTGGTGGTGGGTTATGGCTTGGGTGAAAACTTTGTGGCATCAGACCAACTGGCGTTGTTACCCGTAACCCGTTCTTTTTCCTATCTGGAAGAAGGTGATGTTGCTGAAATTACCCGTCGGAAAGTGAGTATTTTCAACAGTAAAGGCGAAGCGGTTGCACGCGAGATTAAAGAATCTGAAATCACGCATGATGCGGGTGATAAAGGTGCGTTTCGCCATTACATGCTGAAAGAGATCCATGAACAACCGTTGGCGTTGACCCGCACCATGGAAGGCCGTATCGCCTATGGCCAGGTGTTGGCATCCGCTTTTGGTGATAATGCAGAAGCGTTATTGAGTGGTATTCGTCATGTACAGATCATCGCTTGTGGTACCAGTTATCATGCGGCAATGACCGCACGGTACTGGCTGGAACAATGGGCAGGTGTTTCCTGTAATGTGGAAATTGCTTCAGAGTTTCGCTACCGCAAATCCTTCACATATCCTGACAGCTTATTTGTGACTATTTCTCAGTCTGGAGAAACCGCTGATACGCTGGCGGCGTTGCGCTTGGCAAAACAGATGGGGTACAAAGCCTCTCTGACCATTTGTAATGTACCGGGTTCATCTCTGGTGCGCGAGTCAGATATGGCGTACATGATGAAAGCGGGTGCGGAAATCGGTGTGGCATCGACTAAAGCTTTTACTGTGCAGTTAGCTGGATTGCTGATGTTGACTGCGGTTATCGGTCGCTATAACGGTATGAGTGCCGAGACTGAAGCTGCTATGGTGCACAGCTTGCAATCCTTACCCGCAAAAGTTGAGCAGACTTTAGGGCTGGATGAAACCATCGCGGGTTTGGCAGAAGACTTTGCTGACAAGAGTCATGCGTTGTTTTTAGGTCGTGGCGATCAATACCCTATCGCCATGGAAGGTGCACTAAAGCTGAAAGAGATCTCTTATATTCATGCAGAAGCTTACGCGTCTGGTGAATTGAAACACGGACCGTTAGCATTGATAGATGCCGATATGCCGGTAATTGTAGTAGCACCGAATAATGAATTGTTGGAAAAGCTTAAATCCAATGTGGAAGAGGTACGGGCTCGTGGTGGTTTGATGTATGTATTCGCGGATGTGGATGCTAACTTCCGGTCCGACGACTCCATGAAGGTTATTTCTGTGCCCCATTGCGATGAGTTTATTGCGCCGCTTATCTACACTCTGCCGCTGCAATTACTGTCCTATCATGTGGCCCTGATAAAAGGCACTGACGTAGACCAGCCGCGAAATCTGGCCAAGTCAGTGACAGTTGAATAAGGGGTTAGATATCAAATACCAGGCTGCCGGGTGGCAGGAACGGCCAATTGAGACGTGTGGCTGAACCGTCACCTTGTGCAGCAAAAAAGTAGCCTGTTTGTGGGGTTACAAACACTCGGTCGCCCTTTTGTAATCCCTTTTCTTGCAGCTGGTGGTGGGTAAATTTTGCCTCCCACAACTGTTCGCTATGCCAGCCGCTCGGTGCTAACTCCACCCGAACCTCTGCACCGATGGGTGTAATGGAGACAATATCAAACGGTAAATTCACCTGGCTGTTAGGTTTATCAGACAAGGCGAGTTCATGACTGCGGACATACAATGCGCCGTTTTGCTGCAATTGCGGTTGTTCTGGCGGCACGATAAATGCCTCACCATTGCGCCAGCACTGTTGTTGCCATTCGGCAGTAAACACGTTGACGTTACCCAGAAAATCAAACACAAAACGGCTATTAGGTTGGGCATATAGCTCAGCCGGGGTGTTAACCTGTTCTATGTGGCCGTTGCTCATCACCACCACCCGATCTGACAGCTCCAATGCTTCGTCCTGATCATGAGTGACAAACACACTGGTGAATTTCAGTTCATCATGCAGACTACGTAACCAGCGACGCAGTTCTTTTCGCACTTTGGCATCCAACGCGCCAAAGGGTTCATCCAACAACAACACCTCTGGCTGCGTCGCCAGTGCCCGCGCCAGCGCAATGCGCTGTTTCTGTCCACCAGAGAGTTGCTCGGGATAGCGCTGTGCCAGATGACCGAGCTGCACGGTTTCTAACAGTTGTGAGACTCTTTTGTGGATCTCAGCCGCTGCTGGCCGCTGTTTGCGCGGCATGACTTGCAGGCCAAAAGCGACGTTTTCGGCGACTGTCATATGGCGAAACAGCGCGTAGTTCTGAAACACAAAGCCGACCCTACGTTCGCGCACATGCACCCTTGTCACTTCTCGGTCACCAAAATACAGTTGGCCGCTATCTGCACCTTCAAGCCCGGCAATAATCCGTAGTAGCGTGGTTTTACCAGAACCTGATGGTCCCAGCAGACCGATCATCTCGCCATCGTCAATATCGAGATTGAGCGGTGAAAGCGCCTGAAACTGGCCAAATTGCTTGGAAATATTGCTAAGACGAATACTCATAATTGGCTCTGCTCATTATCATTATTGACGGATAAACTGCGTTGTTGCTGCCATTCAACAGCGGCTTTCAGCAGCAAAGTAAAGAGGGCGATTAGTGCCAGTAGTGAAGCGCTGGCGAACGCGGCTTGGGCTTGGTAATCCTCATAAAGTAATTGTACGTGCAAAGGTAGGGTATTGGTTTCGCCACGAATGTTGCCGGATACCACTGCGACAGCACCAAACTCACCTACCGCTCTGGCATTGGTCAGAATTACCCCGTAAATCAGTGCCCATTTGATGTTGGGTAAGGTCACGCGGCGAAACAGTTGCCACCAGGAGGCTCCGAGGATTACCGCCGCTTCCTCTTCCGCGGCACCCTGTTGTTGCATCAATGGGATCAGTTCGCGTGCCACAAACGGACAAGTGACAAAAATGGTTACTAACACGATCCCTGGCCAGGCAAACATCACCTGCAGATCATGTTCAAACAACCAGGCCCCCAGCCAGCCACTGTTGCCATACAGCAACAGGTAGAGTAAGCCTGCCACCACGGGCGACACGGCAAAGGGAATATCAATCAGCGTGATCAGTATTTTGCGCCCCGGAAATTCGAAACGGGTGACGCTCCAGGCCAGTAGCACACCAAAAACTAAGTTTATTGGTACAGTCAGTGCTGCCACCATCAAGGTGAGGCCGATGGCGTGCAGGGTATCGGGTTGGCTTAAGTGTTGAATGTACAACCGCCAACCACCAGCGAAGGCCTGCTGAAAAATACTGGCTAGCGGTACCACCAATAATAAGCCGCTGAGTAATACCGCTAGCGCGATCAGACTCCACTTGATGATAGGTGCATCACCCACTCTGGAAGGCTTAAATGCGTACATGCGTGCTCCTTAACGTCCGCGAATACGTCGCAAATAACGTGCTTGCCAGAGGTTTATTAGCAGCAGTAGCAGTAATGAAGTCATGAGCACCACTGAGGCAATGGCGCTGGCGCCAGCAAAATCAAACTCCTGTAGCTTCACAAAGATCATCAACGAAGTGATTTCACTGATGTAAGGCATATTGCCAGCGATAAAGATCACCGCACCAAACTCACCAAGGCTGCGCGTAAATGACAGTGCGGTACCCACCATCAATGCCGGCCACAACGATGGCAGAATAATGCGCCAAAATACTGCACGGTCTGAGGCTCCAAGCGTCATACCCGCTTCCTCCTCATCGTGAGAGAGTTCTTCGAGCACCGGCTGCACCGTGCGCACCACAAATGGAATACTGGTAAAGACCATGGCAACCACAATACCCAAAGGCGAGTAAGCCACTTTAATCCCCAATTGCGTCAGCAAACTGCCAAGTTGCCCATTTTCTGCATATAGCGTTGCAAGCGTGATACCGGCAACCGCGGTCGGTAACGCAAACGGCAGGTCGACTAATGCATCCAGTAGCCGCTTTCCGGGAAATTCATACCGGACTAGCACCCATGCCAGCAATAGGCCAAACAAGCAGTTAAACAATGATGCCGCCAGTGCTGACAATAAGGTCACCCGATAACTGGCGACTACCCGCGGATCGGTAATCACGCCCCAATATGCAGACCAGCTCATGGTCCCGGTTTGCATGATCAGTCCCGTAGTCGGCAGTAACAGGATCAAACTGACAAACAGCAACGACACGCCCAAGCTGATGCTGAATCCAGGCAGAACCCGTTTATGGCGCAAGCGCCCGTTAGTTGAAATCACAGAATTTGCCACCGCATTACGTTAACTGGGATAACCCTATTTAGCGATCTATGGCTGTATTGCCAGATGAATACCTATTATTTGCAAACAGACCTGGAATTAGCCCAGGTCTTAGTTGCAGCACAGCCTGTATGTCTGGTGTTAGCGTTTCAACAGTTGATCGAGCTTTGCGCCGTTTGCAAATTGGGTTTTCATCGCGTTATCCCAGCCACCGATGATTTGTTCAACGGTTAGCAAATCCACTTCTGGAAATTTATCTGCAAATTCTGCCTTCACCTTGGCGTTATGCACCCGGTAGTTAAAACCTGCTAGCAGCCGCTGCGCTTCTTCACTGTAAAGGTAATTGAGGTATTCGGTCGCTAACGCTTCAGTACCGTTGCGTTTGGCATTCTTTTCAACAACCGCGACAGGAAATTCAGCCAGAATTGAAGTCTTTGGCACCACAACCTGATAATCATCACTGCCATATTGCTGACGAATGTTATTCACTTCAGATTCAAAGGTGATCAACACATCACCGATACCACGTTCAACAAATGAGGTTGTGGCACCGCGACCGCCGGTATCAAATACCGCGACATTAGCGAGGAATTTTTTCAGGAATTTATCCAGATCTGCCTGATCTTCCTTACCATAAATTTTCTGCGCATAACCCAAAGCGGCTAAGTAGGTATAGCGTGCATTACCTGAGGTTTTGGGATTAGGAAACACCAGCTTCACATCATCTTTGGTTAAATCGCCCCAATCGTGGATCTGTTTGGGGTTTCCCTTTCTCACCAGAAACGCAATGGTGGAATAGTAAGGCGAGCTTGAGTTTGGTAGCAGTTGTTGCCAGTTCGCAGGGATCAGCTTGCCGCGATCTGCCAGAATTTGCACATCCGTGACCTGATTAAAGGTCACCACATCGGCCGGCAGTCCTTGCAGAATGGAACGTGCTTGTGCAGAAGAACCGGCGTGAGACTGTTTAATCTCCACGGTTTTACCGGTTTGCTCTTGCCAGTGTTTGATAAACATTGGGTTGTAGGCGCTAAACAGTTCCCGGGCGATGTCATACGAAGAGTTCAGCAGCGTTTGATCTGCCGCCGCCACATTGAGCGATGTTCCCAGAAACAGGGTTCCCAACACGGCTTTTATCATTTTTACTGGCATTTTTACTCCCTCATTCGGTCACTGTGTCAGTGTGATGGCTGATAGAGTAATAGATGTTAATTTTTATAATAAGATGCCTATCTAGAGCTTTTTGGAATAACTATGAGCAATTTATTGTATGCGCCAAGCACTATTCACTGTGTTTACCAGAAGTAAGGCTCATAGAATAAGGCATCGTTTAATTGCGTTTAATCAAGAATAAAGGACCTATATCGTGTCTGATTTTCCCACCATTGAAACCTGCATCGGGCAAACACCGCTGGTACGTCTGCAGCGGCTAAACTGTGGTTCCTCTACGGTTTTGCTAA
This sequence comes from Shewanella yunxiaonensis, assembly GCF_018223345.1. NCBI lineage: Bacteria > Pseudomonadati > Pseudomonadota > Gammaproteobacteria > Alteromonadales > Shewanellaceae > Shewanella > Shewanella yunxiaonensis. Next base: position 3,785,953 of record NZ_CP073587.1, on the reverse strand, counting down.
AACTAGAAGGCAATAATCCGGCTGGTTCGGTAAAGGATCGGGCAGCGCTGAATATGATCGTGCAGGCTGAACTGCGGCAGGAAATCCACCCTGGGGATACGCTGATTGAAGCGACCAGTGGTAATACGGGGATTGCGCTGGCGATGGTGGCCGCCATTAAAGGCTATAAGATGATTTTGATTATGCCTAAGGATTCCACTCAGGAACGTAAGGATTCGATGCAAGCTTACGGCGCGGAATTGCTGCTGGTGGGTAATATGGAAGAAGCGCGGGATTTGGCGTTAACGATGCAGGCGGAAGGTAAAGGCAAAGTATTGGATCAGTTTAATAACCAAGATAACGCTAACGCTCATTTTCTAACTACGGGGCCGGAAATCTGGCAACAGACGAATGGCAAGGTAACGCATTTTGTCTCCAGTATGGGGACTACCGGCACCATTATGGGGGTGTCGCGCTATCTGAAGGAGCGTAATCCAGCTATCACTGTTGTCGGGTTGCAACCTGCGTCAGGCAGTTCAATTCCCGGAATTCGCCGTTGGCCACAAGCATATTTACCCGGTATTTTTGATGCTGCCCGTGTAGATTTGATCATGGATATTACCGAACAGGACGCGAAGGATATGGCCAGAAAACTGGCGCAAGAGGAAGGTATTTGTGCGGGCGTCAGTTCCGGTGGTGCGGTGTTTGCCGCCCTAGTGCTTGCCCAACAGCATCCAGGATCAACGGTGGTGGCTATCATCTGTGATCGCGGTGATCGTTACTTATCTTCTGGGCTTTTTTCCTGACGTTTTATCGCTGATGTTGGGACGCTTATTCTGAATGATTATTGACGGTGTTGATTAATGCGGTTGGTTAAGGATTTATCCAGCCGTTTTTCATCATCCGTTAGCGCACATTTAAAGCCAAAACCTAGATGCTCTGCTTCCGGGTTAAGCTGTGTTGGCATTTTTACCACTCGATAACAACGATCTCCTTGCTTAACGATACGGTTGGGATCGAGTGGTGAGTCGAGCGAACCATTGCGTTCTCCTATTGGAATTGTCGGTAAGACTAATCTCTCTGGCTCAGGCGTTATGACACTCAAACTTTTGCGTGCAGACTGCTTCTTGGCATATTGGGTCGCTCCCTGATTTAACTTGCCGGACTGTTGCTGTTGCAAATAGTGGGAAGTGATGTCTTGGATGGAGGATATGTTGCTGGCAGTTGCCTCAGTTGTGGCTGCTGAACTTTTATCATTTTTTGCTGAATCGTGGGTGCGAAGGCGATTGGCTGATACCTTGCTTCTGTGTTGAATACTTTCCTGTTGTGTTGTTCTTGCTTGCTTCTGTCATGGGGTGTAGTGGTGCGTTTTTTGTTGGTGCCTGATACAAAAAGGCATGAATTGGCCTAACTGTGTTAGTCGTTATCGTGATGCGGTTTGGTGTCGTTGTTTTATAAGAGAAGCCTAGTGCAATCAATAAATGACAAAATACCACTGGAAGCAAAATACACCATAGCGGCGTCGCGTTAATGCCGTGCTTATTGTTATCAACGGGTATGGCGTAAAGTTTGTCATGCAATCCCTGCAATAGTTGCCTACATCAACATTTTTTGAATTAGCACGCGACCATACAGTTCATGGAGTTTCGGCCAAAAACGCCTAAACCATCTCGTTATTCGGTAAACGGGGTGTTTTAGGGGGATAGTGGCTAATAGGTCGCTGCATTAGGAACTAATAAACGAGGGTGAGTATTTGGCGTTATTTACTTTGCATAGTCATCATTGAAAAATTTCATCACGGCAATATAAGCGAGTTAATAAATAAGTGTTTGTTAATATTATTTATAATTTTCAAAAACTTATATTAATTTATAGCATGCTATGGGTATGATTGATCTTGCTTTGGTGGGGTAAATAAACAATGTGCGGTTTAACCACTTAACCATTGTGTGTTCAGAATATTTTTGTGATAATCTTCACGTTTATCGAACTGAGCAGACAAAAGTCACACTTTGTTTGTGTGTATCAGTGGCGTAAATCAAGAGTCAGACTACTCTTCGTTGTCAGATTACTTTGATGGATTATGGCGCGTGCGCCTGTTTTCATTGGGTTTTCTGTTAAATAAACGGTAGCTTGGCTGGAAAATAATAAAAAATTTTTTCCGATACTAAAGTTTGTTTTTTTCGCCACTATCCAAAGGTTTGATTTATACAGATTGGTTCTGGCGTCTATTATATCGCCGCTGAAAGTTTGTTCGGTATTAATAGCGTTGTTCACGCTACTGCCCTCCTGGCAGTGGATGTTATCAACCTCTGTCGTTAGAGGAAGGTTCTTTGTGTTTATTCGTAGCCTAAGTAAAGTCGCTTTGGCAGCTATGGCCTTATTCCTGGCCGGCTGTGAGGGGGGCGTGCTCGACCCGAAAGGACATGTAGGGTTGCAGGAGAAAAATCTGATTATCGTCGCTACAGTGTTGATGCTGATAGTGGTTATTCCGGTAATCTTTATGACCCTGTACTTTGCGTGGAAATATCGTGAAGGTCGTGACGAGCTCTATATGCCTAAATGGGCGCATTCAAACAAGATCGAAACTGTCGTTTGGATAGTTCCGATTATCATTGTTGTTATTCTAGGTACTATTACCTGGAAAACCACTCATGAGCTGGATCCGTACCGGCCGTTGGATCACGAACGTGATCATCTAACGGTTGAAGTGGTATCTCTCAACTGGAAGTGGCTGTTCATTTACCCAGAACAGGGAATTGCTACAGTCAATGAGTTGGTATTTCCAAAAGATGTGCCGGTGCAGTTCAAGATCACGTCTGACTCGACGATGAACTCATTCTTTATTCCCCAGTTGGGTAGTCAAATCTATTCCATGGCTGGTATGGAAACTAAATTGCATCTGATTGCGAATGAAGCAGGTACTTTTGATGGTATGTCTGCCAACTATAGCGGTGCAGGTTTTACCGGAATGAAGTTCAAGGCTACGGCAACACCAACGGATGCTGACTTTGAGAAGTGGGTAGCTTCCGTTAAAGCTAATAGCGCTGTGCTCGATGCGCAGAGTTACGACGAATTGGCTAAACCCAGCGAAAACAACCCTGTGCAGTATTATGGTGCGATAACTGATGGCATGTTCCATCAGATAGTCATGAAGTACATGCAGCACTATAACGACTGGGGTAAAGGCGGTCACGAACATGGCGAACATCAGGAACATCAGGAACATAAGAGTTCTGATGCTGGTGAGTCTGGTATGCAGATGATGCATCACGATTCGTCATCTGCCGTTGAACACGCCAAAGCTAATGGGGAGGCGTAGGAGTCAACATGTCTTTATTAGGTAAACTCTCTCTTGATGCGGTTCCTTACCACGAACCCATTATTATGGTTACCCTTGCAGCTGTTGCTGTAGGCGGTTTGGCCCTGTTGGCCATTTTAACCAAGTACAATGCATGGGGTATGCTCTGGAAAAACTGGATCACCTCTGTCGATCACAAGCGTCTGGGTATCATGTACATCGTTGTAGCGATGATCATGTTAGTCCGTGGTTTCGCTGACGCGATTATGATGCGTACTCAGTTGGCACTGGCGACTAATGGTGCCCCGGGCTACCTTCCACCCGAACACTATGACCAGATCTTCAGTGCTCACGGTGTCATCATGATCATCTTTATGGCGATGCCATTTATGATCGGTTTGATGAACATTGTGGTGCCATTGCAGATTGGTGCGCGTGATGTGGCTTTCCCTTTCCTGAATAATCTGAGCTTCTGGTTGACCGCATCTGGTGCGGTGTTGATCAATATCTCATTAGGGGTTGGTGAATTCGCCCGTACCGGTTGGGTAGCATATCCGCCATTGTCTGAATTGACATTCAGTCCTGGGGTCGGTGTTGACTACTATATTTGGGCCTTGCAGATATCGGGTCTGGGTACCCTGCTCACCGGGGTTAACTTCTTGGTGACAGTATTCAAGATGCGCGCGCCAGGCATGAAGTTGATGCAGATGCCTGTATTTACCTGGGCCTGTACTTGGGCAAATATTCTGATCGTCGCTTCATTCCCCATTCTGACCGCAACCCTTGGTCTGTTGACCTTGGATCGTTATCTGGATTTCCACTTCTTCACTAATGAAGCGGGTGGTAATGCGATGATGTATATCAACCTGTTCTGGGCTTGGGGTCATCCAGAAGTTTATATTCTGGTGTTGCCAGCGTTTGGTATTTTCTCTGAAATTGTGGCGACATTTAGCTCTAAAAAGCTATTTGGTTATACCTCCATGATCATGGCCAACGGCGCTATCTCGATCCTTGGTTTTATTGTGTGGTTGCACCACTTCTTCACCATGGGATCTGGCGCTAACGTTAACGCCTTCTTCGGTGTTATGACGATGATTATCGCGGTGCCAACAGGCGTGAAGCTGTTTAACTGGATTTTCACCATGTTCCGCGGCCGGGTGCGAATCACTGTGCCTATGTTGTGGACCTTGGGCGCAATGACCACCTTCACCATCGGTGGTATGACTGGGGTGTTGCTGGCGGTACCCGGTGCAGACTTTGTTCTTCACAACAGTTTGTTCCTGATCGCTCACTTCCATAACACCATTCTTGGTGGCGCGGTATTTGGTTATCTGGCAGGTTTCTCTTACTGGTTCCCGAAAGCTACCGGCTTCAAGCTGAATGCTAAATATGGTAAAGCCGCTTTCTGGTGCTGGCAGATTGGTTTCTATGTTGCCTTTATGCCGCTGTACGTGTTGGGCTTCTTGGGTATGACCCGTCGTCTGAACCACACCGATAACCCAGACTGGAATATCTGGTTGTATATCGCTTGTGTCGGCGCGGTAATTATCCTGTTTGGTATCATCTTCCAGTTCGTTCAGTTGTATGTATCCATCCGTGATCGTAACCAGAATCTGGATACTACTGGTGACCCATGGGGTGCCCGTACACTGGAGTGGTCAACTGCATCACCACCACAGTTCTATAACTTTGCCAAAACACCTGAAGTGCACAGCATTGATGCCTTTATGGAAGCGAAGGAAAACGGTACTGCTTATGCTAAGCAGGCTGAGTATGCACCAATTCACATGCCGAAAAATACTTCAGCAGGCGTTTTAATGGGTGCTGCGCTAACTGTTATGGGGTTTGCTTTGATATGGCATATCTGGTGGTTAGCTATCGTAGGTTTTGTCGGAACTATCGGCATCTTTATTGCCCGAGCTTATAACACCGATGTGGACTACTACGTACAGCCTGATGAAGTAAAACGTATTGAAGAAGCCCATCTGAAAAATGTTGCGGAGGTTGCGGCATGAGCACCCTGAGTCACACAATGGATGCTGGCGCACACGACGAGCATCATCACGATACAGGTAAGGTCACGCTCTTTGGCTTCTGGCTTTACCTGATGACAGACTGTCTGCTGTTTGCGTCTGTATTTGCTACCTATGCAGTGTTGTTTATGAATACTGCTGGCGGGGTATCTGGTCACGATATTTTTGAGCTGGATTATGTTGCTGTGGAAACCGCAGCACTGTTGCTCAGTAGTATCACTTATGGTTTTGCGATGTTGGCAGCCCATAAGAAGAATGTATCAGGCACACTCGGTTGGCTGGTGATCACCTTCCTCTTTGGTGCGGTGTTCATCGGAATGGAAATCAATGAGTTCCATCATCTGATTGTTGCAGGAAATGGTCCTGATCGCAGTGCTTTCCTGTCCGCATTTTTTGCATTAGTAGGTATGCACGGTCTGCACGTAACTGCTGGTTTGATCTGGATGGCCATTATGATGATGGAAGTGATCAAACGTGGTTTGGGTGACCGTACGCTGACCCGTCTGGGATGCCTGAGTATGTTCTGGCACTTCCTGGATGTTATCTGGATCTGCGTATTTACTGTTGTGTACCTGATGGGGGTAATCTAATGAGTGATATGGCGAATCAAGCGGCTCATGATGACGGCCACGGCAGCGTCAAATCTTATCTGATTGGATTTGTATTATCTGTCATCCTGACGGCTATCCCGTTTGCGGCGGTAATGTCTCACCAGTTGAGTAAGCCCGCAACCGTTGTGCTGGTTGTGCTCATGGCTGTCATACAGATCATTGTGCATCTGAAATACTTCCTGCATCTGGATTTCACTCCGCATGGTAAAGAAAATGCTGTGGCGTTTATCTTCTCTGCAGTGATTATCGGGCTGGTAGTCGGATTATCCATCTGGATTATCTACAGTGCTAATGCGCTGATGATGTATATGTGAGTAATAGTGTCATGATGAAACCCTATCTCAACGTCACCAAGCCGGGCATTATTATCGGCAACTTAATCTCTGTTGCTGGTGGATTTTTCCTAGCTTCCAGAGGACATGTTGACTGGTCATTAATGTTGGCTGCGATTGTCGGATTATCCTTAGTCGTCGCGTCTGGTTGTGCAATTAATAACTGCATCGACCGAGACATTGACGCCAAGATGAAACGAACACGGAACCGTGTGACAGTTACTGGTGAACTGTCGGCATCGAAAGCTTTCTGCTTTGGTGTGCTGTTGGGATGTTTGGGGTTTGCGGTATTAGCAATCTACACCAATGCCATGGCAACCCTGTTTGCGGCGATTGGTTACATCGTTTATGTGGGCTTTTATAGCCTATATATGAAGCGTAAATCGGTTTATGGAACTGTGGTTGGGAGTCTTTCTGGCGCAGTTCCGCCAGTGGTGGGATATTGTGCCGTGTCAGGACAGTTTGATGCCGGAGCGGCTATTCTGTTGCTGATGTTTTGTTTGTGGCAAATGCCCCACTCATACGCCATCGCCATATTCCGATACGATGACTACAAAGCTGCCAATATTCCAGTATTGCCAGTGGCTCAAGGAATTGCTAAAGCCAAGTTGCACATAGTGCTGTATATCGCGGTATTTAGTATTGTGACCGCGCTGCTTCCGTTAACAGGTTATACCGGTACAGCCTTTATGGTGGTCGCTTGTTCAACCAGTTTATGGTGGTTAGCGATGGCCCTGCGTGGCTACCGTAGTGATGTTGATGTGAATGGCTGGGCTCGTCAGGTGTTTGCGTTTTCCATCTTCACTATCACCGCGCTTAGTATCACTATGGCGCTGGATTTCAGAATGGTGACGCCGCAACTGTTCGTCCAGTTGTAAATGCTGCACACTTTTAGACAAAAAAGCCCGGCATCGTCCGGGCTTTTTAATTCGCGATTGTCCCGTCCTGAAATACGTTGACATAAAGAGGACTTCTTTATGGCGACATCAACTAACTCAAGCCGTAAGCGCACGCAACGTGATTACACCTTAGCCTTTAAATTAGGTGTCGTAGAGCGTGTCGAAAAAGGCGAGATGACGTACAAACAAGCCCAGAAGCGCTTTGGCATTCAGGGCAAGACAACCGTACTCGTTTGGCTCAGAAAGCATGGTAGACTCGATTGGTCGAAACCTTTTCAGCATCCCCTTATGCCACATTCAAAAGAAACCCCAGCACAAACTATCAAACGCCTTGAGCGTGAGTTAGCCGAAGAGAAACTGCGTAACCAAATCCTCAATGGTATGGTCGATATCATGGATAATGAATACGGAGCTGGTTTAAGAAAAAAGTACTTATCCGGTATGTCTGGCAAGCCAAAGCCAAAAGCGAAATAAACCTGGCAGCCGCATGTCGTGCTGTCGGTATTTCAAGGCAAGGTGTTTACCAGGCAGTTGCCCGGATGAATAGTCGGAGAACGGAATTATCGGTCATCAAAGACTCCGTACAATACTGGCGTAAATATATGCCGCGATTGGGCACACGCAAGCTCTACACATTGATAAAACCTATGCTGATTGAACAGGATATCAAACTCGGACGGGATGGATTCTTTACCTATTTGAGAAATGAGGGCTTGCTGGTTAAACCCAAGAGAAGTTACACCAAAACGACGTTTAGCAAGCACTGGATGAAGAAGCATCCTAACCTGCTGAAAGCAGACGGGCTGCATGATGCAGAGCATGTACTGGTCAGCGATATCACCTATCTTGAGTCAGACCAAGGCGTGCACTATTTGTCACTGGTTACCGATGCCGTATCACGCAAGATAGTCGGTCATCACTTGAGTACGGACATGAAAGCAGACAGCGTGGTGAAAGCGCTGAAAATGGCGGTTAGGGATAAGCGCTATATCGCTAATGCAGTGCATCACTCAGACCGGGGAGCGCAATATTGCTCAGCCGTTTATCAGGATGCGCTGCAGGCGAGTCAAATCCAGCCGCCAATGACAGACGGTTATGATTGCTACCAAAACGCGTTAGCTGAGAGAGTGAATGGCATACTGAAGCAGGAGTTTTTCCTGTATCGATGTAAAACGCTGGAAGAGCTGAAGATACTTGTTCGAGAATCGATAGCGATATATAACGAAATGAGACCACACCTGAGTTTAGATATGGCAACACCCAATCAGGTGCACAATAGAAAAGGCCAGCTACGGGAGCTGGCCTAAAAACTGTCAACCTATCTTAGGACGAGACAGATGTTTAAATAGCAACTGAAGGATGTTTAGCTTCCCACTTCTTCCAGAATTTATCGTGAAAGTAAAACACGACAGTATTAATACTCGGTTCTATCAATGCTACAGCGCCACCGACCAATACACTACCGGTTAACAGATAAGTGATGCTGAAAGCCACACTAAAGTGCAGCACAGCAAAGGTTAATGTCTTAATCATGCCCCACCTCCCATTTGTTTATGTGTTAATGATAATTGTTATCATATAAAAATAAACAGGAGGATTCCGATTATGCTAAACGGAAAATGCGTTCGACATTAATCCAACTTCAACGATGTTAGTAGTACCAAGGAAATTCAGAGAAATCCTGATCGCGTTTTTCCAAAAATGCATCCCGGCCTTCTTGGGCTTCAGCGGTACCATAGGCTAAACGAGTCGCCTCTCCCGCAAATAGCTGTTGTCCCACCAGACCATCATCTGGCAAGTTGAAACCATATTTCAACATACGCATTGCTGTCGGGCTTTTGGAGTTGATTTCTTTGGCCCAACGTAAAGCTTCTTGTTCCAGTTCGGCATGTGGTACTGACTTATTCACCATGCCCATAGCAAAAGCTTCGTCGGCACTGTAATTAAACCCACAAAAGAAAATTTCCCGAGCGCGCTTTTGACCGATCATTTTTGCGAGATAAGCGCTGCCATAACCAGAATCAAAGCTGGCAACATCAGGATCTGTTTGTTTGAAAACTGCATGTTCTTTAGAGGCTAATGTCAAATCACACACAACATGTAAACTATGACCGCCTCCTACCGCCCAACCAGGAACGACCGCAATCACTACCTTGGGCATAAAACGGATCAGCCGCTGCACCTCAAGGATATGAAGTCGTCCCATCCGTGCCAAATCAGCCTTTCCCGCTTCGACACCTTCATACTTATAACCGTCTTTGCCACGAATACGCTGATCACCACCGGAAGAAAAAGACCATTGTCCTTTTGCCGATGGCCCATTACCCGTCACTAAAACACAGCCAACATCAGACCACTGGCGGGCGTGGTCTAGTGCGGTATACAGCTCATCAACCGTTTTGGGACGAAAGGCATTAAGACAATCGGGACGGTTAATAGCAATTCTGACCGTACCCTGCTCTTTAGCTCTATGGTAAGTAATATCTTCAAAATCAAAGCCTGATACTGGCTCCCAAGATTTAGTGTCAAAGATATCAGATACGAATTGCGACATAGTTACAGCCCTTAAGTAAAAGCGTTAGTTAGAAATTTATCGACGATACTGCATCCTGATTAAAAGTTATCGCAAATAAACTGAAGATTGTCCTTACTGAATACTGGATGTGACATGACATCACTGCGGCAATACTCATCCTTGAAATCTGAAAAGGTATCAGGACTTTCCAATACCTTATTCAACTCTTGCAGTTCAGCATTAGACAATCGCTCGCCGAGAGTTGACCTTAGTTTTGCACGCTTTTGATCGATACGGATAATTTGAGTTCCTGTCATCGCATCCAGTTTGCGTTCTATCTTATTCAGTAGCGCTTCTGATTTTGCGATAGGCTCATCTAGCTTATCTGTCTTAGTCGCAAGGTAGTAAACAATAGCAGCGAGCACTGCCAGAATAATCCATCCTCTCATCGTGGCTCCTTCAACTCTCGTGTGCAAGATAACGCAATAATACTTCAGGTTGTGGTAAATAGTGCAGAATTCCAGTTTAACGTACGCTGACTGGCGAGAAATTTTTTAGTCTTATTAGGCAAAATTCGGAGAGCTTGCCTACACTGAATAGACGGATGTTTATCTAAGTCCCCTGCAAAAGTCGGTAATAGGCGCTTATTTGTACCATAACCATTTAACTTTTAAGCGGTTGGATGGTTTCTTGAACAAACGGAAAAATTCTTTTATTTAGCCCTTGCGCAAACAGCTAAGGGGCCTATAATGCGCACCCACTGACACGGCAACAGCGACACGCTGGCGGTGTTGAGGACAAGGCGGCAAGGCTGAATTGTCCTGGCGAAAAAAGATTGGCGAAAGCCACTTGACGCCAAAACGGGGTGGTGTAGAATGCACGTCCCTGTTCGGAGATAAGCCCGAACAACGCTCTTTAACAATTGATGAGACAAGCAAATCTGTGTGGGCACTCGCAGTGAACGAATCGCAAAACGATTTAAAACTCACTGAAGAGTGTTCGAACAAAGAACAGTCATTCATAGAGTCTAAAACTTTTAATTGAAGAGTTTGATCATGGCTCAGATTGAACGCTGGCGGCAGGCCTAACACATGCAAGTCGAGCGGCAGCGGGAAGTAGCTTGCTACTTTGCCGGCGAGCGGCGGACGGGTGAGTAATGCCTGGGAATTTGCCCATTCGAGGGGGATAACAGTTGGAAACGACTGCTAATACCGCATACGCCCTAAGGGGGAAAGCAGGGGAACTTCGGTCCTTGCGCGAATGGATAAGCCCAGGTGGGATTA
>NZ_CP073587.1:3535000-3772500 GCF_018223345.1 Shewanella yunxiaonensis | reverse complement strand
AAAGGGAAACAACCCAGACCGTCAGCTAAGGTCCCAAAGTTATTGCTAAGTGGGAAACGATGTGGGAAGGCTTAGACAGCTAGGATGTTGGCTTAGAAGCAGCCATCATTTAAAGAAAGCGTAATAGCTCACTAGTCGAGTCGGCCTGCGCGGAAGATGTAACGGGGCTAAGCAATACACCGAAGCTACGGGTTCATACTATGTATGAGCGGTAGAGGAGCGTTCTGTAAGCGGATGAAGGTGAAGGGGTAACCCACACTGGACGTATCAGAAGTGCGAATGCTGACATGAGTAACGATAATGGGGGTGAAAAACCTCCACGCCGAAAGACCAAGGGTTCCTGTCCAACGTTAATCGGGGCAGGGTGAGTCGACCCCTAAGGCGAGGCCGAAAGGCGTAGTCGATGGGAAACGGGTTAATATTCCCGTACTTCTGCTAACTGCGATGGAGAGACGGAGAAGGCTAGGCCAGCGCGGCGACGGTCGTCCGCGTTTAAGGTTGTAGGTAGTGTGCTTAGGCAAATCCGGGCACATAATACTGAGGGCTGATGACGAGTCACTAAGGTGATGAAGTGGTTAATGCCAAGCTTCCAGGAAAATCTTCTAAGCTTCAGGTTAGCAGGAATCGTACCCCAAACCGACACAGGTGGTCGGGTAGAGAATACCAAGGCGCTTGAGAGAACTCGGCTGAAGGAACTAGGCAAAATGGTACCGTAACTTCGGGAGAAGGTACGCTCTTGTTGGTGATGAGACTTGCTCTCTAAGCTGACGGGAGTCGCAGATACCAGCTGGCTGCAACTGTTTATCAAAAACACAGCACTGTGCGAACTCGCAAGAGGAAGTATACGGTGTGACGCCTGCCCGGTGCCGGAAGGTTAATTGATTGGGTCATCTTCGGAGAAGCTCATGATCGAAGCCCCGGTAAACGGCGGCCGTAACTATAACGGTCCTAAGGTAGCGAAATTCCTTGTCGGGTAAGTTCCGACCTGCACGAATGGCGTAATGATGGCCAGGCTGTCTCCAGCCGAGACTCAGTGAAGTTGAAATTGCGGTGAAGATGCCGTATACCCGCGGCTAGACGGAAAGACCCCGTGAACCTTTACTATAGCTTGGCACTGAACATTGACCCTGCATGTGTAGGATAGGTGGGAGACTAAGAAGTTGGGACGCTAGTCCTGATGGAGTCGACCTTGAAATACCACCCTTGCAGTGTTGATGTTCTAACCTTGGTCCCTTATCGGGATTAGGGACAGTGCCTGGTGGGTAGTTTGACTGGGGCGGTCTCCTCCTAAAGAGTAACGGAGGAGCACGAAGGTTGGCTAAGTACGGTCGGACATCGTACGGTTAGTGTAATGGCACAAGCCAGCTTAACTGCGAGACAGACACGTCGAGCAGGTGCGAAAGCAGGTCATAGTGATCCGGTGGTTCTGAATGGAAGGGCCATCGCTCAACGGATAAAAGGTACTCCGGGGATAACAGGCTGATACCGCCCAAGAGTTCATATCGACGGCGGTGTTTGGCACCTCGATGTCGGCTCATCACATCCTGGGGCTGAAGTCGGTCCCAAGGGTATGGCTGTTCGCCATTTAAAGTGGTACGCGAGCTGGGTTCAGAACGTCGTGAGACAGTTCGGTCCCTATCTGCCGTGGGCGTTGGAAGATTGAGGGGGGTTGCTCCTAGTACGAGAGGACCGGAGTGAACGAACCGCTGGTGTTCGGGTTGTCATGCCAATGGCATTGCCCGGTAGCTATGTTCGGAATTGATAAACGCTGAAAGCATCTAAGCGTGAAGCGAGCCCCAAGATGAGTCTTCCCTTGGACCTTGAGTCCACTGAAGAGCCGTTCGAGACCAGGACGTAGATAGGCAGGGTGTGTAAGCGTTGTGAGGCGTTTAGCTAACCTGTACTAATGACTCGAGAGGCTTAACCATACAACCCAGATGGGTTTTACTGAAAACATTCCAGATGTTTTCTAGCACTTCCTCCATCCCTGGAGGTCGTTAACCTTGAATGAATATGAATACTTGGTTGAAGTAGAGAACGAAGCAGCTTTCCGAATTGACCGAATTTGCTTGGTGACAATAGCATTGTGGTCCCACCTGACTCCATTCCGAACTCAGAAGTGAAACACAATCGCGCCGATGGTAGTGTGGGGTCTCCCCATGTGAGAGTAGGTCATCGCCAAGCGCCTATTTATAAACAAAAGGCCTCAGTATTCACTGAGGCCTTTTGTTTTTCTGATTAGAAACGGCACTATCAATTTTATATTTGATATTGCTGAAGCAGATCATATTTGTAATAAATTATGTCATGAAACGCTAAAACCAATTGGCTTTACCTTAAATTTGTAGGTAAATTGAACGCCCTCTAAAGGTCTACCCAGTTGTTCGTGGAGTCCCTTTTGTGAAGCTATTACGACCTTTTCGATTTTATTTCATTCCTGCAGTTATTCTCTTTATTTATACCTGCTTGCTAGCGGGTACTTATTTATATGAACATCATTTGTTGTTAGCCAGTACCGTTCAAGATGTTCTTTCACACTGGAATGAAGAACTTGGCAGAATGAATCTGATCGCTAGCAAAGCGAATGAACTTCAAGATCCCTCTCGCATAGATGACGAGATCGTTTTCCTCAGTAACGATCTGGATTTAAAAACATTTATTTTAGTAAACGCATCAGGCAAGGTTCTGTTTGCCAATCACACTATTTGGCGTGGAAATAATGCAGGAGAAACCGTTGAAGAATTTTCTCCTATCCTGCATGACGATGTGGTTAAGGCTGGCATCCCCACTACAAAAGTGGATTTCGAAGCCGCGGTGTTATCTATTTATTATCCACTAACGCTTGAGCATGCAGATATTGGCAAGCAACCACAGTTAGTGTTTATGGAATATGACTTATACCCTAAATTTTCGGCCGCCGAACAATCCTTTCGCGCTCACTTCTTTTTTGTGTGGGGGTTGATAACACTGTTTTTGTTGGCAATTTTTTTGTTTATTTACTGGTCATTTCAACGTCCAATCCGGCAATTAATCAATGCCATTGATGATATGGGGGTATTGTCTTCGTCTTTTTTAGTCGCTGATGAGTTAGTTGAATTGCAACAGTTGTTATATAAGAATCAACAGCGATATCGGGATCTCATTAATAAACTAAAAGATAACGAACAGCGTTGGCTGTTTGCTATCGATAGCACTCGCAATGGCATTTGGGACTGGCATATATCTAGTCGAAAAGTGTTTTTGTCCGACCGTTGGAAGGAGATGTTAGGCTTTATGCCAGAAGAACTGGAAGATAGCTTTTTGTCATGGAAAGAGCGGTTACATCCCGAAGATCAGAATGCGGTGTTATTGACGTTACAGGCTTTTTTGGACGGTAAGGTTACCGAGTTTGAGTCGTTACATCGTTTGCGTCATAAGGATGGCCATTATGTATGGATCCTTGATCGTGGGATGATTATTGAGTGGGATGAAAATGGGCAGCCCTCCAGGATGATTGGAACTCACAAGGATGTTTCTGAAGACGTTAATAATCAACAAACCCTTACACATCTATATTCCCACGACTCGCTGACCAATCTGATAAATCGTCACAGTTTGATGAAGCAACTCCAAGACCTCTTTGCGTCTAATACTGATACTACCAGCTACAGCGCTATGTTTTGTTTAGACTTGGACAATTTTAAGGTGATTAATGATGCATTGGGGCATCAAGCAGGTGATCAACTGCTGGTCCAATTAGCAGCAAGATTATCGGCGCAATTTTCAGACAACCTAGTTTCTCGGCTTACTGGTGATGAATTTGTTATTGTACGAGAACAGCTTGGAGCGTCTCTAGCAACAGCCCGAGACCATGCACTGGTCGTGGCTGGAGAACTCCGTCGTATCCTTGGAGAAGGTTTTTCTGTTGATGGTAGACAGCTGCATCTTTCGGGGAGTCTCGGTATTTATGTTATTGATAGCCGCGAACAACTATCTCCAGACGAATTGCTACGGCGCACAGAACTGGCAATGTTCACTGCTAAAGAGATTAGCCGCGATAGCTATATCGTTTATACACCTGATTTAGAGCAACGCGCATCTAAAAACCTGCTGCTGCAAAGCGAGTTACGTAACGCTCTTAAGCAGGATCAATTGGCTATTCATTATCAACCTGTCGTCACTGGCGATGGCAAGTTAGTTGCTGCCGAGGCCTTGTTGCGTTGGTATCACCCAGAGCATGGATATATCTCTCCAGCAGAGTTTATACCGTACGCAGAACGTAATGGGTTTATCAATACATTGTCAGAATGGGTGATAACAGACGTGTGTCGTTTTATTAATGATGCAATCAAGCACGGTTATGCTGTTCCTCGGATCTCGATTAATATCAGTGCCAAGCAGTTTAATCAGGTTGATTTTGTTTCTAGTTTTTTAGAGACCATTAGCCAGTTAAAAGTCTCAGCTACTCAACTGCAATTAGAATTGACAGAACATCTATTACTGACTGAATTATCTATTATTCAGAGTAAATTTGAGGAGTTACGCCGTGCAGGTGTCGCAATCGCCATTGATGATTTTGGTACTGGCTATTCTTCGTTAAGTTACCTGCAGCATTTACCTCTGGCACAACTCAAAATAGATCAATCGTTTGTACAGCAGATAGGTTGTGGTGCAAAAGATGATGCCATTATAACGACGATAGTGAGCATGGCTCATGCCTTGGAGTTAGAGGTTGTTGCTGAAGGCGTTGAAACACTTAACCAGAGAAATTTTTTAATCAATACTGGATGCGACCGTTTTCAGGGCTATCTTTGGAGCAAACCGGTGGCAGAAGCCGAGTTTGTAGAACTTTTAAGCGCTGGTGCCGTTATCCCCGCAACCGCTATTGCGCTCAAAAAAACTGAACAGATACTGTAGCGCCACCTCGCGAAAAACGTCTTCTTCTATGAATAACTCATGATGAGCGCCTGGGATTCGTTGGAGCTGCGTCCTTGGACCTATGGCATGCTGTTGTGCACGGTTATCAACAATGTGATCATTTCCTGCTTGTAAGATCAGTAGCGGAACAACGGTATTTGTTTGCGCAAACTGCCGGGCTTGTTCACTGGCAATCAAGCTTTCAATCAGCCACTGATTGGTTGGTGAGCCTAGTTGCACTTGCGGCACTTGCTGGTAGAGCTGTACGAGTTGTGCATAACGTTTGCGACAATGTGTCAGTTGATTTTTCTCAAAGCTCATAGCCTGATAATTGTGGCCCCCAGGTATGTAGTTGGGTTCTTTTCCGGGGATATAGTTATTTAATATTTTGGCTAACCACAGAATAAAACGGCGCGGCAAGGGCAGTTTTATGCCAAACATCGGCGCGCACAATACTGCGGCATTAAATACATCGCTGTGATGTTTGAGATACAGCGTGCCAATGGCACTGCCCATCGAGTGTCCAAGCAGAAATAACTGCGAATGTGCTGCCGGTTTTACGACCTTATCAACGAACAGTCCTAGATGATCAACATAACGGCTGAAACGGTCGATATGACCTTTGTGTGGATTCACGGTTAATCGGCTCGAAAGTCCCTGGCCGATATGATCCAAGGCATAGACGCTATAACCCTGTTGGTAGAGATCATAAAGGGTT
The DNA here is from genome assembly GCF_018223345.1 of Shewanella yunxiaonensis. Taxonomy (NCBI): domain Bacteria; kingdom Pseudomonadati; phylum Pseudomonadota; class Gammaproteobacteria; order Alteromonadales; family Shewanellaceae; genus Shewanella; species Shewanella yunxiaonensis. The sequence goes on along the minus strand of NZ_CP073587.1, from coordinate 3,766,886 downwards.
TCCTGGTATTTGAGATAGCTCTCCACCCTGCCGTTACTGACCACTATGGCTTTGTTCGATTGTGGATGACGGATAAAACAGTATGCAAGTGACAGGTGGTCTTCAACCGGCAGTCGCGCTTGTGTCACCTGTTGCCAGAACGTGGGTAAATCATGTTTATCAGTAAAATGGTTCTGGTTCATGCGCTTGCAAACTTCCCTGAATTAGAACAGTTTTTCAGCTTTAGTTTATCAGAGCTGATGTGATTCGGGATATCTGCTGTTTGAGGTTTTACTGGCTGGCACTACTGCATGCTAGAATAGGCTGCACTTTACCTATACTCATAACAATAAGGCTGTGCATATGATTGACTATTCCATTCCCTTGGTGGATTTACACCGCCATCTTGACGGCAATATCCGCATCGAAACTATCTGGCAATTAGCCCAGCAGCATGGCATTCGTTTACCCGTAACCTCTGCGGCAGCCTTAAGGTCAGTTGTTCAGGTACAGGGAACGGAAGCAAATCTGCTGGCCTTTCTCAGCAAACTGGATTGGATGGTGGCGGTCTTGGCCGACTTGGATGCGGTTAAGCGTGTCGCGTTTGAAAACGTGGCGGATATCGCCGCTTCAGGACTGGATTACGCCGAGTTACGCTTCAGCCCTTATTACATGGCACAATCACATGGATTACCACTGCAGGGGGTGGTCGAGGCCGTGCTTGATGGTATTCGTGACGGGATAAAACAGTATCCAGTGGCGATTAAGCTGATTGGGATTATGTCGCGCTCTTATGGTGAGGCTTGTTGTTTGCAGGAGTTAAATGCATTACTTGCCTGTGCTGATGGCATAGTGGCCATTGATTTGGCTGGCGATGAGTTAGGATTTCCTGGGGAACTGTTTACTGGGCATTTTAAGCGAGTTCGGGATGCCGGATTACAGATTACCGTGCATGCGGGCGAAGCGGCTGGCCCGGAAAGCATCTGGCAGGCGATTAAGGAGCTTGGTGCCAAACGCATCGGTCATGGTGTCAAGGCAGTTTCAGATCCCACGCTAATGGCATATCTTGCTGAGAATCGAATCGGTATCGAGTCGTGCCCTACGAGCAATTTGCAGACATCGACAGTGGCATCTTATGCTGGACATCCAATACGTGCATTTATTGAGTCAGGGATCTGTGTGGGACTGAATACTGATGATCCGGGGGTAAGTGGCATCGATATTCAGCACGAATACCAAGTTGCCAGTACGGCAATAGGCTTGAGTCCTGAGCAGTTACGACAGATTCAGCTGAATGGTATCGAGATGGCCTTCTTGTCTGACAGCGAACGTCGCGCGTTATATGAAAGTAAAAAAACAAAAGCCGGCTAATTGCCGGCTTGTGCAATAACGGCGGGTTAAATTACCCGAGAGAACTGCTGCTGACGTGCTTTTTCACGGAAATATACGTCAAAGCAGATACAGATGTTACGGATCAACAGACGGCCAGTAGGGCTTACCTCAATTTTACGATCTTCGACTGTCACCAGTTTATCGTCGATAAAGGTCTGTAACAGCTTCAGGTCTTCGGCAAAGTACTCTTCAAACTGAATACCCAACTGTTGTTCCATCTTTGCCATATCCAGTTCGAAATGGCAGATAAGCTGTTTGATCACCGCGCGGCGGATTTCGTCATCGTGGTTCAGTTTGCAACCTTTCCACAAGGCATGGCCAGTAGCTTCAATGGCTTCGTAGTAAGGGTGGATATCTTTTTGGTTCTGCGCATAGCAATCGCCAATCTGGCTGATTGACGATACCCCAAGACCTAACAAATCGCATTCCGGTTGGGTAGTGTAACCCTGGAAGTTACGGTGCAGGCGACCTTCACGCTGCAATTTTGCTAACTCATCGTCTGGTTTGGCAAAATGATCCATCCCGATGTACTGGTAACCTGCACCAGTTAATGTCTCGATGGTGTACTGCAGAATTTCCAACTTCTGTTGCGGTGTCGGCAGATTCTCTTCTTTGATTTTTCGTTGCGCGGCAAAACGCGCAGGCAGATGCGCATAGTTGAACACAGACAAACGATCAGGCGAAAGCTCCAGAATTTTGCTAATGGTCTGGGCGAACGTTTCTGGTGTTTGATAGGGCAAGCCGTAGATCAGATCCACGTTAGTAGAAACAAAGCCCATGGCTTTGGCCTTATTGATCAGGTCAAAGATAAACTGCTCGTCCTGCTCACGGTTAACTGCTACCTGCACGTCTTTATTGAAGTCTTGCACCCCGATAGAGATACGGTTAAATCCCGCTTCTTTCAGTGTATCCAACATTGATAGTTCAATTTCACGTGGATCTACTTCGATCGAAAACTCACCTTCATCGGCAAAATCAAAGTTAGCTTTCAGCAGTGAAGTCAGACGCAGAATTTGCTCTGGTGACAGGAAAGTCGGGGTGCCGCCACCCCAATGCATTTGGGTGACTTTGTAGTGCTTGAACAGTGGCGCACGAGTAATGATCTCTTTTTCCAAGTACTCAATATACTGATCAGCCTTGTGCTGATGACGCGTCACTATCTTGTTACAACCACAGTAGTAGCAAAGTTTGGCGCAGAATGGGACGTGCACATACAGCGACAGATGTTCACCTTTGCTGTTGGCAATCGCCGACAGTAAATCGCCTTCAGTGAATGATTCATCAAACTCCAGCGCAGTGGGATAAGAAGTGTAACGTGGGCCGCTGTAGTTGTACTTCTCGATCATCGACTGATCCCAACTGATGTGTGTGGGCTGCTTCAAGGCGAGTCCTCCGACAGTAATTTAGCAATGGACGAAGTATGCGGCTTTATTGGTCTAATAACCTTGATCAAGGTTGAAAAAAAACAATCAGCCAACAGGAAAGTAGCGAATATCCATGAAAAAGACGGCCATGTCTGCCGCCTTTTCTAGGTTTTGTGCACCGACTCACGCCGCGCCATTACGGCTTTGGAAACTTTATCAATATTATTGGCTTGGCGCTATCAATGCGTCACGGGTTCAAATTGTGCCAGCCGCTTCGCCTCCAGCAGGATGGAGTCCTGTAATGCGGCTTCTGATTTCAGCCGTTGTAAGTCCAGGCGCATGCGCTCCTGCTTTTGTAACTGCGCTCTGGCATCTCGGATCGGATGGCTTTTTATCACTTCAAAGTGCTGATATAAAGCTGGAAACTCACCCTCTACTCGCGCTGTTAGCGAAAGCAATTCGAACAGTTTCGCTATGCGATAAACGCCCTCAGAGATTTCACAACGATCTTCTGTCATTGCGGCGGCAATATAGCGAATATCGCCCAGCAGCTCTTGCCGCTTTTGTTCCAACGCCTGTTGCTGTGCATGTAACGCGGCTTTATTGGCGGCGGTCTGCTTTTTCAGGCGCAGCAATAACATGGTGGCGTACATACTCAAACCGGCGACAATCAACATGCCGATGACTATCAGAGTTATCTCCAAAACGGCTCCCGCTTACTCTTTCTGATACTGTTGTAGTTGTTCCAGCCCAGCGTCAAATTTTTCCAGTAGCGCATCATCGCTGTCACTGTGGTCAGTGACTGGTTCATCCAGATCTTCAATGCCCAATTTCTGCATCAAGGTTTCGATTTTTGCCAGTTGTTTGTCCAGCCACTGCTGATCCTCGGCAGACAGATCTCGACCTTCTTCCAACATGTCCAGCAGTTGATTCAATCGTGGATCTTCTTCCAGTTGCAGCAGTTTTTGCTCATCGGTTAATTTCACCTTGGCAGCTTTAGGCTGAGCAGACTCTGACGCTATTTGGCCAAGAGCTACCGGCTTTTTACTGCCAATGCGGGGATCTTTAGCTGTTTTTGAGCCTCCGGCGCTGGCACTGCCTGCTGGATTTTGACGGCTACCGGCTTTGTTACCGGAATCCTGTTTCTTACGCGCAAGTACACGCTCGGACTTTTTGGTTCTGGGAGCATGTTTTGGGGCGGCGTCGCCGGCCTTACGCGATTTCTTCATTCGGGTCATATCGTTCTCGACGGTAAACTTAATGCTTTTAGCCGGGATGCACATTGACGCGTTTAGTCATGTGTCACCGGGGCGCGTGTTATAGCAAATTATGATGCTTTTTGCATCAGAACAAAGTCCCCTTGTGCAAATATTAATTGCAGACAGCTATGCTTGGCCAAATATGCAAATGTTTGCGGCTGATAAAAGCTGACGTGTGTCGGGTTGTTTTTGTAATGCCATTTGGAAAATACAGCTACTGACTGCAAAAGCGGTGTGGAGATCGCCAGCCAGCCGCCGGGCTTTAACGCCTGTACTATTATCTGCCATTCTTTGACGGGCAGGTGAAAATGCTCAAATACGCGATAGCAACTGATAAAGTCATATTGCTGATGTAACAACTGATGTTCAGGTGCGAAAAAAGGGTCATATTGGTGTAACCGATGCCCGGCCAGCGCCAATGGTTGAAGCAGTTGCGGGGCTAATACTCGACCAAAATTCAACCCTTCCAAGCTATTTGATTGCAGAGATTGCAGTTGTAGTAATAAGGTTTCAATAAAATGCGCCAGCTGCTTCTGTTTACTCTCGTGGCGCGATCTGCCATAGCGCTGCTTTTCGGCATTTGGTAACAAGTAACTACTCGGATTAGCAAACACCAGGGCACAAGTCTGACACAAAAAAAAGTGACGGCGGCGATCCTCAAAGACCGGAATGATATTGTCATGACGGCAAAGTGGGCAGTGCTGCATCAGATCAGTACGCTGAAGATAAGATGTTGAGATTATGCCATAAAAAAGCGGCAGTATGCCTGCCGCTCAATAATGGTGTCCAACACCTGATTCATTGATCAGCCATCCTTGCTGCATCAAACGACTCTCCCGGTCAAATTCCCTGCTTTTTATGCCGCTTCCTGCGTGTCATTGTTGGTGGTCAAAGACCTTTCTGGGGGTGAGGCGGTCGCCGCACTCATCTTTGCTGATGTGTGATTGCGGGCACATCAACAAAATCGTCAATCCATAACGCCAAGCCGACCATCCATGTCGAAAATACAGAACTAACCTCGCGCCAATATTGATTATTTTTTTAGGTTATCGGTCTGAGTGTTTGTATTCGCTGCACATTAAAGACAAATACGTGATCCCTGTCAAGCTGTTTATGTTTACGTAAACGTCAATTGTGGTGTTTGTTGTTCAGATCATTTATGCGGCAGTTGCGCCATATATTGCGCAAGCGCTTGAATATCGTCATCGGTGAGCTTACTGCAAGTATCCTGCATCATGCCTTGGTAGTCGTCTTTGCGTTTACCGCTGCGAAAGGCTTGTAACTGTGCACTCAGGTAGTCTTGGTGTTGCCCGGCGATAGCTGGAAATCCCGCAGCCGCCATACCTTTCCCATCAGCACCATGGCAAGCAGCGCAAGCTGCAATATCACGCGAGAGGTCGCCCCCTAGAAAAAGCTTTTTACCTTCGCGATTTACCTTATTCACTGCTGACGCTGCACTCGGCTCCTGGCGCGCGTAATATTCAGATAGCTCATTAATTTCGGCGTCAGACAGTGTTGCGGCCATAGCACTCATTACTGGGTCTTGGCGACCGTTTTGATGATCATTGGTTGCTGCTGCTCGAAATGCTTGCAATTGCCGTTTTAGATATAAGGCTCGTTGACCTGCCAGGGATGGGTATTCACTGATAGTACTGTTACCCTCGGCACCATGGCAGCTAGCACAAATTGCGGCTTTGGCTGGCATGGATGCCGCTGTAGCTGATGAAATGGAGGCTACCATTAAAACTGACGCATAAAAGCTAGGATGTATTTTCATAATAACCAAAAGTTAGTTACCACAGATTGACGGCAGTTAGCCGTTGACATGGTAATATGACACAACTAAGGGGTTATTTTACACAAATCTGATTATCGCACAGCACATGCCGTTGTTGCGGTAACTTTAATCAATGTTTATGGAGTTGCCAATTGACGACTACCCGTATCAATTTTCACAAAACGCGCTTTCTGATCAGTGCGCCGGATATTGCCCATTTAGAGCAACATCTGGCGGAAGTATCAGGTATTGAGATTGCCTTTGCCGGACGTTCTAATGCCGGGAAATCCAGCGCGTTAAATGCATTGACTGAGCAAAAAAGTCTGGCCAGAACCAGTAAAACACCTGGTAGAACGCAGTTAATTAACGTGTTTGCTGTAGACGAATGGCGTCGCCTGGTCGACTTACCTGGTTATGGTTTTGCTCAGGTACCTCAGGCGATGAAGATAAAATGGCAGCAAGCATTAGCTGAATACCTGCAGCACCGAGAATGTCTTGGCGGTGTGGTGGTGTTGATGGATATTCGCCATCCGCTAAAAGACCTGGATCGACAAATGGTCGAGTGGTCAGTTGCCAGTGAACTGCCAGTTTTAGTGTTGCTGACTAAGGCTGATAAGTTAACGCAGAGTGCGCGTATGAAAACCGTTAATGACGTGCGCAAAGCATTAGAGGAGTTGAAGGGCGAAGTGATTGTTGAGCCTTTCTCTGCTTTGAAAGGCACCGGCAAAGAGAAAGTCTTGTCTATTCTTGATAATTGGTGTCATCCGCAATGGCTGGTGGATGGCATTGCTGCTGCGCAACCGACTGAATAACCCCTCAGTATTTACTTCAAAAAAAAGCCGAGGATCATCAGGATCTTCGGCTCAATACCTTTAGCTCTTTTGGGGAGAAGCTAAATTTTCAACAAGACTCAAGTCCCATCAAATTTGGGGTCTGATGGCGACGTTTTGCAGAATAGCGCAGAATAGCTTCAAATTAAAGTAATTACTCTAATTTATCCATAAAAAAATGGCCCCGGCAATCGCTTGCCGGGGCGCCAGATTTGGCATCACTTAAATGTGAAATAAAGGTCTGAAAGATAGAACATCTTAACCTCTGTACCCTACGCGCTGAATACTATCTTATTAGACGTAAATTTGAAAACAGTTTTTTTAAAAACGTATAAATATTGCTTGATTGATCACATATGGTGCATTGATTTGCTTGTTTTGTTATATCTTATTGTTTTAAAACAAAATAGCTTTAATTGTTACGCGTTGTAAGACTGATTCGAGCTGAATTTTATGTCTAATTAACATAAATTTATGCACTATATTGTGGCAAAAAAGATAAAAAAGCTGCCTGATGGCAGCTTTTTCGGTAGCAGATAGTAGAGAAGACGTTCCACTCAAACAATCAATGGGCCTGTTCCCAGCTATCACCAATACCTGCTTCAGCAAGCAGTGGTACGTGCAAATCTGCCGCTGCCGCCATCAGTTCACACACCTTAAGTTTGAGTGTTTCGGCTTTTGTTACATCTACTTCAAAGACCAGTTCATCGTGAACTTGCATGATCATGGTGATATCGTCACTGGCTTCCCGTTCAATCCACTCAGCAATGCTGATCATCGCTTTCTTGATAATATCGGCGGCCGTGCCCTGCATCGGTGCGTTGATCGCGGCCCGTTCTGCCGCCTGGCGTCGCATGGCGTTACGATCACGAATCTCTGGCAGGTACAATCGACGGCCAAACAGGGTGGAGACATAACCTTGCTCAGCTGCCAGTGCTCGGGTTTGTTCCATATATTTCAGCACCCCTGGATAGCGCTTAAAGTAAATATCGATATAGCTTTGGGCTTCATTGCGCGGAATATCCAGTTGCCGAGATAGACCAAAGGCCGACATGCCGTAAATCAGACCAAAATTCACAGCCTTGGCACGGCGTCGTTGTTCGGATGTGACGGTTTCAAAGGCAACATCAAATACTTCTGCGGCTGTGGCCCGATGAATATCTTTGCCTTCGGCAAAGGCTTTCAGCAGCCCTGCATCCTCTGACAGATGTGCCATGATCCGCAGTTCAATTTGTGAGTAGTCGGCAGCGAGGATTTTGCGGCCAGTCGGTGCAATAAACGCCTGACGGATCTTGCGGCCTTCTTCGGTTCGCACCGGAATATTCTGCAAGTTAGGATCACTCGATGACAAGCGACCGGTAGCGGCATTAGCCTGATGGTAACTGGTGTGTACTCTGCCGGTTTTGCCATTCACCATTAACGGTAATTTATCAGTATAAGTACTCTTCAGTTTGGTCAGGCTGCGATGTTCCAGAATAATTTTGGGGAGCGGATAGTCAAGCGCGAGTTCCACCAACACTTCTTCCGCAGTCGAAGGCGCTCCTTTAGGCGTTTTTTTGATGACCGGGTAGCCCAGTTTTTCAAAAAATAACTCTTGTAGCTGCTTGGGGGAACCTAGGTTAAATTGCTCACCGGCAATCTCATACGCCTTCAGTTCTAATTGATCGATTTTGCGGGCGAGTTCATCACTTTGTTGTGACAGCAGCATGGTATCGATCAGTACGCCGTTACGTTCGATTTGTGACAACACTGGGATCAACGGCAGTTCGAGTTCGTTGAATACTTGCGGCAGACCTTGCTCTTTCTCCAGTCTCGGCCACAAATGCTGGTGCAGTCGCAGCGTAATATCTGCGTCTTCGGCAGCGTAAGGCGCGGCAATATCTAATGGAATCTGATTAAATGTCAGCTGTTTAGCGCCCTTACCGGCGATATCTTCAAAACTGATACACTTATAGCCGAGATATTTCAGTGCCAGGCCATCCATATCGTGACGGGAAGCGACAGAATTGAACACGTAGGATTCCAGCATGGTATCAAACTGAATGCCTTGCAGCTTGATACCGGCATTGGCCAGAATGCTCATGTCATATTTGAGATTCTGACCGACTTTGCGGATTTGAGGATTTTCCAGCAACGGCTTTAATTGGGATAACACATAATCTTTGGTGAGCTGTGTTGGTGCCCCGTCATAATCGTGGGCAACTGGCAGATAAGCTGCTTCCCCGGCATTGACGGCAAAAGAAAGACCGACTAGCTCGGCATCCATGTAATTAAGACTGGTGGTTTCGGTGTCTATGGCCATCAAAGGGGCTTGCATGAGCTTTTCCAACCAGCGAGCCAATGCGGCTTCTGTGAGAATCGTTTCGTAGTTGGCTTCAATCTCTACGGGTTCTGGTGCCTGTGGCGCAACAGTTGCAGCCGCACCGATACTGGTGAGCTCTCGCTGTGGATGTGGCAAACGATTTTCCAGGACTTCCCCCAGCCAACGTTTGAATTCCATTTCTCCGTAGAGTTTTATCAGTGTATCGCGGTCGGGTGCTTCAATGTTCAGTTGCTGCCAGTCCAGCTCTAATTCACAGTCAGTTTTGATGGTGGCCAGTTGATAGGATAGCTCCAATATCGCCGCGTTTTCACTGATTTTGGCGGCCATGGACTTGGCACCACGAAACGCCATGGTAGTGACACACTCAGGTTCTGCCAGGAGGTGTGACACGCTGCCGGCTCCTTGCAGCATTGCCAAGGCGGTTTTTTCTCCCACACCAGGTAATCCCGGAATGTTATCGGCTTTGTCACCCATCAAGGCCAGCAAATCGATAATCTTGTCTGGGCCCACGCCAAATTTTTCGCAGACTTCGGCGGGGCCCATAATGGTGTCGGTCATGGTGTTGATAAGAGTAATATTGTCATCGACCAGCTGCGCCATATCCTTGTCGCCTGTACTGATCAGAATGGCGCGTCCAGCTTTACTCGCTCTTAATGCCAATGTCCCAATTACATCATCGGCTTCGACTCCTGATTCACATATCAGCGGCAAACCTAAGGCTTTAATAATCTGGTGCAGCGGTGCAATCTGACTGCGAAGATCATCCGGCATCGGTGGACGATGAGCTTTGTACTGTTCATACATTGCATTGCGGAATGTCGGTCCTTTGGCATCAAACACTACTGCCATTTGCTGCGGTTGGAATTTACTGAGCAGACTACGCAACATATTGACCACGCCATAGACGGCACCGGTGGCTTCACCCTTAGAATTGGTCAGATGTGGAGGTGCATAATAGGCACGATAGAGATAAGAAGATCCATCCACAAGGATCAAGGGATTTTCAGCAATTTTTGGCATAGTGGCTTAGTATTGTCTGCATTGAAAAGGCTTTTTAGCATGCCACAACAGCGGATTTTCAGCCACGACAAATTGACTCGCATCCTGTGGATAAGTCTGTGAGTTAAAAAGTTGACAAAATAACTGCAAGATTTGGAGTGAACAGATCTCGTTATCTAATATTATGATTTTTAATGTTATTTTTAATTGTTGTGAACTGGATTCTGTTTTGTGTAAATCTTCCCGGTTGTGGATTTCTAAAATTCCCTTTCCAGATTTACGACGGAGACGGACGGTTGTCTGTGCTCGCTGGAATAGAAGAAATAAATTAGCATGATTTTTGAGCGGATCAACATCTGTATAACCTTTTATTAAACATAAATGACATAAGAGGGAATTTTTAATGAAAAAAATCGCGGTACTGTTGAGTGGTTGTGGTGTATTTGATGGTAGTGAAATTCATGAGGCGGTACTGACGTTACTGGCGTTGTCAAAAGCCGGAGCCCAATACCAATGTTTTGCGCCGGATATTTCACAGCTGCACGTGGTGAATCACCTGACGGGTAATGTTGCTGCTGGTGAACAGCGTAATGTGTTGGTAGAGGCCGCTCGTATTGCCCGTGGTGATATATTGCCGACGACGGCATTGCAGGTATCAGAGTTTGATGGCTTGGTGATCCCAGGCGGCTTCGGCGCGGCTAAAAATTTATGCAATTTTGCGGTGGCTGGCGCTGCCACGGAAGTTGCGCCGGAAGTGAGCGACTTTATTCAACAATTTATCGCTGCAAATAAGGTGGTTGGGTTTATCTGTATTGCCCCGGTAATGATCCCTAAACTTTATGATAAAGGGGCTAAGGGCACCATTGGTAATGATGCTGCCACTGCCAGTGCTTTTTGTGCGATGGGCGGCGAGCATGTAAATACGCCGGTGACGGATATTGTTGTCGATAGTGCGCGCAAAATTGTCAGTACTCCCGCCTATATGCTGGCTGGATCAATCGCTGAAGCCAATTCAGGCATTGAAAAGCTGGTGGCGAAAGTGCTGGAGTTAGCATAACCCCTACATCGATAAAAAGCCGTTCCTACAGAACGGCTTTCCTTGGGCTTAGCCAATTCGCCTTAATTGGTTTTTGTTGCGGATTTCTTTTGCGTTTTCGCCTGGTCTTTCTTGGCCTGTTGCCACGCCTGATAAATCGCAAAATGCGGCTGATCTTTCAGGATGAACTGGTGCGGATCTGCTTGAATCCGTGTGGCGGAACCGACGTTAAGACTTCCCTGACCTCCTGGCATGGCAACGGTATAGAGTTTGCCGTCCACCGCGACTTCCACCGGCATCGGAAATGCTGATTTAGTGCGCAGCCATTGCAGTTGTAATTCGGCCCCGTGACGCGTCACAGCCAATGCCGGCAGTTGTGCCTGATAAAGATAATTATCAAAAAACCAGTGCATGTCACTACCACTGATCCGTGTGACGATATCAATGAATTCCCGGGTGCTGCTATAACGCGGCTTAAATTTTCCTGGCTGTGGATCAGCGGCACCATAGACTAATTCACGAACCGCCTGGAAAAACTTGTCGTCTCCCAGATAGTGTCGCAGCGTGTGTAACACTAAGGCGCCTTTGTTGTAGATATCTTGTCCTGGGCCGCGTTCCGGATCGTAAACCGATTCTTCGGTTTGTGACTGACCCGATACGACCGGTGCCTTGTTGGTTATCTTGGCGCGGATCTGATACAACTGCGCATCATAGGCCATATCGCCCCACAGATATTGTGCATAAAGAGGTTGCATGTAGGTCCCAAAACCTTCATGGATCCAGAAGTCATCCCAATTTTTATTGGTGACCTGATTACCGAACCACTCATGGGCCAATTCATGCTGCAGTAGACCATCATAACCAAAAATGCTTTTGGCATAACCGTTACCATAAGCATTGATTGTTTGATGTTCCATGCCGAGATATGGCGTGTGCACCACGCCCATTTTTTCGTTACTAAAGGGATAAGGCCCTATCATCTGTTCGAAAAAGTCCAGCTGCTGCGGAAATTCTGCAAAGAGCTCTCGGGCTTGCTTTTCTTCACCTTTAAGATACCAAAAATCCATTGGATAACTGTTACCGAAGCGACTGTGATAGGTGGCTTCCAGCTTTTCATACGGGGCAATATTAAGGGCAATGGCATAAGTATTGGGTTGTGTAACCAGCCAATGATAAGTGCGCCAGCCGTCTGTTTCAGTCATGCCTTTGAATATGCCATTTGACGGCGCGACCAGCGGTGCTGGCACGGTGATAAATAACTCAGCCGTTTCGGGTTCGCCGGTAGGTTGATCAATACAAGGCCAGAACAGGTCACATCCTTCACCTTCAACTGCTGTGCCAATCCAGGGTTGACCATCAGCGGTTTTGGCCCAGACAAAACCGCCATCCCATGGCGCATGCTTGGCGACATGGGGTTTACCGGCGTAATCGATAGTGACGCTAAAGGTGCTTCCCTGCGTGACTGGCTGTGGCAACTGGATCTGCAGCCGCCCATCAGGGTTGTGCCATTCGCGGTTGGGGAGGGCTTGCTGATTAACTCGTATCTGGCTAATGGCGAGTTTGGGATCAAGGTCGACGGACATCGCGGATATTGCCGCTTTGGCTGTAAAGGTTAATACCGCATGACCACTAATCCGCTGGCTGTCGGGAAACACTTGCCAGTGTAATTCCGCTTTGGTGAAGTGTAATGCTTTCTGTCCAGCGGGCATGATGCCGCCAGATTCTTTAGTAATGGCACTAAGTGCGTTTTTAAGTGGCTTCTCAGCATGTTGGGCACAGCCCATGGTCAACAGCGCTAATAGGCAAATGAGATTTTTCATACGACTAATCGGTCAGAAACAAAGTCTTAACATTACCCAGTAATAGGTGGTTTACCAAGAGCATGATGCGCAGATGTTGACACTGGGATGCACAAACCCAGCAAAGATAAGGGGTTGTGTGACAACAAAATTTGTAAGTGAATACAACAGGCTGAGATGAGATTACTTACGACTGTCCAGCCAACCTTGCGCCATCCCGACGGCTAATCCAGCCATATGGGCACCGTTGGCAATATTCAGACCAAACATTCCGGTAAAGCCAAATGCGAGCCATAACAGCATAAACCCAACCACTGCCGGTTGTACGGTGATCCCGGCAGCCGGTTTTAAGCGTCCCATCAACCAGCAATATCCCAGGAGTCCATAGACCACGCCGGAAAGTCCCCCAAAATCAGGGCCCGAAACAAAATATTGCACCAGGTTGGGTAAGGTTCCGGCCACCAACAACAGTAATAATAACGGCGCACTGCCAATGCGCGTTTCAATGCGGCCCCCCAGCACCCACCACCACATCAGATTAAATACGATGTGCAAAGCTGAAAAATGTAACAGACTCGGGGTAAACAACCGCCAGACTTGTGCGGGGGTGGCATTAGCCGAACTGCCAAAAAAGCCGAGGGCATTGAATACTGTTTCATCTCCGCCGAGATTCATAATGGCGAAGATAACAATGCAGGAAAACATTACCAGCAGTGTTATTGGTCCTGCACCGGTAATAAATTGACTGAATAGCTGGAGTGAAGGCGCGCCGTAGTCCGGAGCCTGACGGTTGTCACCGTGTTCCCAGGAGGCTTGGCGATATTTATTATCACCGGGGTTGTGGATGAAATCGAAAAAGGCTTTGCGGGCGGCCTCGGCGTGTTGTGGTTGTTCAACACAGATGGCAACACCTCGTTCCAGATGAACTAACTGGCATTCAATACCCTGGCCGCGCAGATAGTCAATCAGCGCCAATGCTGCACGTTCATTTGGAAGTTGGCCAATTTCTATCATTAGTCGTACCAAGGCCAGGCAGCAAAACCACCTTCCAGACTATAAACATCATCAAAACCTTGCTGATGCAAATATTCGGCAGCACTTTGGCTGCTGATGCCGTGATAGCAAACGACAACCAAGGGCTTTTCCATATCGGCCTGTGCCATAAAAGTTGCCAGATTGTCATTACCAAGCCGGATAGCACCGGGAATGTGGCCTTTTTCAAAACTGCCAGCATCGCGGATGTCGACGATTTGCACATCTGCCTGTTGCTGCATCTGTTTTAATTTGGTGGCAGAGATTATTTGGAAAGCACTCATGTACGACCTGAAGTTATAAGTGAGAGATATTTCACATTTTGCATCAGGGCACTGCTTCAGTACAGTGCCCTGTCAAAAGATTAGTCCCAGTTAAGGATCACTTTGCCAGACTGTCCTGAACGCATGGCATCAAACCCTTGTTGGAAGTCATCAATGGCAAAGCGGTGCGTGATCACTGGCGAAATGTCCAGACCCGATTGGATCAGACTGGCCATTTTATACCAGGTTTCAAACATTTCGCGACCGTAGATCCCTTTGATCACCAAGCCCTTGAAGATCACTTTGCTCCAGTCAATGGCCATCTGGCCGCCAGGAATACCGAGCATGGCGATTTTGCCGCCGTGGTTCATCGTGTCGAGCATGGCATGGAACGCTGATGGCACCCCGGACATCTCCAATCCCACATCAAAGCCTTCCGTCATCTTCAGCTCTTGCATTACCTGCTTCAGATCCTGTTTGGCGACGTTTACCGCACGAGTTGCACCCATTTTACGGGCCAGTTCCAGACGGTAGTCATTTACATCAGTGATAACCACATGACGAGCCCCTACGTGTTTACAGATAGCGACCGCCATAATGCCGATAGGACCGGCACCGGTGATCAGTACGTCTTCACCAACTAAATCAAATGACAGCGCGGTATGTACCGCATTACCAAAGGGGTCAAAAATAGATGCCAGCTCATCGCTGATATCATCCGGAATTCTGAAGGCGTTAAATGCTGGGATCACCAGATATTCGGCAAAGCAACCTTCTCGGTTGACGCCGACACCAAATGTATTACGGCACAGATGGGTCCGACCGGCGCGACAATTGCGGCAGTGACCACAGGTGATGTGACCTTCGCCAGACACCCGGTCACCAATTTTAAAACCACGCACTTCGTCACCGACACCAACCACTTCACCGACATACTCATGACCGACTACCATGGGAACCGGAATGGTTTTTTGTGACCATTCATCCCAGTTGTAGATATGGACATCCGTGCCGCAGATGGCAGTTTTGCGGATTTTGATCAGCAGGTCGTTGGGCCCCATTGTCGGTTCCGCCACATCGACCATCCAGATACCCTGTTCGGGTTTGAGTTTACTGAGAGCTTTCATCATATTTTCCTGAAAATTATCAGATAACGCCCAGCTGTTTACCGATGCGGGTAAAGGCTTCAATGGCTTTATCCAGTTGTGCTTTGGTATGCGCGGCCGACATTTGGGTTCGGATGCGTGCCTGGCCCTTCGGAACTACCGGGAATGAGAAACCAATAACGTAAATATTTTCCTTAAGCAGGGCGTCAGCAAAATCGCTGGCCAGTTTAGCATCGCCTAACATCACTGGAATGATGGCGTGGTCAGCGCCTGCCAGCGTAAAGCCTGCGGCGGTCATTTTTTCACGGAAATAGCGACTGTTTTCCCAAACGGCGTTACGCAGATCATCGCCATTCTCTAGCAGTTCCAGCACCTTGAGCGAGGCGCTAACGATTGCCGGGGCCAGAGAATTGGAAAACAGGTAAGGGCGTGAACGTTGGCGTAACCAGTCAATCACTTCTTTTTTGGCGGCAGTGTAGCCACCGGAGGCCCCGCCAAGTGCTTTGCCGAGTGTGCCAGTGATGATATCAACTCTGCCCATCACACCGCAGTATTCGTGAGTGCCGCGGCCATGCGCGCCAATAAAGCCGACGGCATGAGAGTCATCGACCATTACCAGTGCCCCGTACTGATCGGCTAAGTCACAGATGCCTTTCAGGTTGGCGATTACCCCGTCCATTGAGAACACACCGTCAGTGGCGATCAGAATATGGCGAGCATTGGCGGCTTTGGCGGCTTGAAGTTGCTGCTCCAGATCGGCCATATCATTGTTGGCGTAACGGAAGCGCATGGCTTTACACAGACGCACTCCATCAATGATGGAGGCATGGTTCAACGCATCAGAGATAATTGCATCTTCAGCGCCTAACAGCGTTTCAAACAAACCGCCGTTCGCATCAAAGCAAGAAGAGTAAAGGATGGTATCTTCCATGCCCAGAAACGCGGAAATTTTGGCTTCCAACTGTTTATGAATGTCTTGGGTCCCGCAGATAAAACGCACGGAAGCCATGCCGAAGCCATGCTCTTCCATGCCTTGTTGGGCTGCTTTGATCAACTGAGGATGGTTGGCTAACCCCAGATAGTTGTTGGCGCAGAAGTTGATCACTTCGTGCTCACCAACGCGAATTGCGGTTTGCTGCGGGGAGACAATCACCCGCTCATTTTTGTACAGACCTTCGGCTTTAGTGTCAGCCAGTTGTTGCTGAATTTGGGCGTAGAAAGAGGAAGATGCCACCTGAAGTCTCCTTGGTTTGGTTATTCTGACTCGTGGAGTGGCGGCATTTTAACCCTAAAGCAAACCGCTCTACAGTGATTTTTCGCTGTGCTGGCGTGGCATTAGCCATATTCAGTCAGACTCCTGATTTTCATCAAAAAATCTGAGGACGTTGTTATGCCCAGTCTCACGAGTATTCGCTGCAAGTGTAATGGGTTATTGCCAGTTTTGCAGTGTTACAGCGGTTTCTTGGCCAGCCCCGCATAGTGGTGTTCGAGACGGATAAATGTTTCTGTTGAGCTGGCAGTGGCATAACCACGAAAGATCATCAGTACGCGCAGAACACCTTCGTACAATGCCGCCTTGGTGATCCCGGTGCTGTCAGATTGTGTCAGCTGATAACTGATCCAGAAGCTCACTATCATACGGATTGTGTCCGCCAGTTTGGCGATTTTGTCCGCGTCGATACTCAGAAAGCCATCGTGACATAATTGGGTTAGCAACTTGGTGGCGTGGGCTTGTACACGGACTTGTACCTTCAGATACCGTTGCTTTAGCAGCTCATCCCGACCGAGGATATCCACCAGATTGCCGTACATAAACCGGAATTGCCACATGGTGTAGAAAATTGCATCGAAGTAACTTATCAGTAACTCCACATTGAGCTGCTGTTGATCATAAGGCTGAAAGGCTGATTCCAGGTGGGTTTCGTACAGGGTAAAAATGCTGCGAATGATGTCTTCTTTATTACGGAAGTGGTAATAGAGATTGCCTGGGCTCATGCCGAGGTGGGCGGCAATATGGTTAGTGGTAGTACTGCGCTCGCCATTTTCGTTGAATAACTGCAGGCTAGCCTGGATGATTCGGTCACGAGTTTTCATAGTGTTCCTTGGTAAACACACGTCCTGGTTATTGCAGTCCCAGCGACTATGTTAACATTCTCCTTATTGTGGTTGAACCTTTTGATAATTGCCTGATGAATCTGCGTTATTACTCTATATTGTTGTACCTGCTCACGCCCTTGCTACTGCTATATCTGGTAGTCCGGGCCATAAAAAGCGCCGATTATCGAGGACGTTGGGGTGAGCGTTTTGGTCTGGGAAAAATTCGCCAGTGTGATGTGCTGATCCACAGCGTTTCTATGGGCGAGACGTTGGCGGCATTACCGCTGATCAGAGCGATACAACAACAACGACCTGATTTGACCCTCATGGTGACCACTACCAGTCCAACCGGTTCTCGGGAAGTATTGAAAGCCTTAGGCGACAGTGTGCAACATCAATATCTGCCATTTGATCTGCCGTGGTGTGTGCGGCGTTTTCTAAAGCATCTGCAACCACAACTGCTGATTATTATGGAAACCGAACTGTGGCCCAATCTATTGCAACAAGCCAAAAAGCAAGGTGCCAAACTGCTACTAGCCAATGCCCGCTTATCCGCTAAGTCAGCAGCGAACTACCATAAGTGGCGAAAACTCAGCGGGCCGATGTTGCAGTCGCTCGACAATATCGCGGTGCAAACGGCGGTGGAAGCACAACGCTTTGCGGACTTAGGGGTGGCGCTGAATAAACTGCATGTCTGCGGCAGCCTTAAATTTGATCTGCAATTGGATGAAAGCAAGCTCGCCAGTGCGCGGGCGCAACGCCAGCTATGGGGCCGACAGTCGTCACCGGTGTGGATTGCTGGCAGTGTGCACCCGGGGGAATTTGCGGCGATGCTGGCGTGTCATAAGTTGTTATTGCAACAATCGCCAGATGCTTTGCTGATCATGGTGCCGCGCCATCCCGAACAATTTGATAATGCCGCGGAAACGATCCAACGCAGTGGTTTACGTTTTGTGCGTCGCAGTGTCAGTCGCGACCTTTCGGCGGATACCCAAGTGCTGCTGGGCGATACCATGGGGGAATTATTGGCTTTGTACAGTTGTGCTGATATTGCCTTCATCGGCGGCACGCTGATCAATAATGGTGGTCATAATCCACTGGAGCCCGCCGCGTTAGGATTACCAGTATTTGAAGGGCCTAATCATTGGGATTTTAAAGAGATCAGTGAAATGCTGGTGGCTGCAGGCGCGATGCAGCTTGTCGAAAATGCATCACAACTGGCTGCCGCAATACAGCCGTTATGGGCGGAACCTGCTTGTTGGCAACATGCCAGCCGTGCCAGTTTATCTGTGGTCGCGGCTAACAAAGGCGCGTTGCAGCGTCAAACCTCATTGGTACTGCAACAGCTGGCGACAATCAAGCCAGCGGGTTAACGCGGTTATATCCTGCCATTAACCATTGCCAGCATTGCGCATTAAATGCCAGTGCTGGCTGTTTGCCTTGTTCTTTATTGAATGAGCGCAACAATCTGTCCAGATTCGCTTGCTGCCAGATTTTCAAAGGGATTTTTTCACTGCCACGATCAAAATCAATCAGATAGAACTGGTTGCCACTTAGCAGAATATTCTTAGCGTTAAGATCGGCGTGGTACACGCCGCAACGGTGAAATTCTGCAATCTGGGCACCAAGCTGTTGCCATTGGGTGTCACTCATGGGGGTGTTCGCGAGTATTGCGACCAAATCCTGCGCTCCCGCAATGCGCTCAATCAGAATGTCGGCGCGATACCACAGACCAAAGCGTTCCACATTGGCCGCGACGGGTCTGGGTACCGGCAAACCCTGCAAATACAGCTTTTCTAGGAGCGCCAGCTCTGCCACTGCACGGGTGCGGTTGGAACCGGTAAACAGATAGGCATCTTTGCTGAATTTTTCCATTAGACCGCCACGCCAGTAATGGCGCAGCACCCACTGTTGCTGGTCATATTGCACAAACCAGGTGATGTAACGGCCGGTGGATGAGCCAGTGATCGCCTGGCGTTGCCGCCAGAACGATTCGCGGAACCATTCCGGGGTGATATCCGAAGGCGTTGTCTTCGTGGTAGCGATACAACCGTTGGCGGTTTTTATCAGTTGCATGGGAAATCTAATGTGTAAGCATGGAACCTGCGGCCATTCTACATTAAGATCCGGGGCTTGCATCCCATTACCGGCATTTGTTCCGATGAGTTTTGATCCCCGCCAAATCCGTTCACTGTGTTTATTGCGTTTATCTGCGATTGGCGATGTTTGCCATGCGGTTGCCATGGTGCAGGCGATCCAGCGGCAATATCCGGCGCTAGCGATCACCTGGGTGATTGGTAAGGTGGAGTATCAGCTGCTTAAACATTTGCCGGGAATTGAGTTTGTCGTGTTTGATAAATCCCAAGGTTGGCGAAGTTATCGGGTACTCAAACATGCATTTCACGGCCGCCGTTTTGACGTACTGCTACATATGCAGGTGGCATTGCGCGCCACTATTGCCTCTTTGATGATCCCGGCCAAAGTGCGTATCGGTTTTGATCGAGCACGGGCTAAAGAAGGCCAGTGGTTAGTCACTAATGAACACGTGGCGCCATTGGCAACGCCGCATGTACTAGATGGCTTCATGGGATTTGCTGCCAAGTTAGGGGTAACAGATCTAGCGCCGCGCTGGCAGATCCCAGTGCCAGTTGTAGCTACTGAATTTGCCCAGCAACAGATGGGCACGCAGCGCTGGTTGGTGATCTGCCCGGCTGCCAGTAAAGCAGAACGCAATTGGCTACCAGAACGCTACGCGGCTCTGGCAGAACATGCCGCGGCAAAGGGGTTTAATATCATGTTGTGTGGTGGCCCTGCCGCCATGGAACAGCAACTGGCCGTTGATATCATCAACGCGTGTCAGTGTAAGATCAGCAACCTCGTTGGAAAAACCAGTTTGGTTCAGATGCTGGCAATCTTACGTCAGGCATCATTGGTGGTGGCTCCGGATACCGGGCCAACCCATATGGCGGTCACTCAGGGAACGCCGGTGATTGGCTTATATGCTCATTCTAATCCCGGCCGGACGGGGCCTTATTTATGGCGCCAATATGTGGTTAGCGTCTATGACCAAGTGATTGCGGAGCAACATCCGGATAAACCGGTACGTTGGGGAACTCGCGCCAAAGGTGAACACCTGATGGAACGCATATCGGTTGCGGCAGTACAGGAAGTTTTTGATCAGGTGATAGCAGAACAGCACCTGTAATTATCAATGGAAGCATATATGGCAGAGCCGTCCCGTCAGGACCTGAAATTTTTATTTATCCCGGTGTCTTCTGCTGAAGGCATCGGCGAGTATATGCGCTCACTGATATTAGCCGATGCCGTCGTTAGCCGTTGGCCTCAGGCGCAGATCCATTTTATTTTAAATCGTGATGCGCCTTATGCCGCGAATTGTCCTTATGCGGCTGACTTATTGGATGAGACACCAACCAAGCGCGTTGCTGCGGTTAATCGTATCATTTCAGATTATCGACCAGATGTGGCGATTTTCGACGCTTCTGGCCGCCGCACACAGTTGCAACATGCTCAGCATTGTGGCGCCAAAGTGGTGTTTATTAGTCAGCATCGCCGCAAACGCAGCCGTGGTCTGAAATGGAAGCGTATCTGCGCCACGGATAGTCATTTAGTGGTGCAACCACACTTCTTTATCGGTGATATCAGCTGGCTTGAGCGTTTCAAACTCTGGTTATTACACAAGTCGGAGCCGCTGGTGATCGGGCCGGTTTTTTGTCCACCTAACCAGGCTCGACAAACCGCATTACTACAACAGTACCAACTGCAGTCGGACGCTTTTTGGCTGTTTAACGCCGGTTCCGGAGGTCATCGCGTTGATGGCATCTTGGTGGCTGATGCATTTGCCAAGGCGGCGGCGGCGATGTATCAGCAAACAGGCATGACCTGTATCGTCGTATATGGCCCCAATTACCCGCAGGCATTGCCTCAGTTACCAGGGGTTATCGGTATCGCGGCAATCAATAACACCGATTTCATCAGTCTACTGAGTGCCGCAAAAGGCGCGGTACTCGCAGGTGGCGACACCTTGTTGCAGGCGTTGGCGTTACATGTCCCGACATTGGCGGTATCGGTGTCGAAAGATCAGTTTGCCAGGGTGGATAGTTGTGTACGACAGCAGCTGTGTCTGAAGGCGGATTTTAATGCCGCCGCTTTGGTTGAGGCCTCGCGCCAGTTGCAGGAACCTCAGACGATTAACCGACTCAAACAGCAGATGGCGTCACAAGGGTTGAGTAACGGACTTGACGCCGCCATCGCCCAAATTGAAGCTTTACTCTGAATAGATATCGGGCAGCCATCCTGCACCAGAATCGAGAGGTGATATAACACAATGGCCGTAATCGACAAGGCATTACTACTGAAAGCCCAAAAACTGTTGGTCATGTCTCCCTTTGCGTTAGGCGACTTTCTGTATATCAAAACCTTTCTGGAAGCGGTAAAGCAACAATACCCGCATCTGCAAATCGATATCTGGTTGGATGATGATCGCAACGATAAGCAAGTATGGCGGTTAGCGCGTAGCCACATTATGCAGCAATGGATTGAAGCTGAGCCTGCCTTCGGAAACATGTGGGGCTGTTGCGATTCACCAGTACAGCAGCAACGGCAGATAGCTCAGGCGGCACAGCAAGGTTACGACATTATTGTGACCTTGCCACAATCACGGGGCAAACGTTACTTGAGCATTGCCCGCAAAATCGCGCCTGCCGCACTACTGGTGGCTGGCCCCTGCCAGTCCTTTTTGGCCAAGCGTTTAGGTTTCTGGTTTTATCGCAAAGCCAATGCACGGTTCGCTCCAGATATCAGGTTACTGCCGCAGGATCATCACATCACCGACCGTTATTATCAGTGGGCGCACGGAATTTTTGGGATTGAGTTAGCCGGCTCGGCATTACTGCCATCGCTGCGACCCGATAAGCCATACCTTACCGCCGCTCAGCAGTGGATTGCACAACACTTTCCCAATCAATCCGGCCCGTTAGTTTTCCTTAATCATCTGTCCACCGATCATCGCCGGGATTGGAGTATCGGCCAATTATTTGCGTTGATTGATACCGTGAATCAGCGTCGACAAAGCCGATTTATCTTGAATGTCACTGGTGAAAAACAGCAGGAAATTCAACAGGCAGTGAGCCAATTACCGACCGCGTTACAGTCGCAGATAGCGGTGTTTACCGTGAGTGGCCATTTTTTTGAGCTGCCAGCGATGATTGCTTGTAGCGATTTAGCCATTAGCGTCGAAACCTCTATCATGCATTTCGCTGGAGCGTTAAAAGTACCGTTGATTGCCTTGATGCGACAACGTAAACCTTACTGGGCGCCACCCAAGAGTGCGCTGTCCACAGTTATTTATGCCGCAGATAATGGTTATGTTAGCGACATTGCTGTGCAGCAGGTGATGGACGTTATTACACAGCGAAAGTTGCTATTAGACTGCTGCAATCGACAGCAAAGGCCCATCCAGTAAATATTTCACTAAGAGCGAAGTCGCATGAGACAACATAAAATCTCCTGTTTTCTGATCGTCTGTAATGAAGCTGACCGTATCGAACAGTGCCTGGCGCCACTGCACGGTTGGGTTGATGAGTTGATTATTCTGGATTCAGGCAGTACCGACGGCACAGTGGAAATTGCTAAAAAATATACCAGTGAAGTGCATTGCACTGACTGGCCGGGGTATGGCCCACAACGTAACCGCGCTTTGGCTCTGTGCCAGTATGACTGGGTATTGACCATCGATGCCGACGAGGTGATGACTGAAGCTTTGAAAGCAGAAATTGATGAAGTGCTGTCTGTTGCCGATCCTGGTGTCAATATGATTAAAATTCCCTGGAAAACCTATTTTTTCGGCAAGTTTTTGAATCATGGCCGTTACACCGCACCACAAGGCAAACTGTTTTATAAGGTCGGGGCGAAGTTTAAGGAACGACAGGTACATGAGACGTTGTTGCAGCCCAACCAGCGCATCAAAGTACTCAAATCCGCGCTGTTACACTACAGTTGGCGCAACTATCAGCATGTGCAGGAAAAACATCTTAAGTACGCTTGCCTGATGGCGCAGGAAAAAGCCAACAAAGGTAAAAAAAGCACGATTGCTTTTGCGGTATTGCGTTTTTTCACCGATTTTTTCCAGCAATATGTCCTCAGTTTAGGATTTTTAGACGGTTGGCGGGGATTGCTGATGGCGATTATTCTTGGCGAGTATGCTTTTCATAAATATGCTGCATTAGCGGAGTTATCGATACAAAAAGACGACTCTGTGGGGCTCCGATAACTATGTACCCACTCCGGCATGTCGCATCAGGATTTTGCTAATGTCCCATACGACTTTACCTAAACGTATCGCTATTGTGATTGATTCGCTTTCCGGCGGCGGTGCCGAAAAGGTGATGCTGACCTTGGCAAAGGGACTGCAAGCCCGGGGACATGAACCACATCTGCTGGTGTTGGAACCTGCGGTTGAACATGAAGTCCCGGTGGATATTCCTTTGCACTTTTGCTTCGGTGCCAATGAACACAATCTGGACAGTTTTTGGCGCCTCAACGGCACCGTGGCCAAGCTTAAAAATTTCCTGACACAATTACAGCAGAACATTGGACGTTTTGATCTGTTTCTGTCCAACCTGCATCAGACCAATTTGTTGATGACACATACAGGCGTATCGCCCTTGTACTGTGTGGTGCATAACTCAATGGACGAGGAGTTGAAACGCCAGCGCAAACTCGGGCCTATCGCCTGGTTGGAGATGTGGCGGGCACAGAAAGCACTGAATGGTCAGCATCTTATCGCTGTGTCTGAAGGTGTCGCTGACGAGTTACGCCAGTCAACACGGATCATGCCGGCTTCAGTGACCACCATTTATAATCCGTTTGCGCTGGCGGAGATCCGCGCGCAAGCTGAGCTTATTCCCGAAGATTTGCCCAAAGGTGATTATCTGATCCACGTTGGGCGTTTTGCGCGGCAGAAACGTCACGATGTACTGTTTGCCGCGTTAAAGCAGATGCAACATAACCTTCCGTTAATCTTGTTGTGCAGTAATCGTAAGAAAGCGCAGAAAGCCATAACTAAATTTGGATTGCAGCAGCGAGTGATTGTCGCGGGCTTCCAACAAAATCCGTTTCCGTGGATCAAGCATGCCCGCGCTTTGGTGCTGAGTTCTGATTATGAAGGATTTGGCAATGTACTGCTGGAAGCCCTTGCCTTGGGAACTCCGGCCATTAGCACTGCCTGTCCTCACGGACCAACAGAAATTTTGACGGGCAATCTGGCGCAATGGCTGGTACCCCGGCGAGATCCGGTGGCATTAGCGAAAAAGCTGGATCAATTGCTTGATAGCAAGCCAGATGTGACCGATGCGGAGATCCTCTCCAAGGTGACATTGGACACCATAGTACAGCAGTATCTGGCGCTCATTGCGGACGAATAACTGTTAACCATCCTACAGCGGATGGTTGTGCATGAGACTAACAGTTGTGGCAGAATAGCGCACCAAAGAACGGATAAACCAACAGCGATACAGAACGTTATCGCGAGATTTATCTTCGGTGCAGTGGAGGAGCAATGCATACCAGAGCCATCTATCCCGGAACGTTTGATCCCGTCACCAATGGTCATACCGATCTGATCGAGCGCGCGGCAGCGTTGTTCCCGTCACTCGTCATTGCGGTTGCTGCTAATCCCTCGAAACAGCCACGATTTTCGCTGCAACAACGCGTTGATATGTTGCAAACCGTGACGGCGCATCTGCCCAACGTTGAAGTGGTGGGATTTAGTGGATTGCTGGTGGATTTTGCCAAACAGCAACAGGCGAGCGTGTTGGTGCGCGGGTTACGGGCAGTGTCTGACTTTGAATATGAGTTTCAGCTGGCCAGCATGAATCGACGCCTTTTCCCAGGATTGGAGAGTGTGTTTCTAACACCATCCGAAGAAAACTCTTTTATCTCATCGACATTGGTGAAAGAGGTGGCGCTACATGGCGGCGATATCAGCCAGTTTGTCCATCCTGAAGTCGCGAAAGCACTGGTGCAAGTATTTAAAAAACAAGGAAGTAATTGATGCAACATAAGTGGTTTAAATCAATATTGGGCGTTTGCGCGTTACTGTGCAGCGCCTTGGTGAGCGCCGCGCCTTGGGTCGACACCAGTGATGTTTACCTGCGTGCCGACATTCAGTCGCTGGCTGATGCCGGGGTGATTACCGTGCCGGTGAATACCTATCCGCTGATGTGGGCCGGTATTGGGGCTGATTTGGCCAAAGTTGAACCCGAGAAACTCACCGCTGCGCAGCAACAGGCGTATGCGCGCGTTAATTATTATTACCAGCAGGCCATCAGTAATGAAGGCAACAGCAAAATCAAAGCTTCGCTGGCAACTGATAGTGCTCGTTTTCAGCATTTCGGCTCTGACTACCGGGAAAAAGGCGAACTTACTGCATCGCATGATTATGTCGGTCAGCGGTTTGCCTACAAGTTGTCAGTTACCGGTGCGTTGGACCCGGAAGATGATAAAGCGTTACGCCTGGATGATTCCTATTTTGCCGCCATTCTGGGCAACTGGGTGGTAACGATGGGGAGTGTACCGCAGTGGTGGGGGCCTGGATTTGACACCGATCTCATCAAAAGTACCAATGCCAGACCTATGCCATCACTGATGCTGAGTCGCAATGATGCCCATGGTTTCGAAACGCCCTGGTTGTCCTGGATCGGTCCCTGGACTCTGACTACTGGCTTCAGCTGGGAAAATGATGACCGTGCCGTTGAGGACACTGCGTTATGGAATTTCCGCGGTACGTTGAGACCGCTGCGTCAATTAGAGATCGGCTTCTCCTGGACCACGCAGATCTGCGGACAGGGGCAGGACTGCGGCCTTGGCACCTTCTGGGATACGATTTCGGGCAATACCGTTTGTTCTGATGGTTCTACGACTTGTGCCCCCTCGCTGGAGAGCAAGATAGGGAACCAGATGGCCGGTTATGATATCCGCTACGCTGACAACTGGTTCGGTGTGCCGGTGGGGCTATATTTGGAGAAAACTTGCGAAGATTCCAGTGGCCCTTCCCCTTGGCAGTTAGCAGACTGTGCCAAGTTATATGGCGCTGATACCCGCTTTAACTTCAATCAGCAGCAGTACAAACTGTTTCTGGAATACTCGAACACTTTGGTGGCCTGTGGTACCGACCCCAATACGTTTAACTGTTTCTACGAACACAGCACCTATCTCAGTGGTTCCCGCTACTATCGCCGTAGCTTAGGCTCTACTTACGATAGTGATGCGAAAGTGTATGTGCTTGGATTAATAGGCCAATATACCAATAGCCGTGGTATCCAGGCATATTTACGCTATGCCAAGCTGAATGATGATGGCAAGAATGTGGATAACGGCTGGGCACCGATGCCCCCCAAAGAAGATCTACTGATGTTAGAACTCAGTTATCGTATGCCTGCTTTCAATGGCATGGTAACCCTCGGAGGCACAGCTTCACGTTCGCAGTTTGAAACGCGTAGCAATGACACCAATAGCAGCCTGTTTGGTAGCTACGAGTATCGTTTCTAACGCCATTATTTCGTGATAAAAAACGCCAGCGTATGCTGGCGTTTTTGTGTGCTCACAGACCGAAGATCACTTTTTCACTGCGTAACATGCGCGTCAGTGCCAGCGCCAGTATAGCCGCTATCAGCAGTGTTAGCGCTGAAGCGGCACCCAGTTCCAACCAGGGAATGGCTTTGCCCTTTATGACTTCCATTAATGCTTGTTGCTGCCCGGAAACGGGTAACCATTTCAATACTTCCGGGGCAATGTTGTAGCTGGCGCTCATGGCCAGTGCCAAGGGAATGAACATTACCATGGTCAGGTAAGACTGGGCTTCCTTGAAGGTTTTTGCCATAAAGGATACAAACAGTTGCAAACTGGCGGCTAACATGGCCACCGGCAAACCGACCACCAGCATCAATGCCATAAACGATGGACTGATAGTGATACTAAATCCCAATTCCGGCCACGGCACCATCGGGTAAGCGAAATGCGAAATCAACAGAATAAGCACAAGTCCCAGCATCGCGAAAACCGTCACCGCTAATAGTTTGGACAGCACCAGTTGTCCGGTGGTGATCGGATGACTCAGTAACAGTCCGAGTGAGTTGCGTTCACGTTCCCCGGCGCTGGTATCGATTGCCAGATTCATGCCGGAAATAAATACCGAATACAGCATCGTAAACAGTGCTATTCCCAGGATCATGCCGCCTTTTGAATCTGGCGTGGCCTGGTCATGCAGCTCAACTGTCAACGGTTGCAGCACCCGCGGGTCAATTCCGCGTGCAATCAGCCGCAGACTGCCCATCTCTGCCGAATACGCCTGCAGCGCTTTTTGTAAGCGCCGGATAGATTCCTGCATTTTTTCATCAGAATTGTCGGCGATAACGGTAACCTCAGCGCTTTGGCCCCGGGCCATGTTAGCCGGGTAGTCCTCACTGATTTCCAGCACTAATTTGTCGGCTTTTTTACCAGTTTCGTTATTGATGCCCTGTTGTCCCAAATAACGCACCAAGTCCGGCGCTTTGTCGGCATGGATCATTTTTACCGGGAGATCATCCGGACTAGACAGCTGGTTGATCAACACGATAAACAGGCCACACATCAATAATGGCGTGCCAATAGCATAGTAAAGTCCGGCTAACACCGAGCGTTTGTCGCGACTGGCATCTATCAGCTCTTTTCGCAGTAACGTAATGACCTTAGCAATCATGCCGCAATCCCCTCATCTGTGCCTATCAGTTGAATAAAGGTTTCTTCTAGTGAAGATTGCCCCGTCTGCTCACACAGTTGCTGCGGACTGCCGATGGCAGCCACTCTGCCGTTCGCCATAACAATAACCCGGTCACATAAGGCTGCGACTTCCTGCATCACATGACTGGAAAACAGTACACAGTGACCCTGCCGCTTCAACTCCAGCAACAGTTCCCGTAACACCCGGGTGCTCATGACGTCCAGTCCGCGGGTCGGTTCGTCAAGGATGATATTGGTCGGCTGGTGGACGATGGCTTGTGCCAGCGCGGTTTTCATTCGTTGCCCTTGCGAGAAGCCTTTGCAGCGACGATCAGCAATATCTTCCATTCGCAGTTTACTCAGCACCTGGGCGGTGGCCGCGCTCGCCGCGCGATTGTTCATGCCGCTGAGCCGGGCGAAATAGCTGATATATTCCCTTGGTGTCAGCCGCTCATATAAGCCAAAAGGATCGGGAAACAACCCTAATTGTTGCTTGGCGGCAACGGTTTGCTTCGCAACATCAATACCGTCGATTTCGGCAAAGCCTGCATCGGGTTTTAGTAGGCCGAAAATTGTGCGCAAACAGGTAGTTTTCCCTGCACCGTTAGGACCGAGCAGTCCGGTAATCATGCCGTTCTCCGCCTGGAAGCTCAGTTGGTCCAGCGCCTGTACGTTGCCGATACGTTTGCTGATATTACTGACATTGATCATTGCAAGCCCTCCGGCATCGCTTCAACAGTGCTGGCATTTAGGTAGAAACTGCGGCGCACATCTTTTTTCAGACACTTGCCATCAATCTGGTTTATCGAACCGGTTTCCACCAGTTTGGCGATTAGGTCGCCGGCACAGGATTGTGCCGCCACATTATGGGTTGCATAGGGCGAGACCAAATGTTTGGCTTGAGTGAGCTTTGTCATCGCCATTTCCGCCCACGCCGGTGGTGTTGCCGGGTCCTTCTCGCCGGAAAGTAACAGTGTTGGAATATTGCTAGCGATAGGGGTGCCAAACTCTTTTGGCGCCGGCGGGATCTGCCAGATGGGGCAGCTCTCATCAATGCTTTGCAGCATCACTTTACCGACAACGCTCTGCTCGGCTTGTTGGCGTTGTGCTGAGGTCAGGCGTGGCCAGTCTTCGCCACAGACCACCGCTGCATGCATCCCCATGGCTAAATCGATTGCACCACTTTGCAATGATAATAATCCCAACAGCGGCTGGTAATTTTTGCGATAGGCTTGATGGATGGCAAACGGAATTAACGCTCTGATGGACGGTGAATAAAGAGCTAATCGTAGCGCCCCCAATAATTTATCGCGGGTCAGAGTCAACAACGCTGTTTCTCCCGTCACCGGATGGTGGATCTTTTCCATCACCGGATATTGGTGCAGCGACTCACTGAGTTCCTGCAACTCCTGGCGCAGTTTGGGAAACGTCTTGCCGCACAAGGCATCTTGTTCACAATCACTAATGACAAGTGTTTGTGCTCTGGCAATGGCACTGCCGATGGCTAACACGCTTTGCTGCATCGGCACAACACCGTCTAGTGTGACGGTACTGAGCGCCTGCGGATAGTCGCGCATATATAGCTGTGCCATGCGAGTGCCATACGACACCCCATAGAGGTGCAATTTCTGATACCCCAAATGATGGCGTACCGCCTCAAAATCTTGCAGTGCCTGTTCGCTGCCGTACTGGGTAATATCGGCGTGGCTTTGCAGTTGCTGTTTACATTTACGGGTTTCAGCCGCAATATCCACCGCTTCATCATCATGTGCCAGCATCTCGGTCAGATTGTCACTGTCACAGGCCAGCGGGTTAGATTGGCCTGTGCCACGCTGATCAATCAGCAGAATATCGCGATGCTGGTGGACTTTGCTGAGCATACGCTCAAATCCTGCGGCATTATCAATCGCCGATTGCCCTGGGCCACCGGCAATCCCTAAAACTGCTTCCTGTGGTGCCAGATTTTTTATCGCCGGGATCACCACATAATGAATGGCAATTTTACGGCCATCGGGCTTGTTGGGATTTTCGGCTACTTCAACGCTGCCACAGCGCAAGCGGTCAGATAAGCCGTTGACATAACAGCTGTCTGACGATGGTTTTGGTACCTTATCCGTGGCGGTTTGCGCTGATACCGTGCCGCTATAGACCATCGTCAGGCCCCATAGCGGTACGAGCCAGCGAGCATAACTCAGTTTCATGCTGATTTCCTTTTAGCCATTGGTGGCGATGTCTATCGGTTGGGCCAACACATTTCAACCAAACGAATGTCGGTCATGATAACAGTGCCACAGATTTTGGAACAACAGTGCTTACCTTTGATTATCAAAGGTAAATTTTATGTTAACTAACGCCTTTGCAGTCACTGCTGCGGGTGCTACTGTGGTAACAAATCCGGTGCATATCCGCGCCACGGTACGTGTATTAAGCTGCCACCTAGCGGTGTTATAGCAAGCTGTTGCACGACGTTTGAATGGCGAACTCAGATCTTGCCCCGTTTCTTCTGGCATAAAATCTGCTATTTCTTATAGTTATCCAGACTATATATCAACGCAATTATGCTATTTAGTTGATTATAAAAAGGAAGATTTAATTAGCGTCAGCACCATTTTAAAGCATTGATAAACCGCACCGTCTAAACTAATGCACCATAATGATGCGGTGTTCGGTAATAATTACGAGGGGCGATTCTGTTATGGATAGACTTATAAAAAATTATGATTCCGGTGGCTTTTTTGACGAGCTTATCGATCAAACCGGAACCCCGCGCCCTCCCGCCAAACAGTTACTAAAGTACCTAGATTCCCTTTCCGCGGATGAATTGGAAAAACGACGAGTTACCGCGGAAGCTACCATCCAGGAGATGGGCATCAGTTTTACCGTCTATACCGAGGAAGGTAATATTGACCGCGCCTGGCCGTTCGACATTATCCCGCGCACGATTGAAGCCAAAGATTGGGCGGTTACCGAAGCCGGCTTGAAACAGCGACTTACCGCCCTTAACCGCTTCATTGATGATCTGTACCACGATCAAAACTGTATCAAAGACGGCATCATTCCCGAACATATCATTACGGAATCAAAAAACTTCCGGCCGGAATGTGTCGGAGTCTCGCCGGCGTATGGGGTCTGGGCGCACATTTGTGGTACTGATTTGGTGCGTGATGCTGACGGCAAATTTTATGTTTTGGAAGATAACCTGCGTGTGCCGTCCGGGGTTTCGTATATGCTGGAAAACCGCGCTATCACCAAGCGGGTGTTACCAGAACTGTTCGAAAACGATGATATCCAACCGATAGGTTCCTATCCTTCACAGCTGTTCGATACCTTGGCAGCGCTGTCGCCTCGTAAGGTCGCACGACCAGAAATCGTAGTGTTGACGCCAGGCATTTATAACTCCGCCTATTTCGAACATGCGTTTCTGGCTCAGCAGATGGGCGTCGAGCTGGTGGAAGGCTCCGATCTGTTTGTCGACCGCGATGATTGTGTCTACATGAAAACTATCTATGGGCCGGAACGGGTCGATGTAATTTACCGGCGCATTGATGATCTGTTTATTGATCCAGAAGCCTTTAATCCCGAGTCCGTTTTGGGCGTGCCCGGGCTGATGCGTGCGTGGAAAGCCGGACATGTGGCGTTGGCCAATGCGCCAGGTGCCGGGGTGGCGGACGACAAAGTGGTCTATGCCTATGTGCCTGAATTGATCCGTTATTACCTCAACGAGGAGCCAATTCTGCCCAATGTGGAAACCTTCCTGTGTGAGCGTGATGATGAACGCGAATATGTACTGGCAAACCTGGACAAGTTGGTGGTGAAACCCGCCAACGAATCGGGTGGCTATGGCATGCTAGTGGGCCCGCATTCCACTAAAAAAGAGCAACAAACCTTTGCGGAACTGATCAAAGCCAATCCGCGTAACTATATCGCACAACCGACACTCAAACTGTCAACGGCACCGACGTTAATCGGCAAAGATGTGCTGGAGCCGCGCCACTTGGATCTGCGGCCATTTATTCTGCAAAGCAAAGACACCTATGTCACTACCGGCGGTTTAACGCGGGTAGCGATGCGCAAAGGTTCACTGGTCGTCAACTCCTCTCAGGGCGGCGGCAGTAAAGACACTTGGATTGTTGAGACAAAAGGAGACTGAGCATGTTGTCACGGGTTGCCGAGCGCCTTTACTGGAGTGCGCGTTATCTGGAGCGAGTGGAAAATATTGCCCGATTGGTCAGTGTCTATGATGACCTTATGTATGACTTGCCGCGAGACATTGCCGTGTCTTGGTACAATCTGGTGGAAATTAATGGCGGGGTGGAGCAGTTTGAACAGCGCTACAAAGTGAAGGATGAGCACAATGTTGTGAAATTCATGCTGGCAGATGACACCAATCCTGGCTCATTGCTGTCGTCGCTGAAAATGGTGCGAGAAAATATCCGTACCACCCGCGATGTGGTACCCGGGGAGATGTGGGAGCTGATCAATGAGCTTGACCTATACGCGCACCACGACATCAAGCAAGGGATCAACCGTTCCGAGCGTCACGCCTATCTCAACACCATTATTGAAGGTTGTCAGAAGATTATCGGCCTGTTGACCGGGACCATGGACCGTCATGCTGGTTGGCATTTCATTATGATGGGGCGCTTTCTGGAACGGGCCGATATGAATACCCGAATTCTGGATGCGGCTAACTTTCAGATGCTGCATTCGCAGGAAGAGGAAGAAGTACGGTTGGGACAAGTGGTCTGGTCCAAAGTCCTCAAATCACAAAGTGCTTACCTGAGTTTTCGCCGCACCATGCGCTGCTCGATTACCGGGGCGTCAGTGGTAACCTTCATGCTGACCGATCCCTGTTTCCCACGGTCACAGCGTTATTGTCTGGAGCAAATTAAAATTGCCGCGGCAGCGTTACCCCGTTTCGGCATCATTGCGGCTAATGTCGACAAGTTGCTGCAAAATACTCAAGGGGTGGAACAATCCGAGGCGCTCAACCAGCAGTTCAGTGAATATCTCAATGAGGTGCAGTTGGGGATGATCGCCTTGCATCACCAGATCACTGAGAACTGGTTCCACTTTCGCCAAGAGGATGCCGCATGACCATTCGCATTGCCATCCAACATACCACCACTTATGAGTTCGATCAGGACATCAATGTGTCGCCGCACTTGTTGCGGCTGCGGCCTGCGCCCCATTCACGTACCCATATTCACGGCTACTCGCTGAAAGTTACCCCTGAACAGCACTTCATCAACTGGCAACAGGATCCATTTGGCAACTGGCAGGCGCGCTTGGTGTTCCCGGAAAAGATGCGCAAACTGGAATTTGCCGTGGAAGTGATTGCCGACATGACGGTCATCAATCCCTTCGACTTCTTTATTGAAGAGTACGCCGAGACCTATCCGTTTACTTACGAGCCGCTGCTACGGGAAGAGCTGGCACCATACCTAAAAACCGTTGAAGATTGTCCGGAACTGGATGCCTGGATGGCAACCATTGATGGCAAGGACAAGCCTATCGTCGGTTTTCTGGTAGAGCTTAATAGCCGCTTATCGCAGCACATTGGCTATGGCATTCGCCTCGAAGCGGGTATCCAGACGTGTCAGGAAACGCTGACCCTGAAAAAGGGCTCTTGTCGTGACACCGCCTGGCTACTAGTACAAATTCTACGGCGATTGGGATTAGCGGCGCGCTTTGCTTCTGGTTATCTGGTGCAACTGGTCGCTGATGTGAAAGCTTTGGATGGTCCTTCCGGCACCGATCATGACTTTACCGACCTGCATGCCTGGTGCGAAGTGTATCTGCCCGGCGCCGGTTGGGTTGGGCTCGATCCCACCAGTGGTTTGTTAGCTGGTGAAGGTCATATTCCGCTGGCGTGTACAGCGGAGCCAATTTCTGCGGCCCCCATTACCGGCTACACCGACAAGTGTGAAGTGAAGTTCAGTTATACCAACGTGGTGACCCGTATTCACGAAGATCCGCGAGTCACCAAGCCCTATTCTGATGATGTTTGGGAAAACATTAAGGCATTGGGGCGGGCGGTGGATGATGAACTACAGCAAGGGGATGTTCGCCTGACCATGGGGGGGGAGCCGACCTTTGTCTCTATCGACGATATGGATTCCGCGCAATGGAACACCGCGGCGCTGGGGGCTGATAAATTGCGCCTTGCTAAAGACCTACTGCTGCGGATGAAAGCCAAATTTGGCGCAAATGGGCTGCTGCATTATGGTCAGGGGAAGTGGTATCCCGGTGAAGAACTCCCGCGTTGGGCTCTCGGTTGTTTTTGGCGTACCGACGGTGAAGCGTTGTGGCACGATCCACAATGGCTGGCGCGGGTTGATAAAAATTATGGTTTTGGCGAAGCCGAGGCCCGACGTTTTGGCAAAGCCTTATGTACTGAATTGGGGCTTTCCGCGAAATATCTGCAACCAGCATTTGAAGACACCCTTTACTATCTTTGGCTGGAGCGCAATCTGCCAGACGAGGTTAACCCGCGTAAGGCCAATCTGAAAGATGATTTGGAGCGACGGCGGTTAGCGAAGTTGTTGACGCGAGGTCTGGAAAATCCTACCGGTTTTGTGCTGCCTGTGATGTTTGACGGTTATCAGTGGCAGAGCAGCCATTGGCCGTTGCGAGCGGAGGTGATTACCTTGATCCCCGGCGATAGTCCCCTGGGGTTCCGCCTGCCGCTCAGTTCACTGCCACCGATGACCGAAGAGGAACTGGACACCGAACGCGACCCGTTTGAGCCACGTGATCCCTTGCCTAATTATGATGTTGGTGTCGACAGTCCAAGCATCGCCGCACAGCAGACCGGCCAACCGCCACAACCGCCGCTGAAAATTGTTAAACCCGTGGTGCGCACCGCCATTTGTCTGGAAGTACGTGACGGGCGATTGCATCTGTTTCTGCCACCGCAGAACTATCTTGAACACTATGTGGCATTGATCAATGCCATCGAAGCGGTGGCGACCCAGTTGAAGTTGCCTGTGGTCATCGAAGGTTATGAACCACCGAAAGACTACCGGTTGCAGAAGTTCCTGATCACCCCTGATCCGGGCGTGATTGAGGTCAATATCCACCCGGCCACCAGTTGGGATGCGTTGGTACACAATACTGAAACCCTGTACGAGCAGGCGTATCTGTCCCGTTTAGGCACCGAAAAATTTATGTTGGATGGGCGTCATACCGGGACGGGGGGCGGTAATCACGTCACCTTAGGTGGGCTGACACCGGCAGACAGTCCAATGTTACGTCGGCCAGATCTGCTGCGCAGCCTGGTAACCTACTGGCAGCACCATCCGGGATTGTCCTATCTGTTTTCCGGCATGTTTATCGGCCCTACCAGTCAGGCTCCCAGGGTTGATGAAGGCCGTGAAGAATCGCTGTACGAGCTGGAAATTGCTTTTGCTAACATGCCGGACGGTTTTGTCGCGCAGCCATGGCTGGTTGACCGCCTGATGCGCAACCTGCTGGTGGATATTACCGGCAATACCCATCGCTCCGAATTCTGCATCGATAAGCTGTATGCTGCGGGGACGGCGAGTGGTCGCCAGGGATTATTGGAATTCCGTGGGTTTGAGATGCCACCGCATGCACGAATGTCGCTGGTGCAGATGCTGCTACTGCGCTGCCTGGTGGCGCGTTTCTGGAAGAAGCCCTACAAGAAGCCGTTGATCCGCTGGGGTACCGAGCTGCATGACCGGTTTATGATGCCGTACTACGTATGGCAGGACATCAAATCGGTGGTCGATGATCTGCAACGCCACGGCTATCCATTCAAATTGGAATGGCTGGCACCGTTCGAAGAGTTCCGTTTTCCCCATTATGGTCGTCAGCAACTGGATGATATTCAGTTGGAGCTGCGTTGGGCGATTGAACCCTGGCACGTACTTGGCGAAGAGGTAACACACTCCGGCACTGCCCGTTATGTGGATTCGTCCGTTGAGCGGTTACAGGTGCGACTGAGCGGTATGACCGATGGACGACATATTCTTACGTGTAATGGTCGTCGGGTGCCACTGAGTCCTACCGGTACCAAAGGCGAAATGTTAGGTGCGGTACGTTATCGCGCCTGGTCACCACCATCAGCATTGCATCCCACTTTGGGCGTCGATGCCCCGTTAGTATTTGATTTGATTGACAGTTGGAATGGCATGTCGATTGGCGGCTGCACCTATTACGTCAGTCATCCGGGCGGTCGTAACTTCGAAACCGTACCGGTCAACAGTAACGAAGCGGAAGCTCGTCGCGTTAACCGCTTCCAGGAACAGGGCTTTACTCAGGGACCGTTGATACCGCCGCCTGAATTTAATGCGATGCGTCATTTTTATGTGAATGAACAGGTACCTAGGCCGATGGCTCCCCCCGTGGAGGAAATCAGTCATGAATACCCCCATACATTAGATCTCAGAAAGAAAGTATACTAGGCGCCAATTTTGCCGGAGTAACCTGTTAACAAATGAGTTCGCCCTTAGCCAACCCTTCGGCACCGGAACATCCACCGGTGCCGAATGTGCCTTATACCAAGCCCGATGGCGCTTTTGATGAAGCCTTTGATGAAGGGCGGGCGCCCCGTGCCCATTGGCAACAGCTGTTGGAGCACATTGGCCGTCTAGGTGCCGATGGCATGGATGATCGTTATCGGCGAGCACAGCGCATCCTGCGGGATGACGGTGCAACCTACGATCTGAACAATGACCCGCTGTCACCGAGTGTTTGGTCGCTGGACATCATCCCCAATGTGATCGCCAGTGATGAATGGGCGGCGATAGAACAAGGTTTAGCACAGCGCTCCGAACTTTTTGAACTGATCTACCGCGATTTATATGGCGAGCAACGCTTGCTGAAGCAGGGCATTGTGCCGTCAGAAATCGTGTTTGCTGATCCCGGGTTCCTGCGGCAGTGTCATGGTATGCGGCTTCCAGGCGTGAAAGCGCTAATACTGCATGCGGTGGATTTGGTGCGCGGCGCTAATGGTCAGTTTGTGGCGATTGGCGATCGTACCCAATCCCCGAGCGGCAGTGGCTACGCGCTGGAAAATCGTACGGTGGTGTCGCGGGTGATGCCGGGATTATTCCGCGATAGTAATGTGTTGCGCCTGTCGGCGTTCTTTCAAACGCTACGGCAGACGCTGGCAGATTTAGTCAGTCACAAAACTGATACGCCACGCATTGTGGTGCTGACACCGGGTGCCTATAGCAGCACCTACTTTGAACATGCCTATCTTGCCAACTATCTTGGTTACCCGTTGGTGCAAGGAGGCGACCTTACGGTTCGTAACGGTAAGGTATGGATGAAATCACTTAACGGCCTGTCGCCGGTAGATGTTATTTTGCGGCGGCTGGATGATTCTTTCTGCGATCAGGCAGAGTTACGTGCTGATTCTATGCTCGGTGTTCCCGGGCTGCTGGAAGTGGCGCGTAATGGCAATGTGGTATTAGCCAACCCGTTGGGCAGTGGTGTGCTGGAAGCACCAGGCTTGCTGGCCTTTTTGCCGGATATTTGCCAGTTCCTGATGGGACAGCCATTACAACTGCCTTCTGTGCGTACCTGGTGGTGCGGTAATCCGCAGGATTATGACTACGTCATCAATCATCTTGATCAACTGATCATCAAGCCGACCTATCGTAGTTTTGGTAGTAAAAGTATTTATGGCCATAGTCTGAATGCTAAAGCCAGAGCCGAAACGCTGAAAATGCTGGC
This sequence comes from Shewanella yunxiaonensis, assembly GCF_018223345.1. NCBI lineage: Bacteria > Pseudomonadati > Pseudomonadota > Gammaproteobacteria > Alteromonadales > Shewanellaceae > Shewanella > Shewanella yunxiaonensis. Next base: position 3,729,149 of record NZ_CP073587.1, on the reverse strand, counting down.
AAAAAATCCGGCGGGCTATGTCGCGCAGTGTTATATCCCCGGCTCACAAGCGCCAATCTGGCACGGCCAACAACTGGATGGCCGACCCGGGATTTTGCGCACCTTTACCGTCGCCGGAAAAGATGGCTATAGCGTGATGCCGGGTGGTCTTAGCCGGGTGGCTGAGTCTACTTCAGAAGTGATTGTGACGAAGCTGTCAGGCTCTCGCAGCAAGGATACCTGGATCCTCAGTGACCGTCCCGAAAGTGTTGAACAGTCCACTGTGGCGGCTTTTCCTCGTGATGAAGCACAGGTCACCAATCTCCCTAGTCGCGTTATTGAAAACCTGTTCTGGTTTGGCCGTTATGCCGAGCGCGCCGAGATTAGCCTGCGCTTGATGCGCACCATCTTTAAACAGTTAAATGGCGTCGAGCCTCTACCGTCTGAAACCCGTGATCTTCTGTTGCAGGCGATGTCGCAAGTCACGGGTTGTTTGCCTGGCTTTACCGACAACGAAGAGTTACTGGAAAATCCGAATGATGAACTGGCGGCCTTGGTGACCGATCACGAGCGTACCGGTTCAATCAAAGCCAATCTGCAAGCGATGTTGGCCTGTGGAGAACAGGTCAAAGAGATGTTGTCAGCCGATACCCGGATTATTCTCAACGAGCTGCGTGACCACATTCATGAAGTCGACCGCACCTATAAACACGGTTTGCCATCGGTGCCGGAAGAATCGCTCGACAGCCTGGTAACGACCCTGCTGGCGCTTTCGGGGTTAAATAACGAAAGCATGTTGCGCGGTATGGACTGGATGTTTCAGGAAATCGGCCGGCGTACTGAGCGGGCACTGTTAACGGCGACATTGCTGAAAGCGACGTTGGGCAAACCTTTGCCCACTATCCAACAGCAGTTGATCTTGGAATCGCTGTTGTTGAGTGTAGAGGCGCTGATCTCGTTCCGTCGGCGTTATCGTACGGGTACCCGCATTGAATTCGGGCTGGATCTGTTAATGATAGATCTGACTAACCCGCGCTCGTTGGTATATCAGGTCAATCAGTTACGTAAATATCTCAATGAGCTGCCGCGCAGCGAAAGTCTGACATCGGCATTGTCGCCAGAAAATCGATTGATCATAAAATCGATGAACGATATTCAGTTGGCGGATTTAACCCAACTGGCGCATGTGGATCGCCGCACTCGCAGTCGGCACAATCTGGAACAGTTGATGAGTCAAATCATTCAACAATTAGAACAGTTTACGTCATTACTTAGCGATAAGTATTTTGATCATACGGCGGGACCACAACAGCTGATCAAAGCGAAATGGAAGGTGGGATTATGAGATATCAAGTCCGGCATCTAACCGAGTACCATTACGCTGCGCCCGTTACGCTCTGCTACAACATGACCCATCTGTTGCCGCGTGATACCCAAAAGCAACACTGCCTGAGTCGGCGAATTAAGGTGACGCCAACGCCGATATATCAAAGCGCGGGTGAAGATTATTTTGGTAATGAAACTTTTTATTTCTCGATTCAGGAAGCCCATAAAAAACTCCTTATCGAAGTGGAGAGTGTGTTTGATATCGATGAACAGGATTTGCCTAATCAGCTGAGCCTGCAGGTGCCGACCTGCGGTGAACTCAGACAGATGTTGGCGCAGGCCGATACTCCGGAATTACGGATGGTGAAGGAGTATCTGCTGGATTCCACTCATATTCATCGTTCTGCCAAACTGGCAGCGTATGCGGCGGATACCTTTGCCGACAGTGTCTCGGTATTGCAGGCAGCGCTGGATTTCACCCATAAAATTTTCCAGGAATTTACCTTTGATGCCACCGCGACCAGTATCAGTACCCCAGCAGAACAGGTACTGAAAGAACGCCGCGGTGTGTGCCAGGATTTTGCACATTTCGCCATTTCCTGTATTCGCTCAGTGGGCTTACCGGCGCGTTATATCAGCGGTTATCTGGAAACCTTGCCACCACCTGGCGAGGAAAAGTTGGTCGGTGCCGATGCTTCTCATGCCTGGTTTGCCATCTTTGTGCCGGAATTGGGGTGGGTGGAGTTTGACCCCACCAATGACCTGATGCCCAATGGTCAACACATCATTACTGCCTGGGGCCGTGATTACGCCGATGTATCGCCGTTACAGGGAGTGATCTTTGATGGCGGCGACAGTCAGACGCTGAAAGTCTCGGTTGACGTACAGCGGCTGTAATCTGCTTTTCTTGACTGTAATGCAAAGCTGCCATGGGACGATAGTCTGATATTGCAGCAAAAGTGTTTATGCTTATCTTGCGCTTGAGTTAAAATGGCAAAAGCGAAACAGCTGTAAGCTAAAAGGTAAGTTACAACATGTCTCTTGAGCAGTATCAGATTATCAAGTTGCTTGACCAGCAGGTACAGGAGCAACAGGATAAGATCGCCTTGGAAGGCTTTGAAACAGCAGCCCCATGGGATAAAGTCAGTTGGAATCAATTCAAAAATATCACTGATCAATTGGCGGCAGCACTGATTGACAGTGGTCTGGAAGTGCAGGACCGTGTGGCTATTTTGTCTAACAACTGTCCACAGTGGACCTGTATTGATATCGCCACCATCAAAGCGCGTGGGGTATTGGTACCCATTTATCCCACCTCTACCTTAGAACAAGCGGCTTATATTATTCGCGACGCCGGGGCCAAGGTTTTGTGTGTGGCCGACGATGAGCAATATCACCTCGCCTGCAAGTTGCAGCAGCTGTGTCCTACCTTGCAACAGCTGATTGTGTTCAACAACGACGTTGAGCTGAAGTCCTTCAGTCATTTCCATCTGGACAAGATGATCAGCGAAGAAGCTGGTCAACCACATCCTGAGTTGGAACAGCGCTTGGCCCAGAGTCAGCTGGATGATTTGATGACGCTGATCTACACCTCAGGGACGACCGGCGATCCCAAAGGCGTAATGCTGGATCAGCGTAATATTGCCTCGGCAATGCGTCAGCACCACCAGCGGGTGCCGTTTAATCGTGGTGATGTGTCACTGGTATTTTTGCCATTAAGCCATGTCTATGAGCGCGGTTGGAGCTTTTATGTGATGAGCCGCGGTGGGCGCAATGTCTATCTGTCCGATACACATCGCGTTAAAGAAGCATTGACCGCCGTCAAGCCGCATACCGTTTGTGTGGTGCCAAGATTCCTTGAAAAAGTTTACAGCGCGGTACAGGACAAACTTTCTAAGGCGCCAGCATCAAAACGGCAATTATTTGCGTGGGCGATGGCGGTGGGTCAGCGCCAGTTTGAGGCTTCTCAAGGGCGAGCTAAAGGCAGTTTATGGTTGAAACTGCAGTGGTTACTGGCGAGCCGCTTGGTATATGGCAAACTGCATCAGGCATTGGGTGGCAATATTAAATATATGCCGTGTGGTGGCGCAGCGCTGGATCCGCATGTCAGTGCCTTCTTTGCGGCCATTAATGTTCCGTTGCTCGTGGGCTACGGCATGACCGAAACCACGGCTACTGTTGCTTGCTGTAGTCCGGATAACCGGGTCCCTGGCGCCAATGGTAAGCCGCTGGATGAAGTGGAAGTGCGGTTGGGCGATGACAACGAAATCCTGGTGCGTGGTGATACCGTGATGCGCGGGTATTTCAATCGGCCACAGGAAACCGCTGAAGTACTGAAAGACGGTTGGCTGAAAACCGGCGATGTCGGGCAATTGGATGCTAATGGTAATCTGTTTATTACCGATCGTCTTAAAGAGCTGATGAAGACCTCTAACGGCAAATATATTGCGCCGCAGCGGGTCGAGGGCAAAGTCGGCTGTTGTCCTTTCATTGAACAGGTGGCGATTGTTGCCGATGCCCGTAATTACGTAACAGCGTTGATTGTCCCGGCGTTTGAAGCGCTGGAAGCCTGGGCTAAACAGAAAGGACTTAGCTATGAGTCTCCCGTGGAATTGATCCGTCATTCCCAGGTATTGGCGCACTTTGATGAGCGCCTGAAACAGTTGCAGCAAGGGCTGGCTGGATTTGAGCAGATTAAAAAGTTCACTCTGTTACCAGAGGCCTTTTCTATGGAAGCCGGGCTGATTACGCCAACACTGAAACTGCGTCGTAAAATGATCTACCATAAATATGCTAATGAGATTAATGCCATGTATGGCCATTAATTACTGATTTAATTTAAAAAAGGCTGCTTGGCAGCCTTTTTTACCTGAATGGCTGGCGACACTGTACGATTCAGACCTTATTCCAACGGGGGATTATGATAGTGAAAGGCTGACAGGTTCCGGGCGATCTTTGGGTAACTCTCAAATCTGTGACACCGATGGAAATTGTCAAGATATGACCCGTCAGGATGCAGAAACTCGTGCTGCCCAAGAATTTTCGACCTCGGACATGAGTGATAACGCCAATACGATCAAGAACACGTTTGATCCAAGCACAATAGATTGCTCGGTCTATCCAAGGCCGTTGATTTGTGAGATTCAAAACTAGAGCCTAGGCTGGCTCCTCACGGTAATGCCGAGAGGAGCCTTAACTTAAATCAGTTATGGAACATGTTTGGGTATTTGGCCGCCATTGATTTCACATCAACACTATACCGTGCAGCGTCTGTTGCTGATGTTCCCTTGACAGGGTCGATGAAGAACCATGCCAAGTTATTGTGGAGTACGAATGGTGCAGGATTAATAATGTTTTTCGGGTTAAAAAAGTAAAAATTATCATTCATTTGAGCCATTGCTCGCAGACTGGTGTATTGGCCTAAATGCCTGATCCCAATCACGGCATAGTTGCCATTTTGCTTATTCGGTGTGGTGTGAGAAAATCGCATTAAATCAAAGGATTTGTACCCGCCAAGTTCGCATTGATCTATCCGTGTGATTTGGTGGGCCTTCAGGTACGCCTCGGTGAAGTAGCCATTAAATCTGGGATCGGATTTAAGGGCAGTACATTTGTCACCTGAGAAGATAAGGCTGACATCACCACTTGGCTTGTTAACCTTGTGAGAGAATTTTACGGAATGCCCTACTTCAATGGCGTGAATGATATCGGATTCTACCTTAGCGTAGGCGCTATCCAGACTTGCCTTAGAAAAATCGGAAACTGGCACATAATAGATCCCGTATCCGTAGTCCAGCGGATATTCACCAGAGTTCGTTCCCAGTAATCCCAACAACGCCCCGCCAATACCATTGGCCATAAGACCCAGATAGGCGTTCCCCGCATAGTTTATCGCGGTTGGACTGGTATCAGCATCCTTGGGCGCGTCAGCATCACGCAAGCCGTTGTGGAAGCCAAGGGAACCCTCTACCACGTTCATCGCAAAGGAGCTGTCGGGATCAAACTTATAATCGCCGCTTTCTTCAGGCTCATAGGACAGGGTTGAGGTAGAGGCACACGCTGTCAGCAATGACAGCATCAGTGCGGGAATGGTTAATTTCAGGGTGTTATTCATTTAATGTAAATCCTTGTTTTTTTCGTCAGATTAACAATGCGATTCAGAGTTTGCTAATTCGATAATCGAATTATGTGATTAACTCCTGATTGCGTTGAAACCATCTTCGCATGACTCGAAATCTGTGCAACTCACTGTTTCCTACGCCAACTCGCCCAAAATTGCCGAGGTATCGAAGGAGAGAGGTGGTTTTGCGGGTGTAACCTAAGCAAAATTCTCCAGCGCGATGAAAACATGCCAGCAACAGCAGAACAATTAGCGGTAAGGAACAACATTGACGGTTATAACCTGGTCACAGCTCCTCCGGGTTCAGGAAAAACCTTCACGATAATTCAATGTGTGCTTGGATTGCTGTCTTCCCCCGACAGTCGAATCATTGCCGTGACCTTTACCAATGCTGCCGCTGAAGAAATGAAATCCCGCGTCGGAAAAGAAATCAAAGGCAGCAACCGCAAACAAATCTTCATCGCAACGTTTCACAGCATCCTCATCAGTCAGGCACGACAAGCCGGCTTTGGTAGCCATTTACGTCTATTAGTGGGGAGCGAACTGCATCCGTATATGCAGCAAGTTATGGGGCGGTTTAACGACAAAAAGCTGAATGAGGCGAAGGTTAAGGGGGGTAAAGAACCCCGCAAATTGAAGTGGGTAGAAGCCTGCGAAATTATCACAAAACGCGGTTGTCAGCTTTCCAATATGATCACGGATGTCGAGTTTATCTATTGGCAGTTGCCATCGCTTTTGGTGCAGGGAACGCATTAGTTCTATGATGGAATATCAAATGTGCACGGAGGCAATATGACCAATCAGTTTGAATTTGAAATTATCCCACGCTTCAATGAAGCCGATGGCCTGGGCCATATCAATAATACGGTGATTCCGGTGTGGTTTGAGGCTGCCCGTGAACCACTATTTCGTATCTTTAACCCCACCTTGTCGCTGACTGACTGGAATCTGATTGTGGCGGGTTTCACTATCAATTTTATGGCACCAACGCGTTACGGGATGCCCGTAATGATTGAAGGTGCTATCAGCCGCATTGGCAACAGTAGTCTTGAGATCCGCCAACGCTGCCTGCAACAGCATAAACTGACCGCGAAGCCACTACGACCTTGGTCCACTATGACTATAAAACAGAAAAGAGTCAGTATATTAGCGATCACCTACGTAAGATCCTCTGGGAATATGCAGTAGCTCCTTGAGTTTTTTGCTAAATCCAAAATTACTCTCTATTTTTTGTTAATAGCATTAGAAGAGTTGTTTACCAGTTGTTAAATAGTGCTAAGGTGGAGAGTCGGCAATTGCCGCAAATTGAACAAGGAACACCATAATGAAACTGATAAGAAAAATGGGCGTTATTGGGGCTATCGCTGCGGTGTGTGTCAGTTCTGCAGTCTGGGCAGCGCCCAAGTTCATCAATATTCTCACCGGTGGTACCAGTGGCGTTTATTATCCACTGGGGGTGGCTCTGTCACAGATCTATGGCAATCACATTGAGGGGGCGAAAACTTCCGTCCAGGCCACCAAGGCCTCCGTGGAAAACCTGAATCTGTTGCAAGCGGGCCGCGGTGAACTGGCATTTTCCATCGGTGATTCGGTGGCCGCCGCCTGGAAAGGCGATGAAGAAGCGGGGTTTAAAAAGCCGCTGGATAAACTGCGTCTGTTAGCCGCGATTTATCCTAACTATATTCAGATCGTCGCTAATAAAGATGCTGGCATTAAGAGTCTGGCGGATCTGAAAGGTAAACGCGTGTCTGTGGGGGCTCCGAAGTCTGGTACCGAACTGAATGCGCGCGCCATTTTTGCCGCAGCAGGATTGACCTATGATGATTTAGGGAAAGTGGAATTCCTGCCTTACGCGGAATCGGTAGAGCTGATTAAAAATCGCCAATTGGATGCTACCTTGCAGTCCTCTGGATTAGGTATGGCCGCATTGCGTGATCTGGCGGCGACTATGCCCGTTAACTTTGTACCGATCCCAGCAGATGTTATTGCAAAAACCGGTAATGCTGCATTTCAGGCGGGTGTAATCCCTGCCGGCACTTATGATGGCCAGGATACTGATGTGCCAACTATTGCGATTCAAAACTTGTTGGTCACAACTTCTGCAGTATCTGATGATGTAGCTTATCAAATGGCCAAGTTGTTGTTTGAAAATCTTGAAAACCTGGGTAACGCTCATGCCGCGGCTAAGGCGATTACTCTGGATAAAGCGACTAACACGCCGATCCCGATTCATCCTGGTGCTGAACGCTATTACAAAGAAGTCGGCTTACTGAAATAGGCCGCAACACTCCCCGGTTTAACCGGGGAGTGTCTCACTGTAGTTTGAAGTAGCGAGGCACATAATATGACTGAATCCCATGAGGGTTTAGAAGCAGCCACCACAGAGTGGCCGAAAGCGTTATTTACGGTTGCGTTGCTGTTTTCAGCGTTTCAGCTGATCACGGCGGCGTTTCACCCAGTTTCTACCCAAGTTCTGCGTGCAGTACACGTAGGCTTTTTGCTGCTGATTGTTTACATCACTTACCCTACATTCAAAGGCCATAAGCTCTGGGCTCCATTAGGTTGGTTGCTGGGGCTGGCCGGTATGTCAACCGCCGCTTATCAATGGATTTTTGAAGCTGACCTGATCCAACGTTCGGGCGACCTGACCCATATGGACATGTTCATGGGGCTGATGCTGATCGCGTTGGTATTTGATGCTGCCCGTCGCGTGATGGGACCGGCGTTGCCATTTATTTGTACCTTGTTTCTGGCCTATGGCTTGTTAGGTCAGTATCTGCCCGGTGAGTTCATGCACCGCGGTTATGGCCTGGACCAGATCGTTAACCAATTATCATTTGGTACGGAAGGGTTTTATGGTACTCCGACCTATGTATCGGCGACCTATATCTTCCTGTTTATTCTGTTCGGGGCTTTTCTTGAACAAGCGGGCATGATCCGTTTGTTTACCGATTTTGCGATGGGGCTGTTCGGTCACAAATTGGGTGGCCCAGCCAAAGTTTCGGTGGTCTCCTCCGCGTTGATGGGCACAATTACCGGTTCTGGTGTGGCTAACGTTGTGACCACCGGCCAGTTCACCATTCCATTGATGAAGCGTTTTGGCTATCGCAGCGCCTTTGCCGGTGGCGTAGAGGCAACCTCCAGTATGGGCAGCCAGATCATGCCGCCGATCATGGGCGCGGTGGCTTTCATTATGGCGGAGACGATTAACGTTCCCTTTATCGAGATCGCTAAAGCCGCGTTAGTTCCCGCAATACTGTATTTCGGTTCCGTGTTCTGGATGGTGCATCTGGAAGCGAAACGTGCCGGTTTGCACGGCTTACCCAAAGAGGAATGTCCCAATCCCTGGAAGGCCGTCAGCCAACGTTGGTATCTGCTGTTCCCGCTAGCAGTGCTGATTTATCTGCTATTTGCCGGGCGCACACCGCTGTTTTCCGGAACCGTCGGCTTATCGTTGACTGCAATCGTCATTCTCGGATCTGCGATAGCCATGCAGGTATCATCCAAATGGCTGCGCGTTGCATTCTGGGTGGCACTAGGGCTGATGTGTGCCGGTTTCTTCCGCATGGGTATTGGCGTGGTGTTTGGCGTTATCGGTGCGCTGGTGGTGGTCTGCTGGTTTGTCAAAGGTGGCCGCGACACGCTGCGTATTTGTGTGCATGCACTGGTTGATGGCGCGCGCCACGCGGTACCGGTGGGGATCGCCTGTGTGCTGGTTGGGGTAATCATCGGTATCGTGTCATTGACCGGTGTCGCTTCAACGGTTGCCGGATACATTCTCGCGGTAGGACAAAGTAATCTGTTCTTGTCACTGGTACTGACCATGATTACCTGTCTGGTGTTGGGAATGGGGATCCCATCGATTCCAAACTACATCATTACCAGTTCGATTGCCGCGCCCGCACTCCTCGATTTGGGGGTGCCGCTAATCGTTTCCCACATGTTTGTGTTTTACTTCGGCATTATGTCGGATCTAACGCCGCCAGTTGCGTTGGCATGTTTTGCCGCCGCGCCAATTGCCAAAGAAAAAGGGCTGAAGATCAGTTTGTGGGCTATCCGTATTGCCATTGCTGGTTTCATCATCCCTTATATGTCAGTGTATTCACCGGCATTGATGCTCCAAAGTGACAGTATTACTGCCATTATTTATGTCGTGTTCAAGGCCATGTTAGCGATTGGGTTATGGGGCGCGGTGTTTACCGGTTATCTGCTTCGACCATTAAAATGGTGGGAGCGGCTGTGGGGCTTTATTGCTGGCGGTAGCTTGATCCTGGCAACGCCGATGAGTGATGAACTTGGTTTTGCGCTGGTGGCATTGTTCTTATTGCAACACTGGTGGTTTAGTCGCCGTGCGGCCTTGAGGAGTGCCAGCTGATGTTGGGATTGTGTCTGGGGTTGGCAGGTCAGCTGTGGGCGACCGTGCCTCAGCCAACATTTACCCTTGGCTGGTGGCACACAGTGGAGAAGATCCGCTGGGAAGAAGACTATCAGCTGACCCCAGAAGGCTTATTGCTGACTGAAGCCCGCGTTAAAGGCACTGGTGCTGGCATGGAGATCCCTGCTGGTGCCGTGTTTCGCGATGACAGTTGGCATTACCATGAAAAGCGGCCAGCGATTCCCTTGTTAAAACTTGGGCGTGCGCCAGAAGGCGGCGATTATGACATCTGCTTTAATGGGCAATGTTTGCCGATGAGTCATTGGATTGGCAAACCAAACCATCAAACAGAGTCCGTCGAACTCTGGCCCTGTGATACCTCCACCAAGGCTAACCCTGACAAATAATCAGTGCTGGGCGGTGGTTTCTACACCATCGCTTGGTTCCTGGTTTTTCGCGGTTTGTTGCTGTTGCTGGGCCTCTTGCTTATACGCCAGCGCATCCGCGGGCACTTTACTGACTTTGCCGGTACTCAGCCAGGTCTTGAGCCGGTTAGCATCGGCAATATGAGTGTATTTGCCAAAGGCATCCAAGACCACAAATGCGACCTGGCGTCCGGCCATTTCGGTCAGCATCACCAGACAATGGCCCGCTTCATCGGTATAGCCAGTTTTGGTCAGATGGATCTTCCAGCCTTTTTTATTCACTAACGGGTTGGTGTTGTAAAACGCCAGGCTGTAGCTGGGCTTGTGAAAAGTCACACTGCGATTTTTAGCACTGCTCAGTTGTCCCATGATGGGATAGGTTTGCGTTGCTTTGAGTAATTTGACCAGATCGCTGGCGCTTGAGACATTAAGACGTGAAAGACCGGTGGGTTCTACAAAATGGCTATGGCGCATACCAAGGGTTTTGGCCTTGTTATTCATCGCCTTGATAAACGCCGGAAAGCCGCCGGGATAATGATGTGCCAGTGTTGCTGCGGCGCGATTTTCTGAAGACATTAACGCTAATGCAATGGCTTCTTTGCGAAGCAGGGTGCTGCCAATACGCAAACGTGAGACCACATTATCCATGCTTGGTACATCGCTGACATTGACATCGATGCGTTCATTCAACGGCTGCTTCGCATCCAGGACGACTAACACGGTCAATAGCTTGCTGACCGAGGCGATAGGTCTGGCGACATCCTCATGTTCTGCATAAAGCACTTCGCCACTCTTCATATCTACCAGCATGGCACTGGCAGATGCCAGCGGTTGATACGTCTTAGGAATCGCTTTGGCAACGGATAAGGCCGGTGTCAGCCACAGCAGGCAGCAGAGCAGCGCCAGAACTTTCGGACATTTGAGCATGGTTACAGGGCAATCAGATGAAAACGTTTGCCCAAGTGTAATTAAATGCCCATGAGTCGCAAGTACTGTGACCGATTATTGTTGCAGCCGCTGTAAAATTGCGCGCAAATCTGCTGGTATTGCGGTCTTTTGGCCTTGATTGAAATCGAACATTACCGCGACGGAACTGCCCGTGGTGGTAATACACTGTTGTTGGGTGCTGAATACCTCGTAATGCAGAGTGAATCTGTCCTCACCAATATGACTGCTACTAATTCCGACCAATAACGTGTCGGGGTAAACCACCGGCTTTCGGTAACTGGCGTGATTTTCACTGATGACCGGTCCAATGCCGCATTTATACATCTCGGTCAGCGGGAAATCACGGTTGAAAAACTCGATTCTTGCGTCTTCAAAATAGCGAAAATACGCCACGTTATTCACATGTTGCAGGGCGTCCATATCGCCCCAGGTGACTTTGATATAACAGGCATCAGGGTAACGCTGCTTGAAATCATCCATAATGAAACGCTCGTTTGAATTTTGGCTCAGCATAGCAATCGCTATCGTCTGGCTCAAGTATTAAACAGCGCTAAAAATAAAAACGGCGAAGCCTAGCTCCGCCGTTCCAGCAGAAAAGTATGTGTAGTTACTGGAGTGATAGTTCGTTAAAACTGTGGATCTGCCGGTAATCGCCCGTCTTCACCGCATCACTGCGCACCATTTGACAGATCTGCATGCCCGCAGCCGCAGCGGCTTTCAATTCACCTAACAGGTCTGAAACAAATAACACTTGCTTGGGCGCTAAACTGATGGTGTTAAGAATATTGCTGTAGGCCTGCTTATCGAGCTTACTGCCGGTGCGGGTGTCGAAATGCCCGTTGAACAGTTCAGTCAGATCGCCACCATCACTGTGGCTAAATAACAGCTTCTGCGCTTCTACTGAGGCAGAGGAAAAACTGTAAACGCGTAATCCTTGGGTGTGGTACTGCTGAATCGCTTCAATAAAGTCGGGGTAGATGTGACCGGTAAAATCATTCTGGGCATAACCCTCCTTCCAGATCAGCCCTTGTAGTGTCTTTAATGGTGTGGCTTTACGGTCTTCTTTGACCCAACTCTGCAATATTTGCGCAACGCGGGGAAGGTCCGCATCCGCCTCCAGGGCGATATCGCGAGTATCACTGACACAGGCATCGACCAGAAAATTATCTTGGTGGTGTTCCAGAAATGTCGGCAGAGCCTTAACGGAATAGGGGAACAGCACATCCTGGATAAAATTAAGATCAGTGGTGGTGCCGGCCGTATCTACAATAATTGCTCTGATACCCATGAGATTATTACTCCCTGAAACTCCATATTTGCAGTAGCAGATACTAATCTTTATTGTAAGTGTTGACCAGTCTGGAGGCTAACGGCCAGAGTTTATTCCACTTCGCTGTGCCAACAACTCAGTTTACGTTCAGCCTGAGCTGATAAAACCTTAAATGGGCTATTCGACATACCGTCACTAATATCTGTAACGCCTGTGGTATGCAGGCGCTCATCTATATCACACGCAGAGAGCTGCGTCTGAGCCTGCCACAGGAGGGCAAAGACAGTGAACTATCAACTGAAGATCAACGGTCAAATCATGCAGGCAGATGTGGCACAGGATACGCCACTGCTGTGGGTGCTACGCGATACGCTAAAGCTAAAAGGCACCAAGTTTGGTTGTGGGGCCGCGCAGTGTGGTGCCTGTACGGTGCATCTGGACGGCAAACCGGTTCGGAGCTGTGTCACGCCAATCTCGGCAGTGGCGGGCCGAGAAATCACGACCATTGAAGGCATCGCGGCCACCGATATCGGTCAGCGGGTACAGCAGGCCTGGAAAATCCTTGATGTGCCACAATGCGGTTACTGTCAGGCGGGGCAGATGATGTCGGCGGTATCACTCCTCAAACAATTTCCGCAACCAACAGCGATGCAGATTGCTCAAGGGATGAAGGGGAACCTGTGTCGCTGTGCCACTTATCATCGCATCCAGCAGGCAATTCAGCACGCTGCTGCAACCCCAACCAGGGAGGAACGTTAATATGGCGATGCAGCATCATGACTTAGGGTTATCTCAAGCGGACGTTACCGGTGAATGGTCGCGGCGGGCATTTCTCAAAGCGAGCGCGGTTGCTGGTGGAGGCTTGTTACTGGGGTTATATCTGCCGAAGGCATTTGCCGTTAGCGGTAACGATGACAGCTGGACACTGAATGCCTATGTCCGCATCAGTGCTGATGGCAGTATTCGTATTATGTCGGTGGCGCCGGAAATCGGCCAGGGCATCAAAACTTCATTGCCGATGGTGATTGCGGATGAACTGGATGTGGACTGGACGCAAGTACAAGTGGAGCAGGCGCCGGTGATGCCCGAAGTCTACGGGCGGCAGTCCGCGGGCGGCAGTCGCAGTACCCCGGTACATTTTGATGAGCATCGTCGCATTGGCGCTGCGACCCGACAGTTACTGTTAACCGCAGCCGCAGCGCAGTGGCAGGTTGCTGTAGCTGAATGCACTACGGCTCATGGTCAGGTCATTCATGCGAGCAGTGGACGGACTCTTGGCTATGGTGCTCTGGCTGCCGCTGCGGCTCAGTTGCCGGCGCCGACATTAGCCTCGGTTACCGTGAAAGCCGATGACCAGTTGCACCTTATCGGCCAGTTCACCAGCGGTGTGGATAACGAGGCCATTGTTCACGGTAAACCACTGTTTGGCATTGATATTGAAGTCCCGGGCATGTTGTATGCTGTGTATCAGAAGTGCCCGGTGTTTGGTGGCACCGTCAAAAAGGCCAACCTAGCGGAGATTGAAAAACTACCAGGTGTGCGTCAGGTTTTGGTGGTGCCCGGAAATCAAGACTTTTATGGTCTGGATGGTGGCGTTGCCATTGTTGCTGACAGCTGGTGGCAAGCGCAAAAAGCGCGACAGCAGCTGCAAGTTGAATGGCATGACAGTGAGGCGGCGGGACAAAGTAATCACGGATTTGATCAACAAGCTACAGTGTTGCAAGCACATCCCCCATTGCAAATTCTGCGGCAGGATGGCGATATTGACGCCGCATTTACCAGTGCGGCCAAAGTGCTGGAAGCGGCTTATTACTATCCTTTTGTCGCGCATGGTCAGTTGGAGCCGATGAACTGCACCGCACAGTGGCACAATGGCAAACTGACGCTGTGGGCTCCAACCCAAAACCCCGTCAGCGGTCAAAAGCAGGTGGCCAAAGTGCTGGGGTTAAAAGAACAGGACATTACTATCCATGTGGTTCGTTCCGGTGGCGGCTTTGGCCGACGTTTGTTCAATGACTATATGGCGGAAGTGGCCTGGATTTCCCGGGAAGCCAAGGCCCCGGTTAAACTGCTGTGGTCCAGAGAAGATGATTTCCAGCATGATTTCTACCGGCCGGCGGGATATCACAACTTCAAGCTGGCGCTAGATGGGCAAGGTAAACTGGTAGCGTTCAAGGATCATTTTCTGACCTTCGGTGAAAATGGTCAGCCCTTGTTGGCAGCCCAGATGAGTCGCGATATCTTTCCTGCCGGTTTCATCCCCAACTTACAATATGGCGCATCACTGATCCCGGCGCATATTCCAACCGGTTGGTTGCGAGCCCCTGGCAGTAATGCATTGGCCTGGGTGTTTCAGAGTATGCTGGATGAAGCGGCGCATGCGACTGGACAGGACCCGCTGGCGTTTCAGTTAGCACTGCTTGCCAATCCCCAGAGTAGCAGTGGCAGTTTCAATCCTCAGCGCATGACGGCGGTACTTAACGTTGTTGCTGAGCGCAGCGGTTGGGGTAACAAAGTCGCTGCAGGTCATGGTTTGGGGATTGCCTGTTATTACAGTCACGCCGGTTATTTTGCTGAGGTCGTCGAGGCCAGTGTCATTGATGGGAAATTACAGATCCATAAAGTCTGGGCAGTCGGTGATGTCGGCAAATATATCGTTAATCCCAGCGGTGCCATGCATCAGGTGCAGGGGTCAATTCTGGACGGATTATCACAAGCCTTGTACCAGGAAGTGCCCATTGATAACGGCGCCAAGCTGGTGAACTATCACCAGCACCAAATGCTGACCATGGCGGAAGTACCTGAGGTCGATGTCGAATTTTTGAAAACCGATTACCCCACCACCGGCCTGGGCGAACCAGCATTACCCCCGGTGATCCCGGCACTGTGTAATGCGATTTTTGCTGCCAGCGGCAAACGCATCCGGCGGTTACCGATCAAAGATCAGTTACTCAGTTGATAGTGATAATTGAGAGAAGAAGCCTCCTTTCGGGGGCCTCTTCATGTTGACCAGCTCATGGCTAAGATTTTTGAGGGTTATTATTAATCAACTTTTGCCATTATTTCGCCAGCGACGGTACTATAACGTATTGCGCAAGAGGCCTTGGATAATCAGATGACCCACTCGATATCGGCTAGTCAAAAGCAAAAGGGCTTTACCGGTACACAGGTGTTGCTAATGATGCTCGCTGCGGTAGTGATCACTGCAGGCGTGAGCTTTCTAGTGATTCGCACCTATATTTTCCCTCAGCCGTTTAGCCCCGTCACATTGAACGACAAAGAAACGCAAAAGCTGGATAAAAAGCTGCAGCAACTGGGCTGGCAGAGCGATTCCGGTGTACGTAGACAAGCGGGTTCAGCGAATGACTTAACGCCGGAGCCCTATCGTGAGTCTGACGCTAATCGACAGGTCACCTTGAGTGAAAAGGAAGTGAATTCTATCATTGCGCGCAGCCCAGATTTTGCGCAACGGGTGGCAATAGATTTTTCAGATAATCTCGCCAGTGCCAAGATCCTGATACCCATTCCTCGGGATTTTCCGATCATGGCCGGTGAAATCTTACGGGTAAATGCGGGACTGGATATCCATCTGGATAAAAACCGTCGACCAGTCGTGGCGTTGGTTGGGGTCAGTTTAATGGGGGTTCCGATCCCCAATGCTTGGCTGGGAAATATGAAAAATGTCAATTTGGTCAGTGAATTTGGCGACCGTGGTTTCTGGAATACTTTTGCTGATGGTGTGGATGATATTCAGATCCACGATGGAGAGTTGTATATCAAACTGCGTAAATAGCCAAAGACGCTTGTCAGGCCAACAAAAACGCCAGCGCTAAATGTCTGGCGTTTTTGGTTATTGGCGATGTTACTTTTTCGGCCGGAATGGCTTTATCACCGCTTCATCACATTCCAGGTACGGACCTTCCATCAGGTCGATACAGTAAGGGATTGCTGGAAACACAGCATCCAGACACTCACGGATGGATTTAGGTTTGCCCGGTAAATTCACAATCAGGGTATCAGCTCTTAAGCCCGCTGTTTGGCGTGACAGAATTGCTGTGGGTACATATTGCAATGACACCTGACGCATCAGTTCACCAAAACCTGGCATCATGCGATCACATACGGCTTCGGTGGCTTCCGGTGTGACATCACGTTTTGCCGGACCCGTACCGCCAGTGGTCACAATCAGACTACAGTTATCTTCGTCAGCCAAGCGTATCAGCGTTGCTTCAATCAGGTCCTGTTCATCAGGGATCACTTCGTACACAGGTTCCCATTCACTGATCAGATATTGATTGAGGGTATCGATAATGGCTTTGCCGGAAAGATCTTCATAGATACCGGCGCTGGCACGATCACTCACGGTGACAATGCCGATTTTGGCTTTTCCCATGTAAAAACTCCCTAAAGAAACATGGCGACATGGACAGTGCCTGTCAACGGTCTAACCATACCATATCAGGGCACTAAACGTCTGGCTTGCCA
Source organism: Shewanella yunxiaonensis (assembly GCF_018223345.1). Taxonomy (NCBI): domain Bacteria; kingdom Pseudomonadati; phylum Pseudomonadota; class Gammaproteobacteria; order Alteromonadales; family Shewanellaceae; genus Shewanella; species Shewanella yunxiaonensis. The sequence continues at coordinate 3,712,221 of NZ_CP073587.1, read as the reverse complement.
GTAGTGGCGGTGCCAATACTCATTATTAATCGAAGAAATGGTAACGCCTTGACTGGTAGAGGCATGCATAAATTCGCCATTTCCGAGATAGATCCCTACATGGCGTCGAAGGCGGCCGGTCTTAAAAAACAGCAGATCGCCGCTGCGCAGCTGGGCTCGGGTAACGGCAAATCCCAACTCTGCTTGTTCTTCAACCGTGCGCGGTAACGACATGTCGAGTAATTGCTGGTAGGTCACACTGACAAACCCTGAGCAATCAATGCCTTTGTGACTGTCACCGCCCAGTCGGTAAGGCACACCTTGCCATTGTTGCAACACCGTTTTGAAGTCACTTGGTGTCAGCGATTTAGGTGCTGGCACCGCTGCAGGTTGACTAGGTTGTGAAGGCGCAGAGCTACAACCGCTTAATATCAGCAGCAGCCATAATAGCAGTGTTCCGGTAAGTGCCTTCATATGTTCCCCAGCAAGGTATTAGCGGCATTCTGCCGAAGAGCTATCGGGCTTGCAACCTCAGATGCTCGCGGACGTAAAAAAGGCAGCGATTGCTGCCTTTTGGATACTCTTCATTCACAACTCGTTATCTCATTGTAACGAATTCTTCAGCGCCGGTGGGATGAATGGCGACCACCGCATCAAAATCGGCTTTGGTAGCCTCCATTTTAATGGCCACACCGAAGCCTTGCAGTATTTCGTCCATACCAAAGCCGATACCATGTATGCCGACAACTTTTTCCTCAGGGCCAACGCAGACCAGCTTCATCTTGCATGGCTGACGATGAGATGTCACTGCGGTATACATGGAGGTAAAGCTGGAGGTATAAACCTTGACCTTATCGTCACCAAAGCGTGCTTTGGCTTCCGGCTCAGTTAATCCCATGGTGCCGATAGGTGGATGGCTGAACACAACGGTTGGGATATTGGCGTAATCCATCTTGGCTTGGGGCATGTTACCGAACAGGCGTTCAGACAACAGTCTTCCGGCTTTGACAGCAACAGGTGTCAGTTCCACACCTCCGGCCATAATGTCGCCCACACAATAAACCCCTTTGGCGGTAGTATTCTGCCAGCCATCGGTAATGATGTAGCCATGCGCATCGCGCTCAACACTGGTGTGTTCCAGACCGATATTGCTGGTGTTTGGAAAACGACCTACCGCCCAGATTAAGCAGTCCACCTCATATTGTTCGCCGTTTTCTAACCGCAGCGTCAGGCTGCCATCGTCGTTTTTAGTGACCGCTTGCGGAATGCTGTCGGTATGTAAGGTGGGGCCGTCCGCCTGCATTGCTTCGATCAAGGTGTCAGATAACATCGGATCAAAGTTACGCAGCGGGGCGTGTTTGCGAACAAACAAATGGGTTTCACTGCCCAATGCATGCAGCACTCCGGCAATTTCAACGGCAATGTAGCCGGCACCTACCACCGCAACACGTTTTGGTTGCTGGCGCAGCGCGAAAAAGCCATCGGAATCTATGCCATATTCCGCCCCAGGGATCTGCGGTATGGTCGGTCGGCCACCGGTAGCGATCAGAATGTGATCAGCGCTGTACTGTTCGCCGTTAACTTCTAGCGTGTGGTTATCGATAAATTTGCCGTAACCTTGTACCAAGGTCACTTTATTGTTGGCCAGACCTCGTTCATAAGCGCCGTGAATACGCTCAATGTAAGCTTCACGACTGTTGACCAAGGTATTCCAGTCAAAGCGATTAATACTGACGTCAAAGCCATAGTCGGCGGCATAAAGTTTCATGGCTTCTGCAACATGGGCACCATACCACATTACCTTTTTGGGAACACAGCCCACATTGACACAGGTTCCGCCAAGGTGTTGCGCTTCAATCAGCAACACCTTCGCCCCGCGCATCGCCGCACGATTGGCTGAGGCGATGCCACCACTGCCAGCTCCGAGGCAGATATAGTCAAAATGTTGGGTCATGTGGATACTCCCGTGTAATGGCAGATTCAGAGACAAACAGCCGCTATGGTTGCCTGCCGATCAGACCGCCATTGTAGGGAGATTTATGGGGACTGACCAGCGCTGTACAACCGGGTTAAGGTCGACATCGGGAAAGATCGGCACTGGAAGGGCCACCACTATCACACTTTAGACAGGACCACTGCCGACGATAATCGTTAAGCTCAGCCTGCAAATAACTGTCTATGTGACTCCCTTTTTGCAATCGGCTGTTGAGATCGGCCATGCGACTAGCCAACCAGCGGCAACTGGCATCGTTAGCAATCGCGCGTTGCTTACTACGCGGTTGTTTGCTTGACGTTTGACTGTCACTGATGTTGAGCACGGGTGTGACGGCTTCGCTGGCGTGATATTCCAGCGCTGCCTGGAAATGCTCTGGTATAGAAAGGGGCTTGCCGTCTGCACCCACCGCGCGGTTTTCAGGGAGCTTGGTCTGGTTGTTGAGCTTGGTAGCACCCGCGGCTGGCATGGTAGAAAACGCAAAGATGACACTCAATACAATGGCAGGACGAAACATTTCCTTATCCTCATCTGCTGTCGTTCCTTCGACAGCCAAAGTGTAGCGGTGATAAGGCACAATGCAAATCATTAGAAGCGGTAACTGAGTTGGATCCCGGCAAAGGTCTGGTTGAGCTCATCGATGCAATCTTCTTCCTGCTCCTGCCGTTCAATATCACCCTGACCAATACTGTGACTGATTTGCAGCGCTAGGTTAACCTGGGACGACAGATCGTATGCTGCTTCAATCCCAAACTGAAAGTTGTTGCGACCATCATGATGTAGCGACGCGAACCCTAAATCCCAGCCTTGCAGGATATAAGGAGAGATGGTCAGGTCGGTGAAAGGTTGCCAATGACCGCTGAGACTGAACTCGACAAAAGCTCCATGTGCCTCGGTAGCATAGGTGTAGGCCAGATTAGGTGTGAGCCACGCTATCGCATTGTAAGAAAGTTCAGCCGCAAGCTCGTTATCACTGCAACGGTCATCGCCAAAAAATTCCAAGCGTTTATAACCGGTGGCTAAGGAGAAATCATTGGGTAATTCGAACTGGTACATAAAACCCATATTCAGTTCGATAAAGTTAGTGCTATCACCGATGCCTTGTCGTTCATACCACAACCAGGCACCATCAGTATGATCAATACCGCTCCAGAAGATGCCACCTTGTGGCAGATTGTTGCGTCCTTCCGAGACGTAATGGCTATCCCAATCCATGTAAACCGTCGTATCGCTGGCGTCACTGGCAAACACATGGCAAGTTGTCAGTAGCGATAAAGCAGCTATCAGGCGTTTCATCGTCGAGACCTTCTTCTATTAACGAGTGTCTGTTTTTTTCGCCTCATTCTACAAATACAATTATTACTGTAAATGATAACTAGTCGTATTTATGATCGTAAACGCATTAATGCGCTTGAATGGTTAATAATGCAACAGAGTGTGATATGGCTCAGCGACGCTAGCGTTATTCCCTGTTAAGTGGTCAGGTAATTAAGTGAATTTGGCTTGATAAAGCGCAGCAGAGGCCTTATCTATAGAGGCATTGCTTTGTGTAATTTTCACTAAGGACTGATAATGACCAACCCTTTACTGCAAGCTAATGAATTACCGCCGTTTTCCAGTATCAAGCCGGAACATATTCAGCCAGCGGTAGAACACGCTATCGCTAAGTGCCGCAGTAAAATTGACGAGGTGCTGGCCAATAGTGGTCCTTATACCTGGGACAATCTTGTTGCACCGTTAGAGCAAGTGGATGATGAACTGAGCCAGATATGGTCACCGATTTCCCACATGAATGCGGTGGTCAGCAACGAAGCCTGGCGTGCGGCGCATGATGCCTGTCTGCCACTGTTGTCAGAATATGGCACTTATGTTGGTCAGCATCAGGGACTCTATGAAGCCTATAAATCGCTACATGAGGCCGATGCATTTGAGACACTAACGCAAGCACAGAAAACGGTAATTGAACATAGTCTGCGCGACTTTGAATTATCTGGTATTGGTTTGGAAGCGGAGCAAAAGGCGCGTTATGGCGAGATTGTAAAACGCATGTCAGAGCTCACCAGTAAGTTTTCCAACCAGTTGCTGGATGCCACCCATGCCTGGCATAAATTGATCACCGATGAGGCTGAACTTGCAGGATTGCCCGAGTCGGCCATAGATGCTGCCAAAGCCATGGCGGAAGCCAAAGAGCAACAGGGCTGGTGGTTTACATTGGATTATCCGTCCTATCTGCCAGTGATGATGTACAGCGACAATCGCGCGTTACGGGAAGAATGTTATCGTGCATTTGTTACCCGCGCCTCTGACCAGGGGCCCAACGCCGGTAAGTTTGATAATGGCCCGTTGATGAACGAAATTCTGGGACTGCGTTATGAACTGGCGCAGTTATTGGGTTTTGATACCTTTGCCGAAAAATCGCTGGCGACCAAAATGGCCGAATCACCGGCTCAGGTGATTGAGTTTTTGAACGAGCTAGCACTGCGCTCTAAACCGCAGGCCAAGGCCGAACTGGCAGAGTTGCAGGAGTTTGCCAAAACGCACTACGGCGTCACTGAACTGGCGGCTTGGGATCTCAGCTACTATGCCGAGAAACTGAAACAACATAAATACGAAATATCACAAGAACAGTTGCGTCCCTATTTCCCGGAAGATCGGGTATTACATGGGCTGTTTTATACGGTTAAACGTCTGTATGGCATGGATGTACAGGAGCAAACGGGTTTTGACAGCTGGCATAAGGATGTACGCTTTTTCAAGTTGATTGATGAAACGGGCGAGCATCGTGGCAGCTTTTACCTTGACTTGTATGCCCGTGAAGGTAAACGCGGTGGTGCCTGGATGGATGACTGCCGAGGCCGCCGCATGACCAGTCATGGGCTGCAACGACCCGTGGCTTATCTTACCTGTAATTTTAACCGTCCGGTGGGAGATAAACCGGCGTTGTTTACACATGATGAAGTGACCACCCTGTTCCACGAATTTGGCCACGGTATTCATCATATGCTCACGAAGGTTGATGTTGGTGGGGTGGCTGGGATCAATGGCGTGCCGTGGGATGCCGTGGAGTTACCAAGCCAGTTTATGGAAAACTGGTGCTGGTCAGCAGAAGCGTTAGGCGAGATCTCGGGTCATTACCAAACCGGTGAACCCCTGCCCAAAGCCATGCTGGACAAGATGCTGGCCGCCAAGAATTTCCAGTCTGGCATGATGATGATGCGGCAGTTGGAGTTTGCGCTGTTCGATTTCCGTTTGCATCATGAATATGATCCGGCCAAGGGCGCTCATATTCAGGAAATGCTCGATGAAGTGCGGCGTCAGGTTGCCGTGATGATCCCGCCAGAATTTAACCGTTTCCAGCATGGCTTTTCCCATATATTTGCCGGCGGTTATGCTGCTGGATATTACAGCTATAAATGGGCCGAAGTGCTGTCAGCCGACGCGTTTTCCCGTTTTGAAGAGGACGGCGTGTTCAACGAACAGACTGGGCGCGATTTTCTGCACAACATTCTGGAAAAAGGCGGTTCAGAAGACCCTATGGCACTGTTCGTGCGTTTCCGCGGTCGCGAACCTACGATTGATGCATTGTTGCGTCATTCCGGAATCGCTGCCTGAGTAACGCCAGGCGTTTACTCAATGGAAGGCGCCTGATGGCGCCTTTCGTGTTTTAGTTAATGCTTGTTGACTGGTATGACCTCTGCTAGCCTGAGAGCAATCGAGTTGATAGAGCCAAGTTGATGAATCTGTATTTCCGGCTGTTCTGGCTATTGTTCTGGCGCATGCGCCGTGCGCGTACGATTGATTTTCTGGATGTCTCCCGCCTGGAGTTTCGGGCGTGGCCCACTGATTGTGATATTAACCTGCACCTCACTAATGCGCGGTATCCCGCGCTAATGGATTTAGCTCGTACCTACATGCTTAGCGAAATGGGTTTATTAAAGCCGTTTTTACAACGGAAATGGTTGCCAGTTGTCAACGCATCAGAATTCACATTTATTCGTGATATCAAGCCATTACATAAATTTAATATCGATACCCGGTTGCTTGGCTGGGACGACAAGTATTTTTATATTGAACAGCGGTTTGTCAGCCAGCGAGGATTACATGCGATAGCCAACGTCAGAGGCTTATTCGTTTGCAAAGGCCGTAAAATTACCACCGCAGAATTGTTACAAGCTGCGGCATTTCAGGGCGAAGCACCAGCGTTAGCAGCAGATGTGCTGGCCTGGAAGCAACTGCTTCAGGCTAAAAAGCAGCAGAACCAGTAACAATATCGGCTTAGCTGGTACGCTGACCAGTTTGCGCTTGCTGTAACGTTTGCTCCACTTCATCTTGCACCAGCATCCACGAGCCGCGTAATTGCGCGTGTAACCAGTAACTGCCTAAGGCAGGAAAATCCAGCAAATTAAAGCGGTCGGGTAACGCCGCCAGACTGGGGATCAGTGCGCAATCGGCCAAAGTAAGACTGTCACTACATAACCAGTGATGTTGTTCTAACTGTTGTTCTATTTTTGTCAGCATCAGCTGAATACGATTTTCCAGCTGGCGTTGTAGGAGGGGTTGTTGCAGCTCTTTGGGTAACCGCCGTTGTTGTTCTAATTGATACAAGGGATAGCTCAAATAGTTATCGATGAGGCGGTCGTAAAGTCGACACTGCAATTGCTGCGCGGGTTCTTCCGGCAATAACCTGGTACCGCCATGAGCCAGTTGATCCAGGTATTCAATGATGATGCTAGATTCGGGTAATGCGGTGCCATCGGCACAGATCAGTAATGGCAGTCGGCAAAGCGGATACTGTTCCGAAAACATGCGACGCTGCAACGGATCATGTAAGTCGGTCACCCGTGGCAAGAAATTAAGCTGTTTTTCAAACATGGCCAGCAGTACTTTTTGCGAGTGGCGTAACAGGGGATAGTAGAAAAGCTCCATGGCGCGACTCCGAAAATTGCGTCACTTTAACTGTAGCGGGTATGAGCTATTTGCCTAGTGAGGCGCGTAAAAAACCTTTAACGTCCGTTCAAACACCGGGATATTCGGTGCGATGACAAATCGCTTTTAGCAGGTGAATCGATCGTTCGCATTTGCGGGTTTATTTGGTAGCCGCTTTTTGCCTAATAGTTGCAGATGATCACGTTCATTAATGGCGATAAATTTGCTTGGTTTGCCAGGATAAACAAAACTATAAGTGAAGCATAATCAGATAATACGACTAGGTTGCGCAGAGCGTTTAGCGCACAGAATTTGTTGTTTACGTAGGGACGCAAGCCATGAATAAACCTGAAGCGTTTGAAGAGATATACGCCCGAGCCAGTGAACGCAAGGGGGGAAATGAACGGCTGGAGAGTCTGCTTCCGGAAGTGCTGAGTCAGGACGAGTTAATGCAGTATTCCGATGCTGAACTGTTGTCAGCCATGAGTAAACAAGTATTCCAGAGTGGGTTTGTCTGGAAAGTGGTGGAGCAAAAATGGCCACAATACCAGAAGGCCTTTTTTGAGTTTGACCCATTGAAAGTATTGATGTTGTCGCCAGAGCAGATCCAGCAGCGTGCTGAAGATCCGGCCCTTATCCGTCATCTGAAAAAAACACAGGCTATCTATGAAAATGCGCTGATGACCCGCGAAATTGCCCAAGAGCACGGCAGTCTGGCGCGCTACATTGCGTTATGGCCGGTGGAGGAGATTACCGGTTTATGGCAGCAGTTAAAGCAGCGGGGTGCCAGACTCGGGGGAAATACCGGTCCCTATTTTTTACGCAGTATCGGCAAGGATACCTTCCTGTTAACGGAAGATGTGAAAGGCTACCTGAAAGCGCACCAGTTGGTGGATGCCAGTTTTACCTCACAAAGCGGGTTGAATGAGGTGCAGGCGGTATTTAACCATTGGCAACAGAGCAGTGGTCGTAGCATGGCGCAGATAAGCCGCATTCTTGCTTGCAGCGTCGGCGACAACCGGCTCTGAGAAAAAAGCAGGAAAGTATCAAAAAATAGTTGCAAATCTAAATGAGAATTATTACTATTAATGTGCGTTCCAAAACTCACCCTTAATGATAAGTTTTGTGGTAATGGCTTTGCATTATGGCGTTCCTGAGTTTGACAGCACGACATTGCTCACACACTCTTTGTGGCCGGGTTAATTACCCGGTCTTTTTTTGCCTTTTTGTCAGGCGCTAGGTGAGATATCGTCCTTTTGGTCAAAGAGCAAGTCAACATTTGGCGGGTTGAAGGGTTCCTTGGCTCGTGCATACAGGCTAATCGTAAAGATGGTGCCTTTGTTTACTGTTGAGCTGACATTGATGGTGCCACCGAGGCGGTTAATAATGCCATAACTCAGCGATAAGCCCAGTCCTGTACCATCTTTACGGGTGGTGTAGAACGGGTCGAAGATACGGCCAATTTGATCGGCAGGAATGCCTCGGCCTTCATCTTCAATCTCTATTTTGGCACCGATGGTCTCGTCCTGAACCACCCAATCATAGGTACGCAGCCAAATCCGTCCTTTGCCGTCCATTGCATGTGCGGCATTCATCACCATATTGATCAATACCTGCAACAGTTGTGGACGATTCACCTCTACCGATTGTGAAGCATTTAACTCTGGTAGCAACACCACTTCTTGCTTACCTAGCGAGTGGCGCACCAGCAACTGCATCTCTTCAATAATGGGGGTGAGCTGCTGGATCTCCAATGGGGCGTTGAATTCTCCAGGACGACTGTACTGTAACAGACTGCGTATGATGGTGCTGATCCGACCGACTTGCTGGATAATCAGATCGATTTCTTCTTGCACTGCTGTGGCATTGTCACCCAGTTCATAGCGTAACAATTCCATGTTTCCCAGGATCACTGCCGTTGGGTTGTTAATTTCATGAGCGATGCCCGCAGTTAATTCACCCAACGCCGTCAGTTTTTCGTTAGTGACCAATTGATGGCGGGTTTCATTGAGCAGTTTGACGTTCTGTTGCAGTTCTTCGGTTTTTTCCTGCAGACTGCGCGTACGTTCTTCTACCTTCATCTCCAACTGTTCGGCGGCGGCTTGAATTTGTGCATTGCGATGTTGTAGCAGATCCAGCATGCGATCAAACTGTTCTGCCAGATTCGCCAGCTCGTTGTCTCGATCCAGCCCAAGGGCCCCAATGCGCAGATTGCGACCGGATTGTACCGCATTCACCACATGATGAATTCGTTCGATAGGCAGCAATAAACTGTAGGCGCCACGATATACCAGCATGCCGGAGATCAGCAGTACCAGCATCAGAATGGTGCCAAGCTCAATGATATTTAGCAGATAGTTATGGATAAATGGGGCTTCGGAAAAACCACTGTAAATCATTCCAATCCGTTGGCCGCGAATATCCTCCAGCGGTGCATAAGCGGAGATAAACCAATCGTTATACACAAATGCGCGGTCAATCCACAGCTTACCTTGATCTAAAACCTTCTCTTTAACTTCCTCTGAGACCAAGGTGCCCAGTGCCCGTCCCTCATATTTGTCGCGTCCAGGGCCAATGCTCAAGGGGACGTTAGTGCTGATGCGAATATTGTCGAGGAAGATAGTTACTGTGCCAATCGAGTGTTCCGGTAAGGTCCCTTTGTCATAAACCAGATCCCGGATGTGGTCGACAATACGGGTATCACCGTTGATCAGGGTGCCACCATCCAGATACCAACTGACATGACCCTGGGCATCCGGCACTGGTAGCAGGCTGCGGCTCAATAATCCATGCGTTTCTTCGGCTTCTTTGGGCGGTTGTGCTCTAGGGGTGGCGATGACCGATATCCGTGCCCGTTGTGCTAATTGGCTATCAATACGGGTAAGATCAGAAACGCCTAGTACCATCAGTCCCGAATAGGCCTGATGGCCGATTATTCTGGGCAACATCTGTCGCAGTTGTGGATCACCGGCGACATTGTCAATCGTCACCAATCGCAGAAAATCCAGATTGAGCAGCTTTTGTTGCTGTAGCAAAAATTCCCGAATGTTTTGCAGTTGCTGTTCATCCCCGGCTTCTAAGGCTCGAAATCCATTCTGGAATTCATAGGAATGCATCACTCTTTCGAGCTGCTTTTCCTGATGGTCCTGCACTGAAGATAGGGTATTTATTGCAACGGTAAGATCAGCCTTCACCTTCATAAAGAGCTGCTTGCCGGTGTAGCTGATATTCCAGTAGATAGTAATAAATACCAGGCTTACCAGCGTCAGCAGGATAGGCAGCAGCGTCAGGATCAGGATGCGATAACGCACCTTGGCCTGCATTTGACGCCAGGTTACACCAAAGATGCGTTGAAACAGGGACACTTAATCCTCCGCCTCGGGATCGGTATCGAACCATTCTTTATATTTACGGTCGAGCGTCTTACGGGATACGCCCAGGACGCGAGCGGCGGCTGATTTATTGCCGTCGTTAGCATCTACCACCGCGGTAACATGGTCACGTTCTACGTCTTTTAAGGTCCAATCTAACGGGTAACCCGTTTGTACCGGCTGCTCCAATTTGGGCAATTCCTTCCAGTATTCTGCTGGTGGCTTCCCTAACAATAAGCAACGTTCAATCATATTGCGTAATTCACGAATATTTCCTGGCCAGGCATATTGTTGCAACTTGAGCAAATCTTCGTGACTCCACACCACTTCGCGCACTCCCAGCTCAGTGCCTAACTGGCGGGTGAAGTGGTGGGTTAACTCCACGACGTCTTCCGGACGATCACGCAATGGTGGGATCACAATATTCAACACGTTAAGCCGGTAAAACAGATCTCGCCGAAACTCGCCAGCTTCAACCTCTTCAGCCAGTTTACGGTTTGTGGCCGCGATCACTCGCACATCAATCGCCACTTCCTTTTCACTGCCAACGGGTCGAATCGATTTCTGTTCGAGTACTCGTAGCAGTGACGTTTGCATTTTGAGTGGCATTTCGCCAATTTCGTCAAGGAAGATGGTGCCGCCGGAGGCAAAACTAAACAGCCCTTCGCGGTTGCCTTTGGCACCGGTAAACGACCCCGCAGTATGGCCAAATAGCTCACTTTCTAGCAACTCTGGCGCAATCGCGCCACAGTTAACTGGCACGAAAGGGCCTTGGCGACCACTAAGCATATGCAATTGTCTGGCGACCAGCTCTTTACCCGTGCCGGATTCGCCCTCAATTAGGATGACCGAGTTAGTGGGGGCAACGCGTTCAATGATGCGCTTCACCTCTTTCATGGCATTGCTATTGCCGATAATTGAGGAGGAATAACCGATGGATACCTCACGCCGTAGCATCAGGTTTTCCCGTTTCAACAAGCGTCGCTCTATACAGCGATCCACCGACTTCATCATCTGATCCAGATGGAATGGCTTAAGGATAAAATCGGAGGCACCTGCCCGCAGTGCCTGAATGGCAACATCCATATCGGCATAGCCAGTCATAAAGATGATGTCAGAACGGCGATCCTGATCATCCAAGGCTTCGCGCCACTCAATACCCGAGCGTCCCGGCAGGCGAATGTCCACAATCAGCAGATCGAAATGGCAGCGACTGCGCAAATTTTCAGCATCTTCAATGCTGGCAGCGGTCTCGACCAACGCGAATTTTTTGGTTAACGCCTTGCTCAGGAAACTGCGCATGCCGGGTTCATCGTCGACAATCAGTACCGATACGGCGGATGGCAGTGGTTTTAATGGTGGATCAATTTGGCTCATAGAATTATTCGGCAAGACATTTTGACTCAGAAGCGTAACATTCTAGCATTGATGTTGCATAAATAGGTCAGTATGGGCCATATAAAAGCCTGTGTGTGACAAATTGTCTGGCTGGTTTTTAATAAGCATGTGATAAAGTTCACATTGCTTGCACAGTTCCGATTGAAAATTGCACAAAGTTGGTGCTGGCATTCTTATTGCTTCAACCGGCAGAAATAAAAATAGAAGGGTTTTTCTCTCAGGATGTGGAGACCTAGTCACTAATGTTCAAGGAGCAATTATGTTGAAACTGAAGCAACTGATGGGGTTTGTTGCTGCTGCAGGGATGCTGTTAAACGTCACTGCGTACGCCCAGGATACAAAAGTTATCAAACTGGCGACCACTACTAGTACCGAAAACTCAGGTTTGCTGGGTTATCTGCTGCCAAAGTTTGAAGCAGACACCGGTTATCAAGTGCAGGTTATTGCAACTGGTACGGGTAAAGCATTGAAACTGGGAACCCAGGGTGATGTGGATCTGGTGATGACCCACGCTCCTAAGGCCGAAGCAAAATTTGTTGAAGATGGTTTCGGTGTAGAGCCACGTGGCATTATGGAAAATGATTTCGTAGTGTTAGGGCCAAAAAATGACCCTGCCAAGATCCTCGCCAGCAAGACCGCTGAAGAAGCCTTCACCAAGATTGCCAAATCCGGCATTCCTTTCATTTCTCGTGGTGATGATTCCGGTACCAACAAAAAAGAAATTCTGATCTGGAAAGCGGCTAACGTGACTCCAGATTTTGCCGGTTACAAGTCTATTGGCCAAGGCATGGGCAAAACTTTGTTGATGGCCAACGAAATGCAGGCTTATACACTGTCTGACCGTGGTACCTATATCGCGTATAAAGGTAAACTGGATCTGCAAGTGGATTTTGATGGCGGCAAGACCTTAGCCAACCCTTACCAGGTTATCCTGATCAATCCTAAGAAATATCCAGATCTGAACCACAAAGGTGCGCGTGCGTTCAGTGACTGGCTGATCAGCGACAAAGGTCAACAGTTGATCAATAGTTTCGAAGTGCAAGGACAGCAGCTGTTTAAAGCCACTTATCACAAATGACAGAAGGCTGGTTAGCCCTGATACAGCAGGCGTTTCGCCTGCTGTTTACGCTGGACCCGGAAGTCTGGTCCATTATTTCTGTTTCCTTCTCCGTGTCGTTCGCGGCACTTCTCATCACGCTGATCCCGTCGCTTGTCCTGGGCTTTACCTTGGCATTTAGCCGCTTTCGTGGCCATTGGATAGTGATCAACTTAGTGCAGACGCTACAGTCAATACCCACTGTGGTCATAGGTTTGTTGGTCTATCTGCTGCTGACCCGCAATGGCACGCTGGGTGATCTGCGCTGGTTATTTACTCAAAAAGGGATGATCTTGGGCCAGATGATGATCTGTGCGCCGGTGCTGATTGCTATGAGTCATGCAGCGTTCACCAGTGTCGATAAGCGCGCCTGGGAAACTTGTCGTACCTTGGGTGCCAGTTGGTTAGGCGCCGTATGGATTATCTGCCGGGAATTGCGAGTACCATTACTGATGGCGATAATTGCGGCATTTTCGCGGATTGTCACTGAAGTGGGCTGTTCGATGATGGTCGGTGGTAACATTGATCACGTTACCCGCAATATTCCCACCGCCATTGCTCTGGAAACCAGTAAAGGTGATTTTGCTCAGGCAATAGCGTTAGGGTTGGTGTTGCTGATCCTGGCTCTGATCCTGAATTTTATGTTGGGTATATTGCGCGGGGCTGCCCAGCCTCGAAGTCATTAGGATGTAATATGTGCCGAATTATCGCCAGTGACATAGCGGTGTACTTTGGTGAACGGTTACTGTTTACCGCGCCGCAATTGTGTTTCAGCAAGCAAGATGTGATCTTTCTGCAAGGGGACAATGGCTCCGGCAAAACCACGCTGATGAAACTGCTCGCCGGATTAATGCCACCCACTCAAGGGCAAATCCGTGCTGAAGACTTTGGCGAAATTTCACGCTGGCGTAAAGATTCTTTGCTGGGCAAAGCGTTGTATTTGCACCAGCATCCCTACCTGTTTGAGGGCAATGTCAGCTACAATCTGAAATTGGCTCAACGCTATAGCGTGTTGTCTGCTGCAGAACAACGGCAACGGATGTCGTCGGCAATTGAACTTGCGCAGTTAGGTGACCTGTTAAAAGCGAATGCAGCGACTCTTTCCGGAGGGGAACGGCAACGACTGGCGTTAGCTCGTGCATGGTTATTAAAACCGGTATTGCTGATGCTCGATGAACCCATTTCCAATATGGATAAGGTGTCACAGCAACTGGTCTTCAGCATGATTGAAGAGCTGAAAAATCAGGGTACCGGACTGTTGCTCAGCAGTCATCAGGACTCTGAGTTAATTCGGTTATGCAATGAGCGCTGGCTGATTGAGTCACAAACAATTACAACTTCCCAAATATTTATTCCGGGTACCCCCGTGGAGTTGAACAGACATCATGTCGCAGCAGATTGAAGCAATAATCCTTGCTGGTGGACTGGCAAGGCGAATGGGTGGTGAAGACAAGGGATTGATTGAGTTATTGGGCAAACCCATGATTGCTCATGTTATTGGCCGACTTAAAGATCAAGTAAATAAGATACGGATCAACGCCAATAAAAATCAGGACAGGTATGCTGAACTCGGTTTGGACGTCTTTGCCGATCAGCTGGAAGGTTTTCTCGGCCCGTTGGCGGGGATCTACAGTGGTCTGGCTGAATGCCAATCATCGCTGATGCTGGTGGTGCCATGCGATTGTCCGCTGTTACCCTTGGATTTAGTATCCCGCATGCAACAGCAGTTACTGGCCGCAAATGCTGATTTGGCGGTCGCCACTGATGGCGAACGCGATCATTCGGTGGTGATGCTGTTAAAGCCCGAATTACGGCAATCGCTAAAGACGTATCTGGAAACTGGCCAGCGCCGAGTTGAGAGCTGGTATGACGAATTTAACGTGGCCAGAGTATCGTTTGCCGATCAGCCCAACGCCTTTGTCAATGTCAACACGCATGAACAGAAACAGCAGTTGGCTGAGGTGATATCAAAAGCTTAAGAGGTTTATATGAGCACCGTTTTTCATAACCCGCTTCCCATTCCTGTTTTGGGGTTTTGTGCATACAGCGGCACCGGCAAAACCACTTTGCTGAAGCAGCTGATACCCGTACTTAACCAACGTGGACTGCGCTTGGCGGTGCTCAAACATGCCCATCACAATTTCGATGTGGATATTCCTGGCAAAGACAGCTACGAGATGCGCAAAGCCGGTGCCCGGCAGATGCTGGTGGCATCACATGTGCGTTGGGCCTTGATGACAGAAGATCCGCAGGAGTCTGACCCTGACTTAGTGCATCTGCTGCAACAGTTGGAAGCCGATAAAGCTGATCTGGTGTTAGTGGAAGGCTTTAAAAAACTGGCACTGCCCAAAATTGAATTGCATCGCGCAGCATTAGGTAAGCCGTTTATCTATACCGAGGATCCTAACATTCTGGCGGTTGCCTGCTGTGCCGATACCGAGTTGCCAGCACAAATCCCGCGACTGGATATTAACAATATCGCGCAGATTGCGGATTTCGTCTTGCAGTATGCCGCCGAATGGCAGCCCGAAATACCCAAAAGCAAATCGTTGCCTCTGGACGCCTGTGAAACCGGTGATGGTGACAATCTGTCAGTACGTCAGGGGATTGATAACATCCTGGCACAAGTGCAGCCGATTACGGCTGTCGAACCGCTGGCGCTGGATGATAGTGATAACCGTATTCTCGCGCGGGATGCCATCTCCCCGGTTAACGTGCCGCAACAGACCAATTCCGCGATGGATGGCTATGCCTTTGTCTATCAGGAGCCGCTGCCTGAGCGTTTTGTCGTGAAGGGTGAGGTATTAGCCGGTCACAGTTATGACGCTGAGCTACAGCCAGGCGAAGCGGTTCGTATCATGACGGGTGCGCCGCTACCGCGAGGCGCTAATGCGGTGCAGCCGCGGGAACTGGCCGATGAGACCGCTGGTTATGTGAGTTTTTCCGGCAAAATGAAATTGGGTCAGAACGTGCGGCTGGCCGGTGAAGATATCGCCGAAGGCGCAGTTGCCCTGCCCGCGGGCAGTCGGCTCGGAGCTGCAGAACAGGGGCTATTGGCTTCGCTCGGGTTTGCTGAAATTACTGCGGTGCGTCGTCCAGTGGTTGCCGTGTTTTCTTCTGGCGATGAGGTGTGTCAGCCGGGGAGCGAACTGAAACCAAACTGTATTTATGACTCCAACCGCTACACCATTAAGGCAATGGCGAAGCGATTAGGATGCGATGTTATTGATCTGGGCATTATTGAAGATTCTGAAGCCGCGCTTACGGCTGCTCTTGCCGGGGCTGCAGCTAAAGCCGATATGGTGATTAGCTCTGGCGGTGTATCAGTGGGCAACGCCGATTACATCAAAAAAGTGCTGGCGGCGATTGGTGAAATTCACTTCTGGCGTATCAATATGCGCCCGGGGCGCCCATTGGCATTTGGCAAAGTGAACGATGCCCTGTTCTTTGGCTTACCCGGTAATCCGGTGGCGACCATGGTGGTGTTCCTGATGTTTGTGCAACCAGCATTGCGTAAGCTTGCCGGCGAGCAGCATTGGCAGCCGCAATTATTGCCAGCGATTGCAGATGAAACCTTTAAAAGCCGTCAGGGCCGCACTGAATTCAGTCGGGCAATCGCTACCCTGGGTAATGATGGTCAGCTGCATGTGCGGGCTACCGGTTCCCAGGGATCTGGCATGCTCAGTTCAATGGTTAAAGGTAATTGCCTGGCTATCATTGGCGATCAGGATGAGCGAGTTGATGCCGGTCAGCCGCTTTATATTTTGCCGTTTGGCGCGCTGCTGTGAGGTATTGTTATGGGCCTCAGCGATGGTTTTTCTCGTAAAGTTGAATACCTGCGATTATCCGTAACTGACAGATGCGATTTTCGCTGTGTTTATTGCATGGGCGATAATCCCAGATTCTTGCCCAAGCAGCAGGTGTTGTCGCTGGAAGAGATGGCCCATGTCTGTCAGGCTTTTACCGAAATGGGTGTGACCAAAATCCGCTTGACCGGTGGCGAACCGCTGATGCGCCGTGATGTCACGCAGCTGGTTGAACGCTTAAATCAGTTACCTGGATTACGTGAGCTGTCGATGACAACCAACGGCTCGCATCTCACCAAACTGGCGCCCGCATTAAAAGCAGCAGGACTCTCTCGCCTTAACATCAGCCTCGATACGCTTAACCCGGAACGTTTTCAGGAACTGACGCGGATTGGTAAGCTGGAGCGCGTTATCGCTGGAATCGATGCCGCTTTAGATGCCGGGTTTGAGCGGATCAAGGTCAATGCAGTGATCCTCAAACAACGCAATGAAGATGAGATCCTGGCGCTGGTGGAGTTCTGCCGTGGTCGCGGTCTGGACATCGCGTTTATTGAAGAGATGCCGTTGGGCGAAATGGCAGAGCGGCAATCGCCACGTTATATGTCCAGTGATGATGTACAGCAGGCGATCGAGCAACATTATCCGTTGACGCTGTCGAATCGGCGCACGGGTGGCCCTTGTCGTTATTTTCAAATGCCTGATAGCGATATCCATATCGGTTTTATCTCCCCTCATAGCCACAATTTCTGTAATGAATGTAACCGGGTACGGTTAACAGCGGATGGGCGGCTGTTATTGTGCCTCGGTAACGAAAACTCGGTGGATTTAAGGCAAGTGGTGCGTGAACATCCGGATGACCTCGAGTTGTTGCAGCAAACCATCGCCGAGTCATTGCAACGCAAGCCGCGTTCCCATCAGTTTGATCAGCCTGACGCGCCGCAAATTTTGCGTTTTATGAACGCCACTGGTGGCTAAGGTATTGTCAGTGCTACACTGACGCCAGGTTTCTCCGGGGTAGCAAATATGGCGTTGTCGCGCAGACAGTGGAATAACATCCTGATCATTGCATCAATCGTAATGGTCGGATTGCTAACACTGTTGGACAAACATACCCGCGATACCCCCAAGGAAACCGTACCGCTGTTTGATGCACAGGCGCAATTGGCGCAGTTACAGTTATCCGGGATGTGGATGGCGCGCAATGCCCGTGGTGAATGGCAATGCGACCCACAGGTGTTGAATTGCCAGCAATGGGTCGATAGCTGGTTACATATTCGCGTATCCCCACTATTAGCCGCGCCAGCACCTGATAATAAGGCCAAGCCACAAGAACTGTTGTTGCAGTTGTCTGACCGCGAAGCCCAGATCTGGCTGTTATTTCCTGAGACGGGCTTGCTGAAATCTGCTGCGGGTAATTGGTATCAGATCCCGCCAAGTTTACGCCCCGCGCTGTTACCATTGCTCAATGCTCAGCCCCAATCGCATTAACGCCAAGAGATTGTCTATCTATGCCTGAATTACCTGAAGTTGAGGTTACTCGTCGTGGTATTGAACCCTGGTTAGTGGGGCAGACAGTACGTCGATTAGTGGTTCGTAATGGCAGTTTGCGCTGGCCGGTACCAGAGTTGGCCCAGCAAATTGCGGGTCAAACGATCTGTGCCGTGCGTCGCCGCGCTAAGTACCTGTTACTTGACACTGAAGCGGGAACGGCAATTGTACATTTGGGCATGTCTGGCAGTTTACGCATTCTCACCCGCGCGACGCCACCAGCAAAACACGACCATATCGACCTGGAGCTGGAGAACGGCCGAGTGCTCAGGTTTAATGACCCGCGTCGTTTTGGTGCCTGGCTATGGTGTCAGTTGCCGGAGCAAGCGCATCCGCTGCTGTCTCATCTGGGGCCAGAGCCGCTGACCGATGCCTTCAGCCCTGCTTATCTGCAACAGGCGCTTCGTGGGAAAACGAAAGCCATTAAACAGTGTTTGATGGATAACGCCGTTGTGGTGGGCGTGGGAAATATCTACGCCAATGAAGCCCTGTTCGCTGCGGGTATTCATCCGCAACTGCCTGCGGCCGCCGTTAAACCCGAGCAGTTACTGCTGCTGGTCACCGAGATCAAAGCGATTTTGGCACGAGCCATTGAACAGGGCGGTACCACTCTTAAGGATTTCGTCAACGCTGATGGTAAACCGGGTTATTTTGCACAGAAGTTGCTGGTTTACGGTCGCGGTGGTCAGCCGTGTTTGCATTGTGGTAAGGAATTATCTGAAATTCGTCTCGGTCAACGCAGTACCGTATTTTGCCCTGTGTGTCAGCCCACGGCTCGTAAAACAAATACATCCCTAAAAGCAAGCAAGTCCCTAAAAACTGGTCGCTGAAATCGGTATGGGATATCGCAGCAGCATTAGTGAAGCGACTGTGACGGAGTGTCATTATTATTGTTATATAATAGATAATGCTAGACATTTCATAGCATTATGTATAGTTACCAGACCAATAAAAGCCGTTAGCCTGAGCGACTCTCCCTGCTGTTATAAGGATGAAGGGTGGCGACCTGTTTCAGAGCGTTTGCCCGTCAAAGTATCCATTGTGGTATTACGGCGATTTTGGCGTTATTGGCGGGATACTTGTGGTTTCATGTCACCGGACTGGCGGATACCGTAGCTGCCAAGGCGTTTTGCGAGGTGTTACCGTTACAAATCACCGAGTCCCCACGGCAACAATGGCGTGCTGAAGTCAGTTATTCGAATTGCAACACCGGTCATCCGCATCAGTGGTACAGCTATTTAGCATTAATCGACAAAATTGCTGGTAAGCGATATTCGGCGCTGATGGTGGTGAAGGGGCGCCACGAACCACTGGCTGTCGACGGGCTGGCTGATGGTCAGCTGCATGTAAGCGGTGTTCCGGCTAATGAGCGGGTACATTTTGAGCAACCGATCATCCGTGAGATTTCATTGGTCTTATCACCACAATAATTTTTTAGATCTGCCATTCAACAACTGTTAAACCAACAAGTTAAACGGTATGTTACGCTAGCATCTGCCGACGGGGGTCGGCACAGTTAGCGGTGTGGAGATTGCAGCTTTGGAAAAAGATATTCGTGTTGTGTTGTCGGACTGGTTGGCGCGGCTAGGTGTTAACAGTGAACCTTCGGGTTGGCTGGCAACATCAATTCTGATCCTGAGCAGTCTGTTGGTCGCGGCTATCGTTTATATCATCATCCGTCGCGGGGTGGTACAAGCGATGAATCTGATGATTGTGCACTCCAAAGCCACCTGGGATGATATCTTTTTGAAGCACCGGGTGTTGGAGAAGTTGTCATTGCTCGCTCCGGCAATAGTGCTCAATTCTTTAGTGCCGCTGGTGCTGACAGAACATCGGTTGGCCAGCGGTCTCATCGACAAGCTGTTGAGTATCTGGCTGGTGGTGGTGATGGTCCGGGCGTTGTATGCGGCGATGGATGCCATCAATGAAGTCGCAGATGTCAAACTGATCAGTCGGCGCCTGCCTATCAAAAGCTTTGTGCAGTTGTTTAAACTGTTCCTGTTTTTCGTCGCGTTGATTGTCAGTATTTCGGTGCTGGCAGATCAGTCACCTATTTATTTCCTCAGCGGCTTGGGTGTCGCCACCGGTTTAGTGATGTTGGTATTCAAGGATACTATCTTAGGGTTTGTGGCGGGGATCCAGCTGGCGGCTAACCGAATGGTCAGTCCAGGGGACTGGATCCAGATGGATAAGTATGGCGCAGATGGTGCTGTAGAAGAGGTATCGCTCATCACCGTTAAAGTGCGTAACTGGGATAAAACCATCACCATGATCCCGGCTTATGCATTGGTTTCGGATGCGTTTCGTAACTGGCGTGGCATGTCGGAATCGGGTGGCCGACGCATCAAACGTGCGTTGAATATTGATATCAATTCCATCCGCTTTCTGACGGAGGCAGACCGCAAGCAACTGGCGAAAATCAACTATCTGAAAGAATACTTGCCGAAAAAAATCAGTGAGCTCGGGCAATCCAACGCCAAGGTATCGGATATGGATATGCCGGTTAATGGCCGCCGGCTGACCAATGTCGGCACTTTTCGCGCCTATCTGGTGGAGTATCTGAAACACCATGACAAGGTGCATCAGGATATGACCCTGATGGTGCGGCAGTTGGCACCAACGACAGAAGGATTACCGCTGGAACTCTATATCTTCACTAATGATACCCGCTGGGTAAATTATGAAGAGATCCAATCCGATATCTTTGACCATATCTTTGCCATTTTACCGCAATTTGATCTGCGGGCATTTCAGGCGCCAACCGGTAATGATATCCGTAGTCTGCGGGGTGTGCCGCTGGCAGACAAATAAGCGTTGGGTAAGCTGTCATGCGCCAGTTAACTGATAGTAGCTTGTTGATTATCTTGAAAAGAGTTACAAGCAACTATGGATAAGGATGGCGCATGACAATTTGGCGAACCTCGTTACTAGGCTGTGGCATTTTATGCCGTTGCATGGCGACAGCGGTGCCTACTGATAACACTATGGCGTTGCTGCCACTTCAAGATGACCTGGAATCGGGGCGATATTAAGGCCCATACGCAGGGTTACTGGCACAATGACAAGTAGCGTTTTGTCTCAGGTAAACGCTGTGTCAGCGGTTGGACGGCGATGCTTAGCACCTATCAGCAAAATTACCTCGATAAGAAAACCGTGGGATAACTTTGCTTGCAGGTGGGCGCTGTCCACATGCTCAGTCATTATGCGGCGTTAGTTATCGGACAATCGCCATTGCAACAGCCCACCGACAGGCGTGTTTACCTTATTAGTAGAAAACCATAATGAACAACGGGTTATTGTCTATGACCACACATCATTACTGCTGAACATCAACCCGAAATTGCAAAGTGGAAACTCTCCTGCCCCAGCACTTTGCCATCGCTGTTATACCGCACCTCATGGAAATGGATCTCCCCCGCATGATTCTGTAATAGTAAGCTGGTGCTGCGAGTCCCATATTGCGGGTGCCGAATAAAAATCGCTGATAATTTCCGTTCCCATTCACTATCAATGCCGGTGTCCGGTAATTGTGCGCTTTCTGCTTCGGTATCATCCTGCATAATGTCTAGCAATGTGGCGTAATCCAAAGGCGCAGCACCGACAATTTTTTGCTGCAATGCCTGCGTTCCTCGCGCCATCTTCGGCCAGATGTCATCAAGGGCGCCATTGCTGATCGCATGAAAGCCGGGTGTCAGTGGCTGCAGATTCTCACCAAGACTGTTATAGCAATACAAATGGTCAGCATCGCCGTAAAGCAGATTGAAAGGGTTATAGTCTTGTCGGTGCTGCTGTAACCACTGGGGACTGACAGACTGGCTGAGCGCCCGAATGACCAGTTCACCACGGCTACGGCAATTATCGCGGAGCAAATGAGGTGCGCGGATATTGGTGATCGCCGCCAGGGTGCCTTGCCTATTTACGCCTAACCAACTGCCTCCAGCGCTCAGGTCTTTACCCGCCAGTAGTTGCTGCTGTGGCGGCCAGAAATGTGCCGCCTGCGAAGGCCGATGATGGTATTCGTCCCGATTAGCACACAGGATTAGTGGGTAATCTGGGTGTTGCTGCAATGCGACAAACAGAATACACATCATCAATCCTCCATCAACTTATGGTCGCAGCATAGCCTGCCTGACCCCAAAAGCCCTAACTCAGTGATGATGTTCCGCGTGACTGTGGTGGTGTGCAGCGGTATTAGCAAGCTGTAACTGCGGTTTCAGTGCCCGTAAAAATCGTCTCGGTCCCTGGCGTAATAAGCTAATAGCAAACAGGATCGCCAGTAACATTAACGCGATAGTGCTGATCGTTGTTTGCTGAGGTAGCAGCAACTGCCACTGTGGCTGCCAGTAAGTTGCTAATCCTAATATGACAGCTAATACTGCTAATGCCAGCGACTTTTGAAGCAATGACAACACTCGCAGTTGACTGATGCTGAGCAACTGGGCACCACAAAGGCACATCACCAATGCCGGTGAATTCCAACCGCTATAGGCGAGGGTAGCAGCCATGACGGTGCTGCCAAGCGGGCTGAACTGCAATGGAATGAAAACTAGCGCGAGTACAGCAACTTGTACCCAATTGTTGTCTAATGGTACCGAAGGATGGCCGATTAAATTGGCCAATAACAGACTGAGCAGAATCCATGGCGCGCTGCGATCAACACCATAGCTGAAGCCAAATGCCAAAGCGCTGGTGTGTGGCCGCGGCAGTACATCTACTGGCGTTGCTTTAAGCACAGTCAGCAACCCGCCCACTAATAACAGTGACAGCAACTGTAGTCCTGCAAAGGCGGGTCCCAGTAATAGCAGCGTCAATAACAGAACTTCGGGGGCGGCCAGTCGTTGCAGCCATTGCAACAGTGGATTTTGGCTATCAGGTTTCAGATTACATGCATAACGCAGCGTCGCGGCAACATGGGCCAGTATCAAGGCAGGAGCCAGCATTAATAACCAGTCGACAAGTTGCACAGATTCATGGGCGTGTTCGTGGGCATGTTCACCTGAATCCATCAGCATCAGTACGGTCAGTAACCCTAAACCCAACAAACTTCCGAATCCGGCATACAGTTCGTAATGGCCGTTGCTGTCATTGTCATTACCATGTGGTTGATGCAGCACCACATGCAGAATAGAGCCAGTGACAAAGGCTTGTAGGTAGACGGTATTGTCCAGGCTGAGATGTTGCAGGAGTTGCTCCCCGGCGACATAGCCAACACTGGTTAATAACATCATCAGTACCAGCACGGCCCATGCCCAACGTGCACCGGCATGAGGTTTTAACAACCACCAGATGGCCAATCCTACAGGTAATCGATGCAGGATCACACCAAGTGCCAACAGACTGTAATTGCTGTCCTGCTGTGCCAGCACAATGGCGCCACCATCAGTGACGGTGTGCAGCAACAAACCGGTGATCCCTAAAATCAGCGTAACGTTGTGAGTGAGGTCCGAATAGCGATGGAACAACTTTTCGCTGGCAGATGGTCCCCAGAGTCCGAGTACCACAAATACCAGTGCCAGCAAACCACCATGCTCCAGCAGTTCTGGCAGAATATGCACCAGTACCAGGCCACCTAAGGAAACGAAGATGAAGCCATCCAGTCCTTTATGCAGGCCGCTACCTGATGATAACCAACGATAAAAGATCGGACCGAGCAAAAGGGCCACGCAGCTGGCAACAAGGTATAACATGGGTACCGTTAATGAAATTGAAAAGCGTTGTAGTATAGCAAGTGTGCTGATAATGAGCAGCAGGTAATTTACTTGCCGCCAGAGAAAAATATCCTGCCAAGAATGCCGAAATTCCGTTAGAAAACCTATACAATATGCCACCTTGTTGAAATCTGCCGGGCTGACAAACCATGGATATTCTGTCTGCTGCCGTGATGTTATTCTTGATTATGGATCCGCTGGGTAACTTGCCAGTTTTTGCTTCGATATTACGGCATATTGATCCGAAAAAGCGCCGCCACGTGCTGGTCCGCGAACTGGTGTTCGCGCTGGTCATCATGTTGATGTTTCTCTATGCGGGTGAGGCTATTCTTAACTTCCTGAATCTACGTTCTGAAAGCGTCAGTATTGCAGGTGGTATTATCTTGTTCCTGATCGCTATTCGCATGATTTTCCCTCAGCCAGGCGGCATTGTTGGCTTGGCGGCTGGTGAAGAGCCGTTTATTGTGCCGATGGCCATTCCGCTGATGGCTGGCCCGTCAATCCTCGCTGCTTTGATCCTGCTGGCACATACCGACAGCAGTAAGATGCTGGAATGGACCGTGGCTTTGGTCTCTGCTTGGGCAGTTAGTGCATTTATTTTGTTGTTTTATAAAGTATTCAATAAAATACTTGGCGATAAAGGTCTGACCGCCGTTGAGCGTTTGATGGGCATGGTGCTGGTGATGATTTCCGTACAGATGTTCCTTGATGGTATCGCGCGGTATCTCTCTTCAGTCCAATAACCTTGCGAATTTGCCGCGCTGAGCTGGGCCTCGTTAGCCCGGCTTAACTGCCGCTGAACAATTACCCTTTTTTACATCTGAACTGCTTGTCTTCTATTGTTGTCTACAGTTAATGTGATGTTCCTGAGTTGTTATGGGGGTGTTCAGTGATCAGTCGCTATTCTATTCTCGGGCTGCCTGTAGCATTTATGCTGATGGGGGCCAGTGCCTGCCAGTCTTCGCCTCAAGCTGAAAATTCCACGACACCTGCGCCAACGGTCGCGCCAGTGCCATTGACGCCCTGTGGGAGTGGGGCCCCGCACCTTGATCGCGAGAAAATCAAACAGTTGTTATTGGAGCAAGGTGTGCTGACTCCAGAGATGACGCAAGAACAGCAGCAACAGATCCTCAGTGACTATATTCGCAAACGCCAACAAGCTTACAGCAAATGTAAAAAGGAGCCCAAAGCATGAACCGTAGAGATTTGCTCTCCTTTATTAGTGGTATCAGTTTGCTGTTTGCTGGCGGTGTCAGCGCTGCTCCAGCCCCACGAGATCCGGCGATTGCCAATCAACAACAGATCCTCTACTGGCTGCAAAAAAGAGGGGAATTGGCGGTTGATGCCTCAGACTTAGCGAAACAACAGGCGCTGGCGTCATACATGGCGGCCGGCAAGTTGACAAAAGAGCAGTTAACCGTTGTCAGCCAGCAACAGCAATTAATGAAAACGGCATTGCTGCGCAGTCAGAGTAGTGGCCTTAGCAGTAAATTGCAGCGGGTATCCGCGGCTGATGCGAGTGTAACTAAGACAGTGAAAGTGTTAGCGGTGTTGATCGATTTTCCTGACTTGCCGTATGACAACAATCGGTTAACGTCTGCCGATACTGACATGTACTACAGCAGTTATCCGGCGTCACACTACAACGATTTGTTGTTCTCAGACGCTGGCTTTAGCGGCCCCTCAGGGCAGAATCTGGAGTCGGCTTACCAATATTACCAAGCCGTGTCCGGCAGCACTTTCTATTTTAGCGGTGCGGTTAAAGGCTGGTTTACCGCTAGCCATGATGCGGCATATTACGGTGCGAATGATCCGGATAATAACGACAGCGACATCCGTGCCACGGATTTAGTGGAAGAGGCCGTGGCCAAGGCCGCCGCGACTATGTCAGCCGATGAGCTGGCACAATATGATGTTGAAGACCCTTACGACCTTGATGGTGATGGTGTCCTCGATGAGCCCGATGGCATTATCGACCACGTGATGGTGTTCCACTCCAGTATTGGTGAGGAGTCTGGTGGCGGGGTGTTAGGCTCTGACGCCATTTGGTCGCACCGCTTCTATGTGCCATCGTCTGGTGGCTATGGTCAGCTGATCCCGGGAACGTCAAAACGCGTGTTTGGCTACACGATTCAGCCAATTGATTCCTCCGTTGGCGTATGTGTGCATGAATTCGGTCATGATCTGGGATTGCCGGATGAGTATGACACCGGTGCTGTTGAGGATGGCGAGCCGGTAGCCCTGTGGTCCTTGATGTCGAGCGGCAGTTGGACTGGGTCTCCTGGTGGCTCAGCGCCTTCTGGGTTTAGCCCTTATGCCCGTGACTTTTTACAGCAGCGTTATAAAGGTCTGTGGCTGAATCAACAGACTATTGACTACTCAGCGTTGACCGCAGATGGTACCGATGTTGTGCTGAATCAGGCAACAGATGCAAATAATATCAACCAATTGGCGATAACCTTACCGGTTGGCACTGTGGCTATAACCGCACCCTACGCTGGCGCATATCAGTATTATTCAGGTGAGGGAAATAACCTGAATAACGCCATGTCCTTTGATGTGCAGTTGCCAAGCAGTAGCAGTTTGACCCTGACAATGAAAGCTCGCTGGGATACCGAGAAATATTATGATTACGCTCAGGTACTGGTCGATGGTGTGGCAATTGCCGGTAATTACACGCTAAGTAGCAATAGTATCAACAATGCAGCCAACATCATTACAGGCGACTCCTCCACGTTATCGGCAGCCGACAATAATGGCTGGGTAACGCTCTCTTATGATCTGAGTGCCTATGCGGGACTGAACAAGCAGATCAGCCTGGTTTATAAAACCGATGAATCGCTCGGTGGTGAAGGTTTCCAGATAGATAATCTGTTGATTAATAGTGGGTCTAGCAGCGTGTTTGCCGACAACGCGGAGCAGGATAATGCGGCGGTCACTTTAGGTGGCTTTATCCGCACTGGTGACACCCGTCCAGGCAAAGGTCGCAGTTATCTGGTGCAGTTACGTAGTTACAATGGTGTGGACAGCGGCTTGCAGTTGGCAGCTTATGATCCTGGCGTGTTGGTGTGGCTGCGTGATGATGAAGTCAGTGATAACAATGTTTCCGAGCATCCCGGCAAAGTATTCATTGGGGTCGTGGATGCTGACCAACACGTGATAGGCACAGAATCAACGTTAGTGCAGGTTCATGACGCAGCTTTCAGTCTCTACAACCAGAGTTATTACCCTAATGACAGTTATCGGTTAGCAAATAGCTTTTTTGATGACCGGGAGGATTACAGCGGTTCAACAATGCCGCAGGCTGGCATTATCCTACCAGCCCTGGGTGTCACCATTGAAGTGGTGTCGCAGGAGCAGGATTCCAGCCAGGCTACCGTTCGTGTCGCGTTGGCTGGAACTAGCCAGCCAGCCGCTTTGGCTGCCGGTATCAGTGTTTCGGCACAAAATACTACGGTGAGTTTCAGCGGCAGTGCCAGTGGTGGCACTGCGCCGTATCACTATCAGTGGAGTTTTGGGGACGGAAATAGCAGTAGTGAACAGAATCCAACGCATACTTACACCTCAGCCGGGGCATACGCTGTGGCGCTTACGGTGACGGATGCTGCTGCTCAAACGGCCACGATTACCAAACAGATCACGCTCAGTTCCACACTAACGGCTGCCTTTGGTAGCAGTACCAGTGGCTTGACCGTGCAGTTTACCAATCAGAGTAGTGGTGGCAGTGGCTCCCTTAGTTACAGTTGGAGTTTTGGTGATGGGAGCAGTAGTACCCTGACCTCCCCGACGCATACCTATAGTGCAGCGGGAAGTTACACGGTCACATTAACCGTTAGCGATAGTAATAATGCCAGCAGCAGCGCGAGTGCCAGTGTCGCTGTCTCGGCCCCAACGGCCAGTACTAGCAGCTCTGGTGGGGGCAGTATGGGTCTCTGGTGTTTGCTCGGATTAGCGTTGACTGCCTTTGGACGGCGTAAGTCATTACTCAGATCAGTGGTGGCAAACGCTTAACCGCTTCCGGTAAAAAGAATTCCGCCACCACTAATGGCTGCTGCCGATAACTAAAGTGTCGGCGGCGGCCCCAGATTTCGGTTACCCCTTCGACTTGCCCGAGGGCACGAGCCAGCTGTTGGATGTTACCGGTTGCTGGGGCTAATCCCCATTCCATCATGCCCGCATGACATTGCGAGTCACTGAACAACAACTCACCCAATGGACGGTTACCAAGATGCTGCAATTGTTGTTGAGATAACGTCAGCGGTGCCAGCGTGCGGGCAAATATCCAAGGTCGACCGTCAAGGCATAGTAGCGCCTCACGGATCCAAAGTTGCTGGGTGATATCCGGCCATTCTCCCGGTAACGGTGTGAGTTCACGTTCTCCGAGCAATTGCACTTCAAATTGTTCACAGCACTGCTTTAACCGCTGCGTCAGACTACCATCAGCGATGAGCCAGTCTTTCAGTGGGGAAACAGGAAAAGATACTTGGTGATCAACAACCCATTGGATAATATCACCAAAAGGAAAGCTTGAACTGGTCAGATTCATCAGTTAGCCGATACAATAGGTAGACTGACGGAGTCTAGCACGACTGGTGCTCAGGCTAAACCGGGGAACTTGCAGTCGCCAACAGGAGTGATGCCATCCCATGAAAAAATTACTGTTACTCGCATTATTGACGATGATGGGTGCGTGGCTACCAGTGCATGCCGCAGAGACTGAAAAAGAGCAACCTGCAGCGACTGAGGACAACTATGCTTACTACGGTTTCGAGCCGGAAATCGTCACGAACTACATCTCTAACCGCAAGAAATTAGGATTTGTGCGCATCAGTGTTGAGTTGATGGTGAAAAATCCCGATGACCTGTTGGAGATCCAGCATCATGATCCTTTGTTAAGGTCGGCAATTGTCGAAATTCTCGGGAATCAGACTGAGGATAAGGTGAAATCCCTCACCGGCCGCGAAGAGATCCGTAAAGAATGTTTTGACACCGTCAACCGCTTGCTGCAGCAAGAAACCGGCAAGGAGTTGGTGGTCAACCTGTTGTTTACCAGCTATCTCTACGACTGATCGCCGTTAATGATACCAACGAAATCGCCAGTATTGCGGCGGGATAAGGGATTGCATCCGCGCAATCGTCATCGACAAGGATATGATTTTGTCGCGCTGGCTAAGCAATACCCGCCGTTGAAATCACACTTGCTGACTACTGCTTACGGCCAGCTATCGATCAATTTCAGCCAACCTCAGGCGGTTAAAGCACTGAATGCCGCCTTGCTCAAACAACATTATGGCATTGTTGGCTGGGATATTCCGGCCGGTTATTTGTGTCCGCCGGTGCCTGGTCGCGAAGACTATTTGCATCATTTGGCCGATCTGTTAGCCGATGGCCACAAAATTCCCCAAGGGCAACAGACCGTAGGGTTGGATATTGGCACAGGGGCTAACGGTATTTACCCGTTACTCGGCAGTGCCATTTATGGCTGGCAATTTGTTGGCAGCGATATTGATGCGCAGGCGCTACAACATCTGCAACACATCATCGACCGTAATTCCCAAGCGGCCAAGTTGATAAGGTTGCGTCATCAGCCGCAGTCGCAGCATATTTTCGACGCGGTCATTCAGTCAGAAGACCACTTTGATTTCACCATGTGTAACCCGCCTTTTCACCGCTCGGCGGCGGAGGCTAGACAAGGTAGCCAACGCAAGCTCCACAACCTTGCTACCAATCGTGGTGAAAAAGTGCCGCATAAGGTGTCGCTGAATTTTGGTGGTCAAGCAAACGAATTGTGGTGTGACGGTGGTGAAGCCGGATTTTTACGGCGGATGATTGCCGAAAGTCAGCACTATGCTGCACAGGTCTTGTGGTTTACCTCGTTGATTTCCAAGTCTGAAAATTTGCCATTATGCTATAAATTGCTTGAGCAACAGCAGGTGGCAACTGTGAAAACATTGCCGATGACGCAAGGTAATAAGCAGACTCGCATACTGGCCTGGAGCTACCTGAACGATAAAGCCCGTCAGCAGTGGCGACGGAGCAAACCCCGTCCTGACTGATAAAAATGTATGGTCCGCCTCGTTGTTGCAAGAATAAAATTCAATAACGAGGTGGGTCTGCGCTAATGTATTCGGAGTCTCTGTTGGAGGCTCTCGCCTACCGCTCCACGATGAGTTCCGCGCCGGAATATCCTCAAAAAAGCCCAAAGCATTTTTACTGCTGTTTTTTATGTCAGGTTTTACTCCGGTGGTTCTACCGTTTTCGTCATCTTCACTCTATTCATGCAAACTCATGTTGCAGCTTTGCTGCATTAAACGCTTCTTTACTTCTTAATACTGACCATACAATTCTCGCCAGTTTATTGGCCAGTGCCACGCAGACTACATTAAACGGTTTCGTAGCCCTCAGCTTTATCAACCATTCACCAAAGACTGCTCCAGATGTCTCTGGCCTGGCTAAAATCGCACGCGCGCCATGGATGAGCAGCGTACGTAAGTGCTTATTCCCGCGCTTGCTAATCCCGAGTAATCGCGGCTTACCTCCGGAGGAGTGTTGATGAGGCACTAACCCCAGCCAAGCTGCTAAATCGCGCCCATTTTTGAATTGCGCAGCATTACCTAACTCTGCTACACATTGAGAAGCCGTGATGTCACCAATGCCCGGTATCGACTTCAATAACTGTGCATCACCGTGCGTAGCCAGTTGTTGCTTAAGCTTGATGTCTTGCTCGGCAATCCGCGCTGAGAGGTCATCATAATGCGAATGAAGCCCTGCAAGTTCAGCGATGAACTGCGCTGGCAGTTTTTCAGCATGCTCTGCCAACCACAGGAATAAACGCTTCATGACGCTATGGTCTCTTGGCAGACTGACACCAAATTCCAATAACAACGCCCCAATGCGTGACATACAAGCTGTGCGCTCTTTGATATAGCCTTGTCGCACGCGATGAATCGCTGACATCATCTGTGCCGCTTCTGTTTTTACCGCGACAAAGCGCATCGATGGCCGTCCGGCAGCTTCAGCTATCGCATCGGCATCAATAAAGTCGTTCTTGTTACCTTTGACGTAAGGTTTTACATACTGCGGTGGAATGAGTTTGACGTGATGCTCAAACTGCTGACAAAGACGTCCAAGCCAATGTGCACCACCACAAGCTTCAAAAGCGATAGTGGTAGGTGGTAGTTGCTGAAGAAAAAGAATGAGTTGTTTGCGGGAAAGCTTCTTACGCACAACCGTTTTACCTGCACGGTCATGGCCTACAAGATGAAAGTTTGACTTGCCTAAATCGATACCGAGTACTTGAATAAACATGATGGTCTACCTCCTGTCTAGCCTAATCTCAGCATAGTCGCTGAGAAGGGAGGCGGACCATCACATTAAGCCCGCGGTTGCGGGCTTTTTTAATCTGATCAGTGTTACTGCGGACTCCACAATAACTGACCACAGTCGGTCAGATCATAGCCGCCCAGCATCGCTGCCATCTGCCTGGCCGCTGCGCCAGACAACGACTTGAATAGCTGCTGTAATTGACGGCGGAAATAGATGCCCTGTGGCATCACGAAATCAAAGGATTCGGTTACCAGTGGCACAAAGCCTAAACCACTTTCCATTGCGACCGCCTGACAACCAAAACCGATGTCGGCATCCCCACGTGCCAGATAGCCTGCTAATTCGCGTTCGCTATAGGCCGTCAGCACTATGTTCAAATCCTTGATACTGCCGCCGCGTTTCAATAGCCAGTGTTCAAGATGTTGTTGGCTGCCAGCACCACCCTGACGATTAACCCAGCGCCACGGCAGGTCAATGACTTTATCCTCTTCCTGACACAGATGATGCAGTTCCGGGCGGACGATCAGCCCTTGTTGCCGGTTATAGCCGTGCACCATAATCCACTGCTGATGATTCGGATAGCCTTTCAACAAGGCGGTATGGCGCACATTCCGTTCTTCAGCGCTGCCCCAATGCAGGGTACAAACATCTGCATAGCCTTTAGATAAAAGCTCCAGTCCCAACCGCGAACCCGTAGCGCTGTAACTGATCAGCTCCCGACTGCCGACTTCTGCCATCAACCGGGCCACTTGCATTGATAATAGTGGATCGTCGCTGCCGGTGATCAGCAGTCGGTCAGATAACATGCCGCTATGGCAGGAATCCATCAGCCAGCGGTCGATCAGGATTTTGGGGAATAGCCATTTGCCAGTGATTTTGGTGGCTGGCAGCATCCGGTCATTGGCCATGGCGTAGACTTTTTTCTCATTGAGATCGAGATATTCAGCTACCTGCTTGGCACTCATGTATACCAGTTCACTGGGTTCGGTCATTGCTACTCCTGCGAAACCTTAAGGTTAACGGCTTGGGGTTCATCAAAGTCGATATTGTCAGCGCCATGATATACCAAAAAATGCCGTCCCTTGGCACGTGCAATCATAGTGATCCCAAGCTTTTGTGCTAACTCTAACCCCATTTGGGTGACGCCACTGCGGGACAGCAATACTGGAATGCCCATTTTGGCGACTTTAATAACCATTTCTGAGGTCAATCGGCCAGTGGTATAGAAAATCATATTGCCACCACCTTGTTGTTGCAGCCACATCTCGCCTGCCAGGGTATCGACTGCATTATGACGGCCGACATCTTCCACGAAGGAGTTAATGACATCACCTTCACACAAGCCACAACCGTGCACTGCTCCGGCATTTTTGTAGGTGTCGTTATACTGGCTGATATTGCGTAACAGGCTATAGATCATGCTTTGCTTTAAGTGGGGTTGCGGCAAGCTGATATCGTCCAGCCCCTCCATAAATCCACCAAACACCGTCCCTTGACCACACCCGGTTGTGACCGTCTTTTCAGCCAGCTTGGCATCCAGATCTGTGGTTTGCTCTTGCGTAATGACCGCGGCAGAGTTGACATCCCAATCGACGATGACAGATTCCAGTTGCTTGATATCTTTGATGAATCCCTGATTTTTCAGGTAACCCAATGCCAATGACTCTGGTCGGGCACCCAAGGTCATCAGCGTGACAATCGGTCGCCAGTTAAGATACACAGTAAGTGGGCGCTCACAAGCCACCGATTTCTGTTGTACTGTGCCAGTTTCATCGACGGCGGTGACATTGATTGTCAGCGGTACTTCGGCGGCGGTTTTTATCAAATGCAATTTGGCTTGGGTCATGATCGGACTCATGCAAAAAATTAAGACTCAGATGATAGCAATAATCATACCCGCTCAGAACCGAACGTATAAATGCGTGATCCACGCCAATGCTCCGTGACTCGGGAGCGTATATTGTGCAAAGTGTCATTCGAGGTGCGACATATTGTCCGTTACCCTGGCCAGAATACTTGACCGCTATCAAAAAATATTTCGATTATGCGTTTGGTTTATTTTTTGCATGAGCCTATCGTTAACCCTGTAACCCGAAAATAATGACTCGGGAGGAAGAATCCTTATGCAGCATACTCAAAGCGTATGGCCCATGTACGTTTCACTGAAAAAGGTGGAAAAGCAAATTGGGCGCTGGTTGTCGGAAAGCTGGGAACTTGATCAAGTGGTGCCCGGTACTCACGAAGCCCCCGCCGGAGCCACCCTGGTGTTACTGGAACTGTTTCTTGATGAACGCGCCAGCTATCGACTGAATCTCGATATGGATAATCCCATGCTCTATGTGGTGTGCGATGAGTTGGAAGATGGCACCTGGGTACCCGCCGCGATTTCAGCAGATCAGAATGTGGCTGCAGGTTGTCTTGAAGGTGATACCCCAGTGCTGAATCTGCCGATGCCCGAAGCGATCGCGTGCTGGATTGAGGCATTTATCTCTGAGCATGGAGAAGTGGAAATCTCTGCTCATCGTCGTAAACATGTGAATCGCCGTAAGGAAGTGGCCGAAGAACAGCGGAGGCATTGATGGCGGAAGAGCGCAGTTTTCTCAGCCGATGGGCCCAGCGCAAGCAGCAGGCCCAGCAAGGTACGGATATTCCCGATGAGCCAGAAATTGTGGTGGACGACGAGGTTATTGCATCTTCGGTCACTGCGGAAACCGAAACAGCGATATCGGTGGCAGCACAAAATGTGCCAGCGAGTGCTACCGACACTGACTCGCTGCTGACTGCGGACGATTTACCCGATCCGGATAGCATTGAAATCGGCGGCAGTTTTGCCAGCTTTATGGCAAATAATGTTGATCCCGATGTGAAGAAAAATGCATTGCGTGCATTATGGAAACAGCCGCATTTCAGCGAAATTGATGGCATGATGGAATATGCGCTGGATTACAGTTGTCAGCCGACGCTGAGTGCTGAAGTATCCAGCCAGTTGGCCAAAAAGGTCTTTCGTCATTTGCTTGAAAAGACTGAGGATGCAGTAAAGGATGCGGTCACCGAACTAGCCGATGCGCCAGCAGTTAACAGTGAAGTATTAACACAACCGCCAGCAGAAGAGCACTTGGCGGACAATTTGGACGAGCGCTTGACGGCAGATAGCCAAAATGCCGCATCTGTAGTGCAAACCTCGGACAAAAGAGTTGTTTGACGTCAGTTTAGCAGTATCCAAATACCATAATTATGGTATGTGAATTGCTGATAGTTTCAATAAATCAGGTTGTGGAAAAGTTTATAAATCAATAAGAAAAGCATAGAGATACTAACAATCACCACAGCCAAATACCTGTTCAGGAACGCAAAGTGAGCAATAGTGTGAGCAACAGCCCCGCCCAGCAAGCGCTGCGGCAGGTGCGTAATGAGGTAAAACAGCAGACTCGTATTCTGCAAAACCTAATCCCGCCCACCGTCAGTTACACCACAGAGGGGAGTGTGTTGGTGATTGGGCCTGAGGATCTTGCCAGACTGGCCGCGGACAAATTGTCCGGTATGGCTGGCAGGGTCATTTTAGCCAATGAGCCGATCACCAGTCAGGATGAAGCCCATCTGGAAAAAGTGATGGCGGCCGCCGAAGATGTAGAAACCTATTACAACAAAATCATGTCTGTAAAAGGGTTTTTGGGGCAGTTTCAGGTCACTGTTGAACATAACGAGGGTGTCGCTGAGTTAAGCAAAATTGCCCTACGCAAGGCGCATTTTGATCTGATTCTCGATTTAAGCCAGACACCACTCATTCAGTTGGAAATGCTGCCCCCTGGCTATTTTTATGTCGGTCAGGATCCCGAAAAACTCGCGCAGGCGTTAGAAGAATTGCCACAGATGGTGGGACAGTTTGATAAGCCGCGTTATGTGAAAATCAATGCGGATATCTGCGCCCATTACCGCAACGGCATCAATGGCTGTAATCGTTGTCTGAATTTCTGTCCTGCGGACGCGATTAAAAGTGTTGACCAGCAGATAGCCGTAGACCCGTACCTGTGTCACGGTGCTGGCAGTTGTAGTAATGCTTGTCCTACTGGGGCACTGACTTACGACCTGCCAACCCCACAAGCCCTGCATTCCTACCTGAATAAGCTGATCAATCGTTTTATCGAGAAATCGGGTACCGCACCGGTGATTCTGTTTCATGATGCAGCGCAAGGTGCAGCATTAATCACCGATGAGCTGCCTGGTGATGTATTGGCGGTAGAGCTTGAGGAAATCACCGTTGCTGGTATGGACCACTGGTTCGCGGCGCTGGCCTGGGGGGCGCGTCAGGTACTGATTTTCAATACCACCGCCACGGCTCCCAGTCTAACCCAGATGTTGCAAGGCGAGCTGCAGCTTGCCAATACGCTGTTGCAAGAAATTGGTCAGCCACAACGTATCTCTTTGATTGGTGAGCAGGATCTTGCAGATCTGTGGCCTATACTTGATAGCAGCTTGAGCTGGCCGGTTATGGTGCCAGCGACATTCGCCGCTGACAGTAAGCGCGCCACATTATTCGCGGCTCTGGATTACCTGAATGACCATGGTAAACAGGCAAAGCAGTTGCTACCTATGAGCAACGTGCCTTATGGCCGGGTTAAGGTAAAGACGGATGACTGTACCTTGTGTATGTCATGTGTTGCGACCTGTCCGACCCAAGCGTTACAGGATGGTGGTGATAAACCGGCACTGTATTTTGTCGAACAGGATTGCGTGCAATGTGGTTTGTGTGAAGCCGCTTGTCCAGAAAAAGTGATCAGTCTTGAACCTGCGATTAACCTAGATAAGGTGAATCGCCAGCAGCGTCAGACATTGAAAGAAGAAGCGCCGTTCGAATGTATTCGTTGCGGCGCGCCATTTGCGACCCAGTCTATGGTGCATCGGATGCTGGAGATGGTCGGAACCCACAGTGCGTTTAGTGCCAATATTGAACGCCTGAAGATGTGTGGTGATTGCCGGGTGAAGGATATGTTTGAAGAGATCCTCAACGACCCAGAAAAGCAACTGAGATAAGAGAGCCGTTATGACCGAAACAACAAAGCAAATATCCGAAAACGATCAACTCAGGGCCGACATTTATCAGCTGCTGGCGGCGTTGCTTAGACGCGAACCCACTCAGGAGTTGTTGCAGTTTCTTGCTAATTTGGAAGTGGATGCCAACGAAGACAATGATATGACCCGTGCCTGGCTGGCATTAAAACTGGCGGCGGCACAGTTCAAACCAGAACAACTACAGGATGAATATTTCAACCTGTTTATTGGCGTCGGCGCTGGTGAAATTCTGCCTTATGGCAGCTGGTTTATGACCGGCTCGCTGATGGATAAACCGCTGGCATTGTTGCGTCAAGACCTGATGCAACTGGGGTTTGAACGCCAGGAAGATGTAAAAGAGCCGGAAGACCACGTAGCGGCACTGTTTGAAGTGATGAGTGTGTTAATCCTTGAAGCACCATCACATCAGCAACTGGGGTTTTACCGCCGTCACATTGGCAGTTGGATTGTGCGCTTCTTTGACACACTTTCACGTTGTCAGAGTGCTGCCTTTTATGCCGTGGTTGCGCAATTGGGTCGCGCATTTTTTGAAACCGAAATCGCTGAATTTGAACGGCTGGTGTTAAGTACCCCTGTGGTCGATACCTCAGACGTTCAGATCCAGCCTAAAGCCAGTGAAATGGCTTGATTGACAGGTCTGTGATCTAACAGATCATGCGATGTGGGAGTTCGCTCCCACTTACATTAAAACAAGGAGACGCTATGAAGAAGCAAGCTTCCGATATGAGTCGCCGTCAACTGCTGAAAGCATTAGCTATCGGCAGTGCCGCCGGAGCTGTAGCCACTGTGAGTGGTCAAGCAATGGCAGCTGCGCCAGAGGCTTCAACTGAGCCAAAGCCGCAAGACGGGTACCGTGAAACCGAGCATATCCGCAGTTATTACGACACTTTGCGTAGTAAATGATAAAAAGGAGTGTGTGAGATGCGATT
The DNA here is from genome assembly GCF_018223345.1 of Shewanella yunxiaonensis. Classification (NCBI taxonomy): domain Bacteria; kingdom Pseudomonadati; phylum Pseudomonadota; class Gammaproteobacteria; order Alteromonadales; family Shewanellaceae; genus Shewanella; species Shewanella yunxiaonensis. The sequence continues at coordinate 3,675,071 of NZ_CP073587.1, read as the reverse complement.
AAACCGTACATCCGAACAGGTACCTGTGGCTGAAAAGCCATCGTTGGGCCTGAATCGCCGTCAGTTTCTTAAGTCTGCGGGCTTAGCCACTGGTGGTATTGCCGCTGCGTCCATGCTTGGGGCTGGAATGATGCGCAGGGCTGAGGCAACTGAAGTGCCTCATGATGCACCTACTGAAGTTAAACGTACCATCTGCTCCCACTGTGCTGTAGGTTGTGGTCTTTATGCCGAAGTACAGAATGGCGTGTGGACTGGCCAAGAGCCCGCATTTGACCATCCATTCAACCGTGGCGGTCACTGTGCGAAAGGGGCTTCATTGCGTGAAGTGGCTCATGGCGACAAGCGCAACAAATATCCAATGAAGCTGGAAGGCGGTAAGTGGAAACGTTTGAGCTGGGAACAGGCCATCAACGAGATTGGTGACCAGATGCTGAAAATCCGTGAAGAATCCGGTCCAGATTCCGTATATTTCATGGGTAGCGCTAAGTTCTCTAACGAGCAGTCTTATCTGTACCGCAAACTGGCGGCTATGTGGGGCACTAACAACGTCGACCACTCAGCCCGTATTTGTCACTCTACCACTGTAGCCGGTGTGGCCAACACCTGGGGTTACGGTGCGCAAACCAACTCTTTCAACGACATGCATCACTCCAAGCTGATCCTGTTCGTTGGTTCAAACCCAAGTGAAGCTCACCCGGTTGCTATGCAGCACGTATTGGAAGGGAAAGAGCGCGGCGCTAAAGTTATTGTGGTTGATCCACGTTTCACCCGTACTGCAGCTAAGTCTGATGAGTACGTGCATATCCGTCCCGGCACCGACATTCCTTTCATCTATGGTCTGCTGTATCACATCTTCGAGAATGGCTGGGAAGATAAAGACTTCATTAAATCACGTGTTTACGGTATGGAACGTATCCGTGCAGAAGCCGCCAAGTACACCCCTGAAGAAGTGCAGAATGTTGCTGGCGTTAGCAAAGAGCAGATGTTCCGCGTCGCTAAGATGTTGGCTGAACACAAGCCTGGCACCATCGTTTGGTGTATGGGTGGTACACAGCATCACATCGGTAATGCGAACACCCGTGCTTACTGTATCCTGCAGTTAGCCTTGGGTAACATGGGCATCGTCGGTGGTGGTACCAACATTTTCCGTGGTCATGATAACGTGCAGGGTGCAACTGACTTTGGTCTGCTGTTCGACAACTTGCCAGGTTATTACGGCTTGAGCACTGGTGCCTGGGGACATTGGTCCCGCGTGTGGGACCTGCCAGCTGACTGGGTTGCCAGCCGCTTTGACCAAGGTGAATATCTGGGCCAGAAGCCACAAACTTCTGCCGGTATTCCATGTTCACGTTGGCATGACGGTGTACTGGAAGACAAAACCAAGATTGCACAGAAGGACAATATCCGTCTGGCATTCTTCTGGGGTCAGTCTGTTAACACCGAAACCCGTGGTCGTGAAGTGCGTGAAGCATTGAACAAGATGGATACCGTGGTAGTGGTTGATCCACATCCAACTATGGCCTCTGTTATGCCTGAACGTAAGGATGGCGTGTATATTCTGCCAGCCTGTACTCAGTTTGAGACCTACGGTTCCGTCACTGCTTCCAACCGTTCACTGCAGTGGCGTGACAAAGTGATTGAGCCGCATTTCGAATCGCTGCCTGATCACACCATCATGTATAAACTGGCGAAGAAATGGGGTGTTGAGAAAGAATTCTGTAAACACATCCAGGTCAACAATGACGAGCCGTTGGTTGAAGATGTTACCCGCGAATTTAATCGCGGTATGTGGACCATCGGTTACACAGGTCAGAGTCCAGAACGTCTGAAAGAACACCAGAAAAACTGGGGTACTTTCGACTTTGATTCACTGGAAGCTCCCGGTGGCCCATGTAAAGGCGAAACCTACGGTTTGCCTTGGCCTTGTTGGGGTACACCAGAGATGAAACATCCTGGTACTCAAATCCTCTATCGTACCGATCGTGAAGTCCGCTTCGGTGGTGGTAACTTCCGTGCCCGTTATGGGGTGGAACACGATGGTGTGAATATCCTGGCTGAAGGTACCTACTCAAAAGGTAGCGAAATCCAGGATGGTTATCCTGAGTTCAGTGACAAGATGCTGAAGCAACTTGGCTGGTGGGATGATCTGACTGCCGAAGAAAAGACTGCGGCTGAAGGCAAAAACTGGAAAACCGACCTGTCTGGTGGTATCCAGCGTGTTGCCATCAAGCATGGTTGTATCCCATTCGGTAACGCTAAGGCCCGTTGTATCGTGTGGAACTTCCCGGATGATATCCCGCTGCACCGCGAACCGCTGTATACACCGCGTCGCGACCTGGTAGCGAAATATCCGACTTATGAAGACCGCATGGTGGCGCGTCTGCCTACCTTGTACAAGTCAATTCAGGAGAAGGATTTCTCTAAAGATTTCCCAATGATCCTGACTTCCGGTCGTCTGGTTGAGTATGAAGGCGGCGGTGAAGAAACCCGTTCTAACCCATGGCTGGCTGAATTGCAGCAGGAGATGTTCATTGAAATGAACCCTGGTGATGCTGCTGACCGTGGCGTGCGCAGTGAAGACGATGTTTGGGTACATAGTCCTGAAGGCGCACAGATCAAAGTGAAAGTGATGGTAACTCCTAGGGTACAACCTGGTGAGTGCTTCATGCCTTATCACTTTGCGGGGATCTTCGAAGGTAAGAGTTTAGTAGATAAATATCCTGAAGGCACAGTGCCTTATGTTCAGGGTGAGTCTGCTAACACCGTATTGACTTACGGCTACGACGTGGTGACACAGATGCAGGAAACCAAAACCAGCCTGTGTCAGATCACCAAAGCCTGACCGTACTTGATGAGGAGATAAGCCACTATGGCAGTCATGAAATTCTTATGTGACACCAAGCGCTGCATCGAGTGTAACGGTTGCGTCACAGCCTGTAAAAACGAAAACGACTCCGCTCTCGAGTGGGGTATCCAGCGTCGCCGCGTGGTAACCATCAATGATGGTCAGCCCGGCGAAGCCTCCATCTCAGTTGCTTGTATGCACTGTACCGATGCGCCTTGTATGGCAGTTTGCCCGGCAGACTGTTTCTACCGTACCGAGGAAGGCATTGTACTGCATAACAAAAACACCTGTATCGGTTGCGGCTACTGCTTCTATGCTTGTCCTTTCGGGGCGCCTCAGTTCCCGAAAAAGACCGCATTTGGCAGTCGCGGCAAAATGGACAAATGTACTTTCTGTGCGGGCGGTCCGGAAGAGAACTTCTCCGAGCGTGAACACAAATTGTACGGTGCCAACCGTATTGCAGAAGGCAAGTTGCCTATGTGTGCCGAGCTTTGTTCAACCAAAGCGTTGCTCGCCGGTGATGCCCAAGTGGTTTCCGGTATCTACCGTGAGCGTATGGCCCGCCGTGGCGCCAGCCCTGATGTGATCTGGGGATATAACCCCAAGACTGGTGTGATCAACTAAGAGTGAACCGGGACGGAGAAATCCGTCCTGGCGAGGAGTGACTATGGTAATCAAATCACTGCGTAGCCTGTTCGCTCTGATGTTGTTGGTCTGTGGTATGGGGCTGTCAGCGACAGCTTTTGCCGCCGATGAACAGTCCAGTCAGCAGCAGGCAACTGCGCAAACCAGCGAAGCCGATCTTTGGCGTGCGGTGCGAGCCGGTGATACCGGAACCACCACTGCCAAAGGGGTGGAGCGGGGCGTGTTGATTAATGTGACCGGGGAGCAGGGTCGGGAGATCCGCAATAAATACGTGACACCCGTAATGGGTTTTGCTGTTGTTGGCGTATTTGGTGCGTTTCTGCTGTTTTACTTTGTGAACGGTCCAGCGCGGTTGAATGATGGCTTTTCCGGCAAGATGGTATTTCGCTGGAGTAAAGCGGATCTCATTCTCCACTGGTGTGTGGCAATTAGCTGTCTGACCCTGATTTTCACTGGTCTCAATATTATGCTGGGTAAGCATGTGTTGCAGCCAATGGTTGGGGAAGGAAGCGGTATCTGGGCATCACTGATCTACGGCTCTAAAACTATCCATGATTGGGTGGGACCATTCTTTATCGTCTGTTGGGCGATATTGGTGGTGAAATGGATGCCACATCAAATGCTCAAGGGCTACGATTTCAAGTGGTTCCTGACCGTTGGTGGTTATTTCAACGTCGGCCCGCTCAAGGGCAAGCATGCCGATTCCGGTTTTGCTAACGCCGGTGAAAAAGCCTGGTTCTGGACGCTGGCAATCTTCGGGTTGTTCATCGCCATTTCCGGGGTAATGATGGTGTTGCCTGGCTTGGATCTGCCACGTGAAGCCTCTATGGCAGCGTTGCTGGTTCACGGTATCAGCGCAATCCTGATCATTGCCTTCACCATCGTGCATATCTGGATGGCTACTGTCCTCAGTGAGGGTGGTATGGAATGTATGGTTTCTGGTTATTGTGATGAAAACTGGGCTATGCAGCACCACAACCTGTGGTATGACGAAATCAAAGCTAATGGCACGCTGAAATATCGCGAATAATTGCAATTTGCTATATAAAACACCCCGGCTTGCCGGGGTGTTTTTTTTCATCTGCTGGGCTGTAGTTAAGCTACAACTGATTAACAAATTGCAGGCGTAATCCCTTAAAAATGTAAGGATTTAAATCTGCACAAAACATGATGTAGTTAACGCTTTTTGTGACCCTAAGCGCCACGGTCACAGCAATACTGCGCCAGATCAATATCTGTATTTCTTTGTTCTCTTATATTCCCCGAGCCTAATGATAATCCCCTATTCAATTGATTGAATTTTGGTCAAATTTGGTCGGCTTTGTGAATGATTCGTTAATTCTCAAATGCCGCATTTCCCTCGTATCTCGCATGGATGAACCAACCCAGGAGTAACAAAGTGAAAGAGCAGAAGCCCGATCTGCAACGCAGATCCCTGCTGAAAGCCCTGACCATAGGCACAGCTGCCGGCGTAGCCGTTGCTGCCTCCCAGGTCTCTGTGGCACAGGCAAATGAAAGCACTGATAACGCTACCACCCATCAGGATGGCTATCGTGAAACAGCGCATATCCGTAATTATTACAATAGCCTGCGTTAACCCAGGAGAAATTAAGCGATGAAGTTAACTCGCACTTCCACCGTCGCCGCTAAGGCCGACACACCAACACTGGGGATTAGTCGTCGTCAGTTTATGAAAAGCGCTGGTATCGCCACCGGCGGTATTGCAGCTGCGTCATTCCTTGGTACCGGCATGATGCGCCGCGCAGAAGCCAAAGAAGTTCCACATGATGCGCCTATTGAAGTAAAACGCACCATCTGTAGCGCTTGCGCCGTAGGTTGTGGTTTATACGCTGAAGTACAAAACGGTGTATGGACTGGTCAGGAACCCGCATTCGATCACCCATTTAACCAAGGCGGCCACTGCGCTAAAGGTGCAGCACTGCGTGAGCACGGTCATGGGGAAAAACGCGTTAAATATCCAATGAAGCTGGTAGACGGCAAGTGGAAACGTATCTCTTGGGAAACCGCCATTGAAGAAGTCGGCGACCAGATGCTGAAGATCCGCAACGAGTCAGGTCCAGATTCTTTGTATTTCATGGGGAGCGCCAAGTTCTCTAACGAAGGCTGCTACATGTACCGTAAATTTGCGGCCATGTGGGGGACTAACAACGTCGATCATTCAGCCCGTATTTGTCACTCTACCACTGTAGCCGGTGTTGCTAACACTTGGGGTTACGGTGCGCAAACCAACTCATTCAACGACATCCAGAATACCAAAGCGATTTTCTTCATCGGTTCAAACCCGGCTGAAGCACATCCTGTGGCAATGCAACATATTCTGCTGGCGAAAGAACGTAACAACGCCAAGATCATCGTGATTGATCCTCGTTTCTCTCGTACTGCAGCACACGCAGATCTGCATGTGAATATTCGTCCAGGTACTGATATTCCATTCATCTACGGCATGTTGTGGCACATTTTTGAAAACGGCTGGGAAGATAAAACCTTCATCGAACAGCGCGTATTCGCCATGGATGAAATCCGTAAAGAAGCCAAGAAGTTCCCACCTGCTGAAGTGGCTAACATCTGTGGTATCAGCGAAGACTCGCTGTATAAAACAGCCAAACTGTTTGCTGATAACCGTCCAGGTACTGTGGTCTGGTGTATGGGGGGGACTCAACACCACATCGGTAACGCCAACACCCGCGCATACTGCATCCTGCAGTTAGCACTCGGTAACATGGGTAAACAGGGCGGCGGTACTAACATTTTCCGTGGCCACGATAACGTACAGGGTGCGACTGACCTTGGTCTGCTGTTCGATACGTTACCGGGTTACTATGGTCTGACTACCGGCGCCTGGAAACACTGGTCTCACGTATGGGATCTGGATTTCGACTGGGTTAAAGGCCGCTTCGATAACGGTGAATACCTTGATCGCGTCCCCATGAATACTCCGGGGATCCCATGTTCTCGTTGGCATGATGGTGTGCTGGAAGGCAAAGCTAAACTGGCACAACGCGACAACATCCGTATGGCATTTTTCTGGGGACAATCCGTCAACACTGAAACTCGTCAACGTGATGTGCGTGATGCATTAGACAAGATGGATACCATCGTCGTCGTTGACCCAACACCAACCATGGCCGGTGTTATGCACCGCCGTAAAAACGGTGTTTACCTGTTACCAGCTTGTACCCAATTTGAATCTCGTGGTTCGCTGTCTAACTCAGGCCGTTCAATACAATGGCGTGAACAGGTCATTGAACCGCTGTTTGAATCCAAAAATGACTTGGAAATCATGTACCTGTTGTCTAAGAAATTAGGCTTTGACAAAGAGTACACCAAGCGTATGCAACTGGATGAGAAAGGCATTCCATTAGTGGAAGACGTGACCCGCGAAATTAACCGCGGCATGTGGACCATTGGTATGAGTGGCCAAAGCCCAGAGCGTATCAAAGCGCACACCCAGAACTGGGGCACTTTCAGCACTAAGACCCTTGAAGCCGAAGGCGGCCCATGCAAAGGCGAAACTTACGGTTTGCCTTGGCCATGTTGGGGCGCACCAGAGCAGAAACATCCTGGTACGCAAATTCTGTACAACACAAGCAAACATGTGTTGCAGGGTGGTGGTAACTTCCGTGCCCGTTACGGCGTGGAATACCAGGGCCACAACATTCTGGCCGAAGGTTCTTACTCCTTGGGTTCAGAAATTCAGGATGGTTACCCTGAATTCTCCGACAAGCTGCTGAAGCAACTTGGCTGGTGGGATGATCTGACTGCTGAAGAAAAAGCCGAAGCCGAAGGCAAAAACTGGAAGACTGACTTGTCTGGCGGTATCCAGCGTGTGGCGATGAAACATGGTTGTATCCCATTTGGTAACGCGAAGGCCCGTTGTATTGTGTGGACCTTCCCTGACCAAGTGCCAGTACACCGCGAACCGCTGTACACACCACGTCGTGATCTGGTTGCAAAATACCCAACTTATGACGACATGCAGGTACATCGCCTACCCACACTGTACAAGTCAATCCAGCAACAGGATATGACTGGCAAATACCCACTGGCACTGACTTCTGGTCGTTTGGTGGAATACGAAGGTGGTGGTGAAGAATCCCGTGGTAACCCATGGTTGGCTGAACTGCAACAGCAGATGTACGTGGAAATTAACCCTGCTGACGCTGCTGATCGTAGCATTCGCAACGGTGACAAAGTATGGCTGGAAGGCGCTGAAGGCGGCCGTGTGCTGGTACAGGCCATGGTGACTCCGCGTGTTAAACAGGGGGTTACCTGGATGCCATACCATTTTGCCGGTGTCATGCATGGTGAAAGTCTGGAAGCGAACTATCCGGAAGGTACTGCACCGTATGTGCTGGGCGAATCTGCCAACACTGCGCTGACCTACGGTTATGACCCTGTGACCCAGATGCAGGAGACCAAAGCGTCCCTGTGCCAGATCGTCAAAGCTTGATTGCAGCGTAAGTGAGGAGAATTGCCACTATGGCTACCATGAAATTTTTGTGTGATACCAAACGCTGCATCGAATGTAACGGCTGTGTCACCGCTTGTAAAAACGAAAACGACTCCGCGCTTGAGTGGGGTATTCAACGTCGCCGTGTAGTGACCCTGCACGATGGTCAACCCGGCGAAGCTTCTATCTCTGTTGCCTGTATGCATTGCTCTGATGCGCCATGCATGGCTGTGTGCCCGGCAGATTGCTTCTATCGCACCGAAAATGGTGTGGTGCTGCATAACAAAGACAAGTGTATTGGTTGTGGTTATTGCCTGTACGCTTGTCCGTTCGGTGCGCCACAGTTCCCGAAAAAAGGCGCATTTGCTGCTCGTGGCAAAATGGATAAATGTACTTTCTGCTCTGGCGGCCCAGAAGAGAACTTCTCTGAAGCTGAACGTCAGAAGTACGGTTCTAACCGTATTGCAGAAGGCAAGCTGCCAATGTGTGCTGAATTATGCGCGACCAAGGCGCTGCTCGCCGGTGATGCCGAAGTGGTTTCCGGTATCTACCGTGAGCGTGTGGCCTATCGTGGCGCTGACAACTCAGCCTGGAAGTAAGCCGTCCGTACAGAGATAACCGACCTACTCCTTGTGGGTCGGTGAGAGAGGTTTTTAATGAACAAATGGTTCAAACAACTGGGTTTAGCCGCTGCGCTGCTGTTTAGCACAGTGAGCTTTGCCGCTGAGACCCCGGCCCCTGCAGCACAACCAGAAGCGGTAGTGGCTGCGGTGCAGGCTCAGCAATCGGAGTATTCACAGCTGTGGACCGAACTTAAAAACGGCGCTACCGGGTATACCACCTCCCAGAGCCAGTTTCATAACCAGCCGATCAATAGCTATGATCTGCGGGTACTGGAATTGCGCAGTGGCTGGTTGGCTCCAGGTCTGATGCTGGCACTGTTCGGCATGATCATCATTTTTGCCTTATTTATCATGGTTAACGGTATTTCCAAACTGCACCATGGTTTCTCCGGCAAGATGGTCCATCGCTGGTCAAAACTGGATATCTCTATCCACTGGTTAGGGGCGATTCCTTGCCTGACCTTGATCCTCACAGGCTTAACTCTGCTGGCAGGTCGTTTTTTCCTGCAGCCGGTGGTGAGTGAAGGGTTCTGGGCTGGCGTGGTGTATTTTGCCAAGCAAGTGCACAACGTTATGGCAATCCCGTTCATGTTCGGCTGGTTGCTGATGACCCTGATGTGGGCGAAAAACCAGATGCCGAAGATGTATGACCTGAAATGGTTCCTGGTGGTGGGTGGTTACATCAACTTCGGACCTTTCAAAGGTAAACATCCGGATTCTGGCTTTGCTAACGCCGGTGAAAAGATGTGGTTCTGGACCTTCGCCTTGTTTGGTCTGGTGATCTCTGCTTCTGGTATGTTGCTGCTGTTCCCGAACCTGTTCGAGCCCAGCCGCACCCTGAGCCTGATCTCCCTGATCCTGCACGCGATCAGCGCTATCATCATTTGCGCGTTCTCTATCGTGCACATCTTCATGGCGACTGTGATGTCAGAAGGTGGTATGGAATGTATGATTTCCGGCTACTGCGATGAGAACTGGGCGACCCAGCATCACAACCTGTGGTTCGATGAAATCAAGGCTAACGGCTCATTGAAATACCGCGAATCCTGATTTTCAATCTGAATTAAGCCGCGTATCACACGCGGCTTTTTTTATGCCACATACCTAGCACATTTGACCTTAATGGTTGACATTTATTCGTAATAGCTAAAACATGACAACCTTAACAAAACCGGGCGACCATAGCTGATAGGTGATGCTAACTTCTAGCCAGTTCACGTTTTGCAAAAGACTTAGGATGTACCCTGCAAACTCGAAACGCTGCCTTGGATATTCACTAACTAGTTGTGGTATTTAAGGATTATGTAACCCAGACAGGAACCGTTATGTCATCTGTTATCCAAACTCTCGATCAACAACTGGTATCAAGCTACCAATCCAATATCACAGTACCTAACTGGATGCTGCGGGCGATGGAAGGGGTGATGCACTACTACGTTGATAAGAATCTGAGACTGGATACTATCTCCGCCGATATCATGCCGGCGCCGGTAGAGGGCAAAAAGTACATGCTGTACGCCCATGTGCCGTTCTGTCATACCCTGTGCTCATACTGCACTTTCCACCGTTTCCTGTTTAAGGAAGACAAAGCCCGTCGCTATTTTGTGGCGTTGCGTAAAGAGATGGAAATGGTCAAAGCCTTGGGTTATGACTTTGAGTCCATGTATATCGGTGGCGGTACCACCACAGTGCTGGAAGATGAACTGGCGCGTACCATTGAGCACGCCAAGACGCTGTTCCCGTCCATTAAGGAAGTTTCCTGCGAATCCGATCCACAACATCTGGATAGCCCTGGTTTCAAACAGTTGAAAGGGCTGGTGGACCGTATGTCCATTGGCGTACAGAGCTTTAATGACGATATTCTGCGGATGACCGAACGTCTGGAAAAATTCGGTTCTGGTCAGGAAACTTTCGATAAGATCATGGCCGCCAAAGAGCTGTTCCCGATCATCAACGTTGACCTGATCTTTGGCTTCCGCGGGCAGACTGATGAAGTGATCCAGCATGATCTGGATATGGCGTCCCGTCTTGACCCTCGGCAGATCACCACTTATCCGCTGATGGTCACTCACCAGACGCGCAAGAGTGTAAAAGCCACGCTGGCTGCTCCGCATGCCGACATGGCGAACCAGTACCGGATGATCCTCAATACCCTGGTCGGTCAATATAATCAGCTCTCAGCCTGGGCCTTCGGTAAAGCCAACAATGAAGGCTTTGATGAATATGTGATTGATTACGATGAATATCTTGGCGTGGGTTCCGGTTCCTTCAGTTTCCTCAATGACACCCTGTACGTGAATACCTTCTCGCTGCGTAATTATGAAGAACGGATCAAGAACGGCAAAATGGGGGTTGAGCAGCAAAAGAATTACAGCCAAAAAGATGTGATGCAGTATCGCTTCCTGTTGGGGATGTTTTCTGGCCGTCTGTCGCGTAAATACTTCCGTGACACCTTTGGCGTTAACCTGGATACCGCGCTGCTGAAAGAGATGACCTCAATGAAATTGATTGGGGCGTTGAAGAATGATCCCGAAAATCCAGAAGAGCTGATCGTCACCGACAACGGCAAGATGATGGGGCTGTTGATGATGAAAGAATTCTACTCCGGCATGGATAACGTACGGGCACAGCTGCGTAAGCCACTGAAACCTTGTGATATGTAACGATTTTTAAGACGCCGTCTGGCGTTGGGGGCGTAAGCCGGAAGGAGGGAGTAAAGCGTTGCTTTGCTCCCTTTTTTGTGGGTTGCAGATTGTATTGGGCAATCTGCAATTGTGGGCAGCTATACCAAGCCGCCGCTTGGTTAGTTCGGTATCGCTGCGAGATGGCAACCTGCGGTTGCTAGCGCTGAGGTTGGCGCCTTGCAAACTTCGTTTGCAAAAGATGTATGGCTGCGCCATACCAAGCTGCGCTTGGCAACGTCGTGAGCTTTCGTGCTCACACTACGATTGTGATTTATCACTGCGTGATTGCAAACTGCGTTTGCGAAAGTCGTGGAGCTACTCGCTCCACACCAGAGCCAAGGGGCGATGCTCGTCCCTCGCCCCTTGGAACCCCGACGACGCCCCACGTCGCTAAACGCTTCGGCGCTTCTGGTTTGTCATTTTCGCAAATTGCCGCCAACTCGGAATCCATTCCTCGGCGCGGCTTTGACGCATCCATGCGTCAATTGCTCAATGCCTGCCCAACGCACCTACGCAGCGTCGAAGGGGAATCGGTGTCGCTTGAATATTAAACTGACCAATATGAAATTTAATCATTTATTCAGGAGTGTATTGGTACGTTATTCTTGTTGAGGATTTAGTTTTTTATTAACTATTTCAGCAATTCGATATTCATAATCATGATAACTATCTAGATATTGTGGATCTACATGATGACTTTCGATAATGTTGAACTCTATAGCTCTTCCTGACTCGTCCTTTCTTTTGTTATTAAACTTGAAAAATGATTGATATCTATTAGGGGATACTCCTTCAAAAGGTTCGAATGAAACCTTGTTTGGTTCTTTGCTATCAGTGATCGCATCACTATGAAGTTGAATAGCTAAACTTTTTTCATAAGGTTCAATATATACAACTCTTTTTATTCCAGATGCAACAATGTGTCTTGCACAATTATGACAAGGATAAGTTGTACAATATAATGTAGTATTGGTAGTGGATGTAGATGGTGACCTTGCTAAAGTCGTAATTGCATCCATTTCTGCATGTATAGCTCTAGAATATTCAATGATAGATTTAGCTTTTGTGTCTAGCATTATTTTAGATGCCAAATCTTTTGCTGTCTGAGTCGGAATTTTATTTTCTAGTAATACTTTTTCAATTTCTGACTGAAGAATATCTTTATGCTTATCATTAGAGCACCTTTTTTGGTAAATGCATCTGAAGTCTGTTTCTGAGTTAGCATCATATAGACCTCCTTTAAATTTAGGAACATCATTGCAACCTGTAGACAGTACTTCTCCTGAATCATCCATAATTGCAGCACCTACTTGCCTAGATAGACAGGCTGATTTTAAAGCTGATGAATATGCAGTAAATAGACCTATTTCATCATATGTTGGTGTATTCCCAACCTGTCCATGAATTAAGTTAACAAATCTTTTTACAGATGTTTCCATGAGTTTGCTTTGATTTGAAATATTTCGAATAAAATAGTCTGCACTATAAAGAGATTTTTCCACTTGTTGCCCATGTGGGTTATCATCTTTTCGATCTCTTCTGATTAGTTCATCTATTTGCGCCGCATCAATTTGTTCATCACTTAAATTAAGCTTTCGCTCTTTCTCGGTTCTAATAAGTCCGATCTGATAAAAGTTGTTTGAATAAACTGTTTTTAATAATCCAATCTCTTGAGGGTGTTTTAATTGGTCTATTATATAGGCTACTTTTTTATCTGTTTTAACGATCTCTCCATTTTCCTCTTGAGAACCAAAATGCTTATCTCTAAATACAGTTATTTGATTTATTGCAACTTCAGCAAGAAAAGTATTTGAATATTGCTTTCTTAACGTGTCACCTGCGTCTTGTAACTTATTGTAACGATCATATCTTTTTAAATCTGCGAGGTTTCCACCAACAATATCACTAATTAGTTTACTCACTCTTATGTGATGAACCAAATAGCCAGAAGATTGCAAAACGCTAGTTAAAGTTTCATTTAGAGCTTTGACACCAGAGCCTATTGCCCCACATAAACCTATTACAAGTTCTTGAGATCTTCGATTCTGAATGTGTCTTGTTGTATTCTGTGGAGTAATTGAGGGAACTAAATTTGTAACTGTGTTGGTTGTTGACATTCTTTACTCTCTCTATTCCTTGAGCATTGAAATACAGAGTATAAGTAAAAAATGGATTAATAAATCACCAACGTAATTTTTTTGCTGCTTCTAACACATTTTTTTGGGATTTTTCATTAGTTCTAGTCTTTGAAGATAAACAAATGATATTAGAACTCTCGGCTTTAGACGAGCGTTTATCTACATTTGAATTTTCGTTATCTTGCTTAACTAGAGTTAACATATCGACTCCCATTTGAACATGCGCATTTACTGGCCGCGAATTGTACAGTTTCCTTGTACTGAATCAATATAAATCTAACCTAAATAAAATAGATAGTGAAGATATTACTTTCATATTGCGATTCAAGTCGTACTGAAAATAACCTTTTTAAAAACAACAATATATAGTTATTGTTAGATTATATGGTGTTGCATAGTTAGATATGACACTACATATAGTATATCCGGTATCATCATGTTTGATTCATGTAATAGTTTATCTGCTCTTGTCACAGATTGTGGTACGACATGAGTATTCAATTGAGTGATAAGGCCTAACGCATGTGTTCTATTGGAGTTGTACTGAATAAGCTGTTACTCCTTGAATCCGAATCTGTACACCCATATTGAGATAGATACCTCATCTCCAGTTAAGTCACTTGATGGCAACTTACTAAAAACCCTTGGAAGTTAGGAGATCTGCATGTCGAGTCAGTTTCATTTTTATCAGCCCAAGCAAGATCATGGCTTGGCGTATAATCCGCTGAAATCGATTGTTGCGCCGCGGCCGATTGGCTGGATCTCTAGCTGTAATCCTGATGGTGTGGCGAACCTCGCGCCTTATAGTTTTTTCAATATGTTTGCGGATGTGCCACCGATTATTGGCTTTTGTAGTTCGGGTTGGAAAGACAGTGTGGCCAATATTGAGCAAACCGGTGAGTTTTGCTGGAATCTCGCCACTAAGCCGTTGGCGGCGCAGATGAATATCAGTTGTGCTGGCGTTGCTAGCGAGGTGGATGAGTTTCAATTAGCGGGCTTGGTAAAGGCGCCGTCGCAGTTGGTGAAGGTGCCGCGGGTGGCGGCAAGTCCGGCATCGTTTGAATGTAGGCTGACACAATTGATCCGGCTGCAAACGGCGGCGAAACAGCCGATGGACAATTGGCTAGTGCTGGGCGAAGTCGTGGGCGTACATATTGATAAGCGTTTTATCAAAGATGGCATTTATCAAACCATTGCGGCTGAGCCGATCTTGCGTGCGGGTGGTCCGGCGAGCTATTTTGGTATTAGTGCCGCGACCGAATTTGAGATGGCGCGGCCGTCAGTTACTGAGTAGAAAAGCGGAGGTCATTGTGGCATCAGGTTGGGCACAAGATGGGGCTGAGCAACAACAGATCGACAGCACTGTTGAAGATGCGCTCGCCCGGGTGCGCGGTGAGCTTCCCAAGGGCGAAAGTCTGACTGAATGCGAAGAGTGCGGCGACACGATCCCAGAGGCGCGACGTGTGGCGATTCCGGGTGTGCGCTTGTGCGTGAATTGTCAGGCAGCGCAAGACAAACAACGTCAGGCCTTTGCGGGGTATAATCGTCGGGGTTCCAAAGACAGTCAGTTACGCTGAAGTTGTTCTCGTAAATAAGCTGGACAAATGCCCGGCTTTTTACATCTGCTCTGTTACTTGTTCAGTTTTACTGGCCCATTAATATCGTCAAAGTGCACATCGCCAGAGCCCGCGCTCTCGATATTCAGCCCCAGAGTGTGGCGCACATCAATGTCGCCGGAACCATCATCAATGGTGACAGTGCCTTGGACATTTTTAACGGTCATACCACCAGAGCCATCATCAATCCGAATATCGCCAGCGACATTACGGATGTTGATGTCACCAGAACCATCATCCAGGCGAATTTTACCGCTGATGTTTGCCAGCAACACACTGCCTGAGCCGTCCTCGATATCGAGGTTATGGCCGCCGCGAATGGTGAGATCGCCGGAACCATCAACGACTGTTACATCGGCGGTCATATCGCGGATCTCCAATTGTCCGGAACCATCGGTGATATCAAGCGCGATAGCGGCCGGGACGGTAACCCGCAAGTTAATATGGGGCGAGTTACGATTGATGCTGAAGTGACTATCGAACTTGGCGACTAACACGGCTTGCGTGCCATGCTGTTCGAGTGTCAGTTTGGCGGGGTTATCTGGATACTCATAAACATCGGCATCCACGGTAATCTGTTGTTGTCCGGCAACACCGACAATCACCAGATCCCCGGCACCCGTATCGGCTTTTAACTGCTGAATATCGGTAGCGTTGAGTTGCAACGTCCGGTGACCGAAATTCAACGGTTCACTTGGTGCGCCATTAACATAAAACACGCAGCCGGTAAGTGGCAGCATGCAGGCTATTGCCAGCAGTGTTGAGCGGATAAACATATCAGTCAGTCCTTGTTATCGGGCGGAATAACCATAGACGTTACCCCGCGATGAAATTCTCGGTTCAGACATAGCAGATGTTGTGCCAGAATTATTTACGATTAAAATCATATAGATAATACTAAGTGTGGGTAGGCATCAAGAACTGCTTAGCGGTTTTAACCGATGAACGGTGAAATTGACTAACTGATGCTACAGCATAAAAAGCATGACAGCGCTTATTCATATGGCTGCATCTAGCTTGGTGAAAAATTGTGCTCTATGATGATGCTGAAACTACACTCATTACTGATAACGCCGTAGCTACACCATCGGAAAATTACGTGTCGGGCATACTGTTAACAAGGAGCGTCTACAGCATGAAAAGGCCAGTGTTTAAGAATCTTCAACTTCTGCGGTTGCATTGGCGACGCGGCACACTGACCTATCTACTGGCATTGCTGATTATTGGGGTCTTAGCACTGTTGTCGCATTATTTAGTGCAAAGCATCGTCAACCAGCAGGAAGCCAGCGCCAGAGTGGTAAACCTAGCGGGGCGGCAGCGCATGTTATCGCAACGTATTACGCTGTTCGCCGGGCAGTTATTAGCGGAAAAACGTAATCAATCCATCACGCTCTATCCGGGAGAATATCTCGACGCTATTGCCACCATGAAAAAAGTCCATCAGGGCTTGATGCATGGGTCTCTGTCGCTGGAAATTCCCGCGCCGGAATCCGCCGCCATACATAAAATCTTTACCAGCCCGCCGATTAATCTCGACCAACGACTACAGGCTTTTTTTCAGTTAGCTGACAGTATCGTCGACGAATCATTGCCGCTGACTGCGCGACAGCAAGCCTATCAGGCGTTAAGCACAATGGCGCGTTATGACATTCTTAACGCGTTGGATGCGCTGGTACTGCAATTTCAGAAAGACAGTGAAGCGGCCATTGCCAAATTACAGCAGTACAACCGACTGTCGTTAATGGGTATGTTGATAACGCTGTTACTGGAGGCGTTGTTTATCTTTCGCCCGCTGCTGTTGTCACTCTATCGTCGCGAAAAGCAGTACCTGCTGCTGCTTAGAAAGATGGATGCTGAAATTGCCCATCGGGTCAGTTTTCAAACCTTTAATGATCCCTTGACTGGCTTACCCAATCGCATCTCCATGCTCGAAAAAATTCAGACCTGTATAACGTTGGCGCAGCAGAATGGCAGCTCACTGGTTGTGATTTCGGTGGGTTTAGACCGCTTTAAAGACATCAATAATAGCCTGGGGCACGATAAGGGCGATGAGCTGCTGATCGGGATCGGCGAGCGATTGCAAGGATTGGTTCAGCAGTATCACGGGTTTCTCGGGCGCATAACCGGTGATGAATTTGCCATTGTCCTCGACCAACGCAAAGAAAATCTGGAGTTAGTGCAGCTGATGCGACAACTGCTGCAATCTATTGCGGAACCGTTTGAGGGGGAAAGCTTTTGCATACATGTGACCGCATCACTGGGATTGGCATGTTATGCAGACGATGGTGCCAATGCCCGTAGTTTACTGATGCATGCCAATCAGGCGATGCGGATTGCCAAAGATGAAGGCGGCAGTTGTTTCCGTTTCTTCCAGCCCATTATGACGTCGAAGATGACACGACGGATCAAGTTGGATCAGGAACTGCGCTTAGCGATGAGTGACTGTGCACAGCTGATGTTGTTTTATCAACCCAAAGTGGACTTACGCGATGGTCGCATTGCCGGCGTTGAAGCCCTATTGCGCTGGCACCACCCGCAACAGGGCATGATTTCTCCGGCAGAGTTTATTCCGATAGCGGAAGACTCTGGGTTAATCGTGGAGTTAGGTGACTGGGTACTGGTGCGCGCATTTGAACAGATGTCATGGTGGCAACAACAAGGGTTTACGGTTGATGTTGCCATCAACATCTCGGCCAAGCAGTTACTGCGACGTAATATCAGTGAACGAGTGCTGTCGTTAACGCAGCAGTTAGAGGTTGATCCACGACATGTGCAGCTAGAAATTACCGAAAATAACCTCATGGACAATATGAGCCGTATTTTGCCGCAGCTTCAGGCTTTGCAGCAGTATGGGTTTACGCTGGCCATTGATGACTTTGGCACCGGGCATTCCAGCCTGTCGCGTTTACGCGATTTACCGGTAAAAGTACTGAAAATAGATCGCTCCTTCGTCATAAACGCGCTACGCGACCAAAAGGATGAACAACTGGTGGAGGCGATTATTGGGATTGGTCATACCCTCAATCGCACGGTTATTGCCGAAGGGATTGAAACACCTGAACAGATGGCACTGCTGCAACAGCTCGGTTGCGAAGAGGGACAGGGCTTTTTATTTGCTAAACCGATGTCGGCTGAGCAGTTGGAAGCATTGCTGCATAAAGGAAGGATTGATCTGAGCAGTAAAGAGGAGATGGCCTGATGTTCGGGGCTTAGCTCGCAGACATCCACCAGTTAAGCAGATAAAAAGCCAACAAACTGAGTGCTACTGCACTCAACATGTGCCTGACAACGTAAGCAATCACTACGGCAATAATTGCTCCCCAAAGGTAAGGATTGTCTGGCAGCGGTCGCAAAGTACCATGATCTACCAAGATGACCGGGGCACAGATAGCGATAAGCAAACAGGGGGCAGAGTAAGATAACGCTTCACGCACCAGTTTCGGGATCCGCAGCGGCAGTTTGGGTTCCAGAAACAGATAGCGATTGAAAAAGACAATAACGGCCAGCGTCAGAAGTAACAGCCAACTCATACTGATTCCTCCGCGGGCTTAGGCAACCAATGGGCGACAGTGACGGCGAAGGCCATGCCACCGATACCGGCAATGACGATAGCGCCTTCAACTTGGGCTAGCGTTAATACCGCAGACAGCAGTAGCGAAAAAAGCCCCCCGGCCAATGTGCTGAGGTTTTTAATCATGGGCACCACGATGGTGATAAAGGTTGCGATGATGGAGAAATCCAAATGATATTTCGCCAGATCGGGAACTGACGCCGCGAGCCAGATGCCGACACCACTCACCAGTACCCAAAACAGATAGAACGTCAGTCCCGCCCCAATCAGATAACTTACGGTCAGCGCCTGCTCGCGCACTTTCGGCACGCTGAGCGCAAACAGTTCATCGGTCAACAGAAAGCCGATGGGTAATCGGTATTTGAGTTTTAGTTGGGTGACAAACTCACGCAGCGTTAACCCATAAATGAAGTGCTGTGATGTCAGGAAAAAGATAGTGATAATAATGCTGAATACGTTGGCTCCGGAAATCAGCATACTCAAGGTGACCAGTTGCGCCGC
Source organism: Shewanella yunxiaonensis (assembly GCF_018223345.1). Lineage (NCBI taxonomy): Bacteria > Pseudomonadati > Pseudomonadota > Gammaproteobacteria > Alteromonadales > Shewanellaceae > Shewanella > Shewanella yunxiaonensis. Next base: position 3,655,977 of record NZ_CP073587.1, on the reverse strand, counting down.
CCCGGCAAAAATGATGGCTGACATTCCCAGGCTCTGCCACACGTCCAATCCTGATTGAATCGCCATCGAACCTGCCAGAATTCCCCATGGCAATACCGCCAGACACAGTGGAATGATATCAATAGCCCCCTTTATCAACTGCGCCCGCTGGCCTTTGAGGCTGTATGCTGAAGGATGGTTGTTGTGACTACTGATGTTGTTCATGTGGTGTCGGCATGGATGGCAAACTGGGACTGTGGCAAGTCGTTAACATAGCTGAGCAGCGTTATAGCATGAACACGTCACATAGCGCAGCATTTTCAATAAGCTAGATAGCCGCGATGATGGGGATAACAAGGTCTTTATGGGGCGTGCTGGTGTCACATGAAATAATATATTGATGAAATATTTTGGATGAATATCGCTTATTTTGGTTCTGACTAATTTAAATAATTAAATACATATCAATATGTTAATGTGTTTATTTATGTGCTGCGGTCAATTTTTTAATACAAAAAATATCGTGACACTGCTGCTGCCAAAAGCGGCCGATTGACACCGTTGATGCCGGTGGAATAATGCGCGCATTTTCACTCCTTGCCTCTCCGGTTTCCTCCGCATGTCCATCTATACCCGGCCTGTGCTGTTGCTGCTTAGTGGCTTATTGTTACTGACATTAGCGATTGCCGTGTTGAACACTCTGGTGCCGTTATGGCTGGCCCATGAAAGCTTACCGACCTGGCAAGTGGGTATGGTGAGTTCCTCCTATTTTGCCGGTAACTTGCTCGGCACATTGATTGCCGGACGATTTATCAGTCGTTACGGATTTAATCGCAGTTATTATGTGGCAACCCTGATGTTTGCGCTCGGCTGTGCCGGTCTCGGGTTAATGGTGGGTTTTTACAGCTGGTTTATCTGGCGATTTATTGCCGGTGTTGGCTGTGCCATGATCTGGGTTGTCGTCGAAAGCGCTTTGATGTGCAGTGGTACCTCAACTAGTCGGGGCCGTTTATTGGCGGCCTATATGATGGTGTACTATTTCGGCACGGTTGCCGGACAGTTACTGCTGACCAAATTACCAACGACACTGATGAGTGTGTTGCCGTGGGCGCTGGTGTTAGTGCTGAGTTCGGTACTACCTCTGTTGTTTACCCGCATTGTCAATGCCCAGGAGCCGAGTCAACCGGCGCCGAAAGTGTGGTCGATGCTGAAGTTACGTCAGGCACGACTGGGCGTTCACGGTTGTTTGATTTCCGGGGTGGTACTGGGGTCGCTCTATGGCTTGATGCCGTTATATCTCAATCATCAAGGGATGTCTGATGCCAGTGTCGGCTTCTGGATGGCGTTGCTGGTGAGCGCAGGGATTTTAGGTCAGTGGCCGGTGGGGCGACTGGCAGATCGCTATGGCCGGCTGATGTTGTTGCGAGTGCAGGTGTTCGTGGTGATTCTGGGGTCATTAGCCATGCTGGTTCATGCAGCACTGACCCCCGCCCTGTTTATCCTCGGTGCGGCGGGTTTTACTTTGTACCCGGTAGCGATGGCCTGGGCCTGTGAAAAAGTGCCTCATCAACAGTTAGTCTCGATGAATCAGGCATTATTGCTGTCTTACACCACCGGCAGTCTTTTTGGGCCGTCTTTGATCGCGCTGCTGATGCAGCAGTATTCCGATGGCTTATTGTTCCTGACCATGGCGGGGGTCTCGTTCCTCTACCTGTTAATGTTGCTGAGAAAGCCCGGGCAACATGCCAATCCCGTGGCTCATGCCTGATCTCGGCTGACCCCAACATGCCGCTGGTAACGATGCGGACGTGCGATGCACTTCTGTTTGTCAGCGGCTTTTATTCTGGCGCCATGTCAGCAGTATTTGCCTGAACGCCGTAGCCTGTTCAGATAGCGACCAGCCTGGAACGACCGGGCTGGGGCTATTGAGTGATACGCTCAAGGGTTATAGATTTGGTCGAGAATTTTGGCCAGACGCACGGCACCTTTTTCAATCTGCTGTTCAATCAATGGGCCGTATTGTTCAACGTAAGGTTGCCCCAGGATCTCATGTGGCTGATACCCAGCATAGATCTCGCGGGTCAGCGCCAATGACTCATCGCCCCACTGTTCAGGCGTACCGCTGGCATCGTCCTTGTTGGCGAGTTTTGCCAAGTGATCGCCAAAGTCTTTCCAGTCATCGCCTACCATGTGTTCAATGATGCCAAAGTCAAAAACACCATGCAGATTTGCCGGTTCACCAAAGAAAGTGACTTGTGTTTTATTGCCACCCCAGTCGTCGGCATAGCTGACGTGTAGCGGCTGATGCAGATCCCCGACAAAATGGGCCAGGAAAAACAGTGCCTGCCAGTTTTGTGGATCTTGCTGCAGTTTTGCTTCCTGTTCGGCAATGGCGCTGAGCACACACCCTTTATTGCAATCGGCATCGTGCAGGGTGGTTTCGCTGCGACTGACATTGATGTAATGCAGGTGTTTTGACCAGTCCCATTGGTGGTCTTTTTTGATGTCATCGGCCCAGGTGCAGGCTTCGGCAAAGGAATGGTAAGTCCCTTGTTTTGCCGCAATAGCATCCAATGCTTTTTGGGTGGTTGCTGAAGTCAGGTCGTAGGCCGCTTCACAAAAGGCTTTGTGACCGGTAAAGCCCCAGGCATGTACCTGACTGGACAGTACTAACAACAAAAAGCCGCAATAACGATACATAAGTGGTGGTTCTCCTAAAGCGCGATTAGGCTGAATCGCAAAGGGTAAAGACGATGCCACGAACCCGCAGTTACAACCTGGTGTTTAAGATCGGGCAGCTGTGATTTTGTAACTCTTCTGCTGAAGCGTTATTTGCCGCGAACCAGTTGGCCTTAATTGCCATCAGCACCAATTTGCCATTCGGCAGATTGGCAAGTGCCAGACCATAGTGACCCATATTGTCATTGGCATCTGGCAGTTCCCGAGCAAGCCGGATGAAGGCACTTTCATCATGCAGTTGCTGGTCACTGAGTTCTCGTAACCAATAATCGTTGGGGCCCAGCTCGTGTTGTTGCCAATGGTCGTTGAGCGAGGGGGTTAACACGTCCAGCTGCTGTCTTACATCTTGCCGTAAGCAGGAAATATGGATATGCAGTTGATTCTGGGTACGACCATATTCGGAATTAATTGCCAGCGACAGTGCGCTATCCGGCACCTGTTGATGGTGCTGCACCATAATTGCTTTTGCTAACTGGCGTTGCTCCCAGGCGATGGCAAAAAAGTTAGGGGTATTGCGCTGTAGCAACTCTGGACTTTCAATACCGGAGATGTGGTCAACCGGCATCAACAGGTATTGCAGAATGCCGTTGCGATCTTTTAATGTGACATACCCGAGCGATTCATTGACTTCACTGCACGGGGCTGGCTTACCATGCTCTTCCATGTCTGGCACGCAGCGTTCACTGATCAGTTGCCATAACGCATTTGGGTTGTGAGCGGGAGTCTGCCAGAAATAAGCAGCAACGGCGGCAGCAACGACGATCAGTGCAGCAACTAACAGTAAAAGATTTCGGGCGCTTTTGGTCATTCAATAATACCGGTTAACAACAGTTTGAGGCGACAACTTGGCCGATTATTGTAACGGGCATTACTGAAAAGAAAACAGCTTATCTGCGGATATAGCCAAACAAAAAAAGGCTGCCATTACAGCAGCCTGATGATTATTGATGGTGCTTAACGGCCGAAGGCCAGTTCCGGATGGATCACCAGGGCCCGATAAGAGGCTTGTTGTGAGGTGGTTGCGGTCATATCCAGTTCCACTTCCACCTGCTGGCTGCCGTATTTGACTTCGACGAGTTTGGGTTCGGTCAGTTCCTGTTCCAGCAACTTACCGGTGGCAAAAAACACCATCATGGTGTCGGTATCCGGCTGATAGCGGATGATAGACGTTACCGGACTGTACCAGTCATAACCTTTGTCTTTACCGAACTCCCATTTTTGCTGCACGGTGAGTTTCTGTTCGTCGATCTTGTATTCGACCGCACGGCTATATTTCTGATTGGCAAATAGCGGTTGTTCAAGATGGCGGCCATCGCCATTATCAAACAGTGTTAATGTGCCTTTTTGTGGGACCAGATAAGCCGCGTGCTGCGCATAACCAAAGTCAAAATTGCTGTTGTCACACAAGCCGTTTTCGTCGCAGTCCAGCTGATGGCCTTTGGCATCCACCGGTGTCAGCAGTTTACTGGCCAGTTTTTCATTCCAGCCTTTGCGGGGCGCCAGAATCCATTTCACCTGTTTATCGCGACCAATCTTGAATACGCCTTGATGCCGGAGTGAAATAATGATGGCGTCATCGTGCGGATCATATTCCACCGAGTTTACATGCGCCCAGTTGCGACCGGTTCCGACGCCCATATGATCGCCAAACGGCGCGTCCGGCTCCAACTTGGCATCCTTCGCTTTGAGGTCGACACTGAGACACACCGCCCGTGGATCTAACGCTGACATCAAGGCATCGCGGAGGGGATCGAGAATTTGGTTGAGATCCCAAACATCGACTAATCGGCCATCGGCATCGACTTCGAGGATCTGATCGCGCACCGTATCCACAACTTTGCCATCGGGGCGATGATAATCTTTTTTGGCGGCTCTCAGCAGGAAATGACCATTGGGTAAGGCCTTCATGTCATGCGACATATCGATGTAGCCCCGAGGTAACCAGCGCTGAAAGACCATGCGGCCCATCAGGTCCATGCGGTAGTAACGTTGTCCTTGCAGAAAAACCACATCACCATTGGTGAGCTGATGCACGCCCATCAGAATGCCGCGCTTGGCAATGTCGTTCTGATCGTGAATTTTGTAGGGATCCAGATACCAGCGCACTTCACCTTGAGTATCGGTAATAAATTCAATCGGCCAGCGATCCCACTCCAGCGCACCACCATTGGCCCAACGGATAGATTCTGAGTTCTGGTCGGCAACCAGGTGATTGATCCAATACAGACGTTGTTTAAAGCCTTTGGCAACAGTAACGGGTTTTACGGTCGGATATGCTGACACCGCATTGTCAACACTGACCCCTAGCAAAGGCTGGGTGAAGATCCGGTAAGTTTCATCGACCTGTTTACCGTCCAAGGTGTAACGCAGTTCCACTTGGTTCTGGTAATTGGCATACAGACCGAAGACCGGCACCCCATCGTAAGTCAGCAGTTGGGTGTGGCCGACATTGTAACTGATATCGACGCCCTCTTTGCCCTTACCCTTGACGGTCACCCGCACATCGGTGGGCATATGACCGGCGAGCCCAATAATAGCGGTCAGCGGTGCATAACCATAAGGATTAATGGTCACCAAGCCTAACTGCCCCTGTGATGGGCGGCTGATATTTAATACTGAGGCTGAAGCTTGGGGGACGATCCCAGGAACTGCCGTGATAGTCAGTGACAACATGAGAACGCTGAAAATTGAGCGGCGCATCCTTTCTCTCCATAGCGGTTGTGGAAAAGTCACCAGACTGCAGCCTGGTGAGCCGTTTGGGTAGCGAAAGGATCACAAAACGGAGATAGAAGTCTTTATTCGCGGTTTGATAGCCGTGGATTTAGCTCAGACTCAGGCTGATAGTGGCTTTTAAGCCGTGGGGTTGATTAGCCGCTAACGTCAGGCTGCCACCATAAGCCGTTGCCAATGAGTGGGTGATTGCCAGACCCAGGCCGACATTGGAACCTTCGGTGTCTCGGGCCTCATTAAGCCGGGCAAAAGGTTTAACGACTTCCTGCAACTTATCGGCGGGAATACCAACACCATTATCGCTGACACAGATCGTAAGATTGTCAGCATCCCGCAGCGCAGACAGGGCGATTTGGGCATCGTTGCCAGCATACTGAATCGCATTGTTGAGGAGATTTTCAGTCATACGCCGCACGCTTAGTGGCGGAATGTTACCGGTTAGGCCATCTTGCGCCTGATAGTGGATTGCCACACCTTTTTCATCATATTCATCGACGATGGTCTGCAACAAGCTGTCAATGTTGGTCATCTGCCGCGCTTCTTTTTCCGCATCATTTTTGGCGAAGCGCATGGTCGCAGTCAGCATGCTGTCCATGGTGTTGATGGTGCGCAACAGCTGTTGTTTGTCTTCTCCCTCTTCAATAAATTCCACTCGCAACCGCAGGCTGGTGAGGGGAGTTCGTAAGTCGTGGGAAATCGCCGCCAGCAGTTTGGTTCGTTCGCTAATGTAATCAGTGACCTGATGTTGCATATCGTTGAATGCGTCGATGGTTGGCATTAGGTCACGAGGGCCGTCATTGCTGACTTCATGGACCTGCTTGTTGCGGGCAAAGGCTTGTGCCGCCTGACCCAGTTCGCTAATCGGTTTGAGTGCGCGGCGGACAATGAATAGTGATATCAACACCGTTAGCAACATGACACTGGCGAGCGCAATCAACACGCTGGTGGACCAATGGGTGATATCGTTTTCAATACCGGAAGAAAAGTTAAGCCACTTGCCGGAGCTCAGTTTCACTGAGCCGTCAACGGTGGCGCTGTAATTCAGCCTTACACCCCGACCATAGCGTGGTTCGCGCCGACTCTGGTTGCCACCCATCATGCCATTCCTCGTGGAATCGTTGTCCATCATCGACCGATGCATGGCGTTCATGTCCCGCGATGACAGATCCATCAGCGGGCGTTCTGCTTGTGAGACCAGCGCAATATGTGCCTCCTGAATACCGGCGGCGTTAAGACGTTGCAGCAGTCGCTGTGCCATATCGCTGGAATTTTGCTGACTTTCTACCCGCGGTTTATCGGTAAGTGATAACTGCAGATCAGAACTGCTGCTGGCTTTTAAAATAGAGTCATGCAGAGCGTCTGAGGTTTGTTCAAGGGTATCAGCAATGGAAATGACGCGTTGTAACGCCCCCGATACCGACAGTTGGCTCAGGCGCTGTGATTTGTCATACGATAGCAGAAACAAGGTCAGGCAAAAACTCACGGCAAAGCCAATCAGGATCACCAAACCGATTTGGTGAATAAGCTTCTGCCGTTGATACCAGTTAACCATGTGTCACCTCGCAGCTAAATTGGTAGCCGCCGCCCCAGATGGTTTTAATTAATTTGGGTTGTTTCGGGTCTTGTTCAATTTTCTTGCGTAATCGGCTGATCAAGGTGTCTATCGCACGATCATACACATCCGCTCCACGTCCCTGCACCAGCTTCAACAAATCCTCGCGGCTTAAGACAACATTCGGGTGCGATAGAAATGCCAGCAGCATAGTGAATTCGGTGGAGGTCAGTGCCACTAGCGCATCCGCCGGATCTTTGAGTTCGCGAGTGGTGGTGTTGAGCTGCCAATGGTCAAAAATGTAGAGACTAGGGCTTGCGGTTGCCAGCTCTTCCACATTAGGAATCGCAAAATGGCGCCGCAACACCGATTTTATTCGGGCTAACAGTTCCCGAGGATTGAATGGTTTTGGCACGTAATCGTCAGCACCAACTTCGAGGCCGACAATCCGGTCAATTTCTTCACCTAATGCCGTCAGCATGATGATGGGGATATTACTCTCCGCGCGGATTTCCCGGCAAAGCGTGACGCCGTCTTTACCCGGTAACATCAGATCCAGAATGAGCAGGTCAAAACGTTGCGCTGACATCTGTTTGTACATATCAACACCATCGGCAGCCGTCACTACGCGCAAGCCATGTTGTTGCAGGAAACGCTGTAGTAAGTCACGGATATCTTTGTGATCATCAACGACTAGTATCTGATAAGCCCGTTCCATTTCAACCTCTTAGCTACCTCTTTCAGTCATTACTATATACAGATTATGGCGAAAAGTGTGGCAAAGTTTGTCAGTTCTCCGGATTGTCACCATTTGTCAGAAACGAAAGGATTTGCGACACACATTACTGGTGGGTTCTTGCTGTAATACAACCGTACACAGTAATAGGAGAATCAATATGAAAACCTTATTTAGCGCTGCTTTGATTGTAACTGCCCTGACCGTATCTGCTGGCGCTTATGCGCACTGGGGTAACATGGGCGATGGCAACATGGGATATGGCAACGGCATGATGAATGGCAACTACCAGACCATGCAAGGTATGCATCGCGATCCGCAGGCCATGCAGCAACGGCACCAAATGATGCGCAATAATCCACAGGCGCGTCAGCAATGGATGCAGCAGATGCAGGCAAACGGTGGCCGAGGTCAACATTTCGCCATGCATGGAAATCATCGCCGAGGCGAAGGCTTTGCGATGCGCGGTAGTTGTGGCGGGAATCCAGGCGTAATGGGCAAAGGTATGGGATGGCACGCTCAGCCAGATAAAGCACCCGCTCCCGCCCCCAAAGCTGCAAAATAAGATACCGTGGTCCAACAAAAAAAGCAGGTGTTATCTCCTGCTTTTTTGTTGTGGCATCATTCAGCGAGTTACCAAGCCAATTCTAATATCTGCCGGCTAACTGCAGGGGTAATAGTCTGATGCTCGCCGAGCTTAGTCATGTGGTGGGCTTCCAGTGCTGCGATGATGTCGTTGATGTCCGCCTTGGCCGCATCATAGTCCCGTAACCGGGTTTTAATGCCAAGACTTTCAAAGAATTCGCGAGTTTTGCTAATCGCGGCGTCAATCCGTTCATCTTCGCTACCTTCCGTGATATGCCACACGCGCTCACCATATTGCAGCAGTTTGGTGCGCTTTTGTTCGCGGCAGACTTGCCACAGGGATGGCATAACGATCGCCAGTGTTTGGGCATGGTCGATGCCGAAACGTGCGGTGAGTTCATGACCAATCATATGGGTTGCCCAGTCCTGAGGAACACCAGTGCCAATCAGCCCATTGAGGGCATTGGTCGCAGCCCATACCAGGTTGGCGCGGGCGTCATAATCTTCAGGGTTAGCAACAGTTACTGCGCCAACTTCGATTAATGTCTGCAAAATGCCTTCGGCAAAGCGGTCCTGAATGCGGGCGTCTGCAGCATAAGTGACATACTGTTCGCAGACATGCACAAATGCATCAACCACCCCATTGGCCACCTGGATTTTCGGCAGAGTGAAGGTAAGGCTTGGATCCAGTACCGAAAATTGTGGATAACACTGCGGATGATGCACGCCAAATTTACCTTTCGGGTGACTGACCACGGCAAAGGCATTCATTTCAGAACCGGTGGCAGGCAGGGTTGCGACTGTGGCTAATGGCAGGATTTTGCTGCTGTCGACCGCCGCTGTCCCGTTCCACAATAAGGTGGCAGTATCACCTTCAAAGTGAGTTGCTAAGGCAACAAATTTGGTGCCATCCATGACCGAGCCACCGCCAACCGCCAGCAGAAAGTCGATATGCTCGGCTTTGGCGATGACAGCGGCTTTCATCAGAGTTTCATAGCGTGGGTTGGCTTCAATCCCGCCAAATTCGACGACGTGACGATTGCCCAATGCCTTTGTTACTGCGTCAAGCGTGCCAAATTTTTTCACGCTGCCACCACCATATAACACCAGTACCCGTGCCTGCTGTGGTACCAGTTTATCGATTTCGGCAAGGCGATCTTTGCCGAAAACAATATGGGTTGGGTTGCGATAATCAAAATTGAACATGGAAAGTTCTCCATTTTGCAGATGCGAATTTTACAGGGGGCCATGGTAATCCTTTGTGTGAGAATCGCCATACCCATTGCTGGTCAATTTATGCCTATTCCTATCATGAGCTGTCATCTATGATGAATTTAGTGCTTAAATAATGCTTAATTCTGTCGCAGTTCTTCTGAGAAGGAAAAATGATGTCTGACATTGCACGACTAATGGCGGCGCTGGCACCTAAGGCGGGAACCTTCCCAACAGTGTTGCCTGGGATCCGTATCTTTCGCACTGATAGTTACCAAAGCCGTCGCCCGATGTGCTATTGGCAAGGAATAATGATCGTGGGACAGGGATGTAAGCGGTTATACCTTGAAGACAAAATTCTGGAGTATAACGCGCAGAAGCCGCTGGTGATGACCGTCCCGATGCCAGTGGAGTGTGAGACCTTTGCCTCCGCGGCAGAGCCCACGTTGGTGATGATAGTGGATATTGACCCGCAACTGCTGAGTCGGGTGATCCATCAGCTCAGCCAGTACCATAATCTACCGGTAACGTTGGAACTCAGCCGTCAGCCCGGACTGTTTTTGGCGCAAAACAATGAACTGCTGGAATGTTGTATCGAACGACTGTTGCACACCTTGCAATCGCCACTCGAGGCTTGTGTGTTAGGCGAGGGCATAGTGCAGGAGTTGTTATTCCGGATTTTACTGACAGAAGATGCGGCACCTTTATATGCGTTGGCGTCGGCACATAGCCGTTTAGCACGCATTGATAAAGCATTGCAGTATATCCACCGACATTACAGTGACACGGTCGAGGTGGAACAGTTAGCGGCATTGGTGAATATGAGCAGCTCAGCGTTTCATCGCTGTTTTCGTGAAGTCACTTCCTCTTCACCAATCCAGTACCTGAAAAAGTTACGCTTAAACCGGGCGCGAGAGCTGCTGTTGCAAGGGGTTAAAGTGAAGCAGGCGGCAACTGGTGTGGGCTATGAGAGTGCTGCCCAGTTCAGTCGTGAGTTCAAACGTTACTTTAATCAGAGCCCCGGTAGCTGTGCTAAAACGTTGGAAGCATGGCAGTAGCAATCGCGTAGCATACGTGAATGCCGCTGGCGTTTTAGTGGCCCGGTTCAGAACGTTGAGGGTCACTATGGATAACGCAGCCGAACACAAACAGCTCCACCATCCCTCTAGCATTAACCTGGTTGTCAGATGTACGATAAATTTTACACTAACATAATGATATATAACATTATTCAATGCTAAGTCTTCAGATTTAAACAACATCTCACTGCACTTGCTAAAAACCATGCCAAGACCTAAAAATCCTATACTATTAACCGTACTTTTTATCAGGTTAATATCCAAGAAATAGCTAATATTAATAGTAGGACAGTCGTTTGCCAGGGACGTGGTGGAGCGAATTATGGCAACAATTGTCAGTGATTAATGCGGAGGCGTTGTATGTGCGGCATCAGGTCGTTCAGCGTAGCAGCGTTGATGTTACTGGGGATCTTAGGTTCAGGATTAGCTCAATCTGAAATCGTACGTTGGAATGCCGTCGTCGGTGTACAGGCGGAAGAGGATTCTCCCAATCTGGTCGTCGGCGAGTTCTTTCCCAGCCCTAACTGGTTTTGGGTTGAAGACGGCAAAGTGATGTTTAATTTGGATAGCGGGGAGGTGGATATCCAGTTCAAATACTTGTCTTGGGCTTCTAATAATCCTTCAGCTCAAAGTCCGATAGGGGCGCCTTTAGGCACTTATCCTATCCTGCGTCGGGGCCGGTTTGTGTGCGATGCCCGCGGACAGTATGGTGAGCCGGTCACGGTATCTACAGAGACGTTTTCTCTGGATAACACCGGCTCTGCCAATTACCACGGTCAGGTTGAGGTACAACAGATTTGCCGTGACTACCCAGATCAAATCGCATTTGTGGTTACCGGGGCCAACAGCTTTCGGTATTTTGCTTTTGGTGCAGGGCAGCTAGTGCTGGCCGCCCATTAAACAGCGGTTGATGTACGACTGCGTTATCGGTGACTCATTTAACTTGAAACCCCGTCTAAACTGTCGGGGTTTTTATGTGTTATTGCCTAGTGCCATCAATCTCATGGTTTAAAGGGTATTTTTTCGACCCGTTTCCGACAGCTACCAAGGAACAGCCTCAGCAAGCTGAGGCATTAGAGGTTGTTGACTGAGCATTAGCTTTTGGCGCTATTGCCCAGATACTGTCTGCTGGCCCGTGGTAGGCGCGCTGGCAAGTGAGACGCGCACTATATGAACAGCCAAATGCAAATAACAAGGCCACTAACTCCACCATGAGGTTAGAGAGTGTCTGTGGTGCCCAGATCCCAAGGGTGGGAAAGCATGTGGCGGCAATAGCCGTCAGTGGCATGGCAACACAGGCGAGTGCTGTTAGTCTGAGCAGATGAATGGCGGCTCTCGCTGCTCCCCGCCAGAAGCTGTATATGACCGCAGCGAAGAAACACAGGTAGTAACTCCACAGATAAGCGTAATTACTGTTGTCTACCCAGGCATGGAGCCATTTTGCTGCCAACAGGGTCATGGCGACTGATGCCACCGAACCCAGACAGCAGCCGACGGTGGTTGCCGCCATCAAGCGTACTGTTCGTGGCTGTTGTGGGAGCGTTGTTCCTTTTTGTTGTTGGCGCCGTTTTTCCAACCATAGCAGATTGCCGCTGTAAAACAGCATGGCCCCGCTAAGCCCCATAAAAAAATACAACCAGCGTCCAGGCATACCGCCAAAGCTGCCAAAATGCAGACCAAAGAATACTGAGACTACCCGTCCCCAAAGTCCGGTTTCACCCGGCGTGAAGGTGCTGAATTGTGGCTGCAGCGAATAGGGTTGCAGCGACAAAAAGTCGGCGATGGGGCCACGCATCAGTGCGGCTTCGTTATACATTTCGATTCTCACGGCGGGCCGGGGCGAGTCGAGCCCCATAAACGTCAGTGATTGCGCTTGATAGCCGGGAGCATGACGATTGGCAGTCGCGATAATGTCACTGAGGAGGGGTAAATGTGAGATGTCTAATGGCTGCTTTAATGGCGCGACACGGTTGAACACCGGGCGTTCACCATAAACAAATTCGCTCAGCGCATCGTAAAACACATCATGAAATGCAAACACAACGACGGTGATGGCGATGACGATGTGAAAGGGTAAGGCGGTAATCCCCAGCAAATTATGTGTGTCCAGCCAGAAGCGACTGGCTCCTTTTTTCTGACGCAGCGCGAATAGATTTTTCACTAATGTCGGGAGCAAGAAAATCACGCCTGACACTAACGCCATAAAATACAGTATCGAGGCGATGCCCATCACCAGCACTCCGAGCTGCTCATGGCCAACATCACCTGGGATCCCTGCGGTACGATGTAATTGATCGATCAATGTCCCGAGCTGACTGGGCTGCACTTTTTGCGTCAGCAGCTTGCCCTGTTCATCCAACGTTGCTTGCCATTGTTGTGCATCTAAATTGAGTTCACGACCGCCACCAGATTGGTACCAGGTCAGTGGGGCATATTTGTTATCATCGAGATGCAGCGTAAAGCCTTTACCGATCTCTGGGTGTTGGGCTAGTGCTTTTTGTAGCAGGGTATCGACTTGTGTCACCGGAATCTGCGGCAAAATATCAGTGGGGGGTGAAGCCCAGGCTGATAATTGTGGTTTGAACATGGTTAACGCGCCGGCAAAGAAGCAGATGAACAGCAGTATGCCAGCGGTTATCCCGGTCCAGAGATGTACCTTCTGATAGATCCGGAGAACGTCACTGCGGATTTGCATGGTTTTTACCTCAGCAGAATTAGCAGGCCCCAGGCCAGCAGATTTACACTACCGAGCCAAAGCAATGCTCGACGCCATGAATGGAAAAAATACACAAAGCTGAGAATGCTCAGCCAGATGGGCGCTAGTAGCCACATATTGACCTGATATTTATCTTTGGCCGCAATGCCCCCAGGGCCAAACCAGGCGAATAATCCCACTAACGCTAAGGCGAATGTGAAGCCTAACAGCAATCCGCAGAGTGTTTTCCCGGTCCAATCGGGACGAATTTTGCCATGCTCATTCATTTCAGCGGACTCTCACGCAGTAAGCTGACAAACGGTGCCATACCCAAGCATGTCCCTAAGAGCATCAGCCACAGAAAGAAGGCAGCGGTTGTACTTAGCAAAAGATTCCAGCCGAGCAGCGTTGTCAGTAACAGCATATAGGCTAGGTAGCGATAAGGTGCCTTTGCCAACGGTTCGCTGAGTAATGCCTGTTGTTTACTGCTCAGGTAAAGCAATAGCGTTGCGAGCAGCATCATTAATATGAGCGCGCTAAACCCCATATAATTTCCTTAACTGGCACGCCTTGGTTGCCAGAAAATCATCACAATGCGCGCTAACGTAGCACATTAACCGTAGTTATTAAATGATATCTATTATCATTTTCATTAGCGGATGTAGAAGTGTGAAATCAAACGGATTTATCCACCAGAACACTGTGTTGGCGGGACAAAATGACTCGACGTCAGCGCATTGAATATTGCTAAAACAGCATAGCGTTTTTAGGACGGTAGATTACCAGCGACTGTCATTTTCACAGGGGATACCATCACCATCGCCATCCATTTTGACGTTGGGACAATTGTGGAGGAAAAATTCTGCTTCGGCGCGTGAGTGCATCTGCGAGCAATACTGGCGACCATCGCATTTAAATTGGGTTGCTGCGGGCATGCGATCTCCATAAGCCGGCAATTTGCTGGCTTCGTCAATCACGGTTTGCTTCCATTGCGGCGATTGAGTGACAAACACTTTGTTGCCTTCAAACCGTTGCCATACCATCCAGCAGGCGTAGGCAAATACCACATAAAATAACAGTCGTTTCACCAATTCTCTCCCTGTAAAAGTGACGGTCGTTACAAACTACAGATTATCACCTATTGAAAAATAGCCAATGGATCTCACAAAAGGTTTTCCTGCGAAAAATCCTTGGGTATGCTGCACCCCTTATGACCAAGGAGAATCGTGATGATGCAAACCGCATTAGTACTGGAAGGCGGCGGCCTGCGGGCAATTTATACTGCCGGGGTGCTGGATACCTTTCTGGACGCGGGGTTGACATTTCCCTATCTGGTAGGGGTGTCTGCCGGGGCCATTTATCCGGCCTCATATGTGTCACGCCAGCTCGGTCGGAACTTGCAAATTCAACAAAGCTATTTGACGGACAAACGTTATATGGGGTTGCGGCACTGGCTGAAAACCGGCAATTACATCAATGTTGATTTTAGCTATAGGCAAATGGCTAACAAGCTAATCCCTTTTGATTTCAATACGTTTCTCAATAGTGGCACTGAATTTCGCGTGGGGGCATTTAATTGTCTGACGGGCAACACCGACTTTTTTGGCATGGCCGATTTCTCGGACCATGAGCAGTTTCTGGATGTGCTGATTGCCTCTTCCAGTTTGCCGTTTGTGTCATCGCCAATGTGGATTAACGGGACACCGTATCTAGATGGTGGTATTGCTGCGCCCATTCCTATGGCGCAGGCGCGTAAAGATGGTTTCAGTAAGCAAGTCGTGATCCTGACTCAGGATGCTGCCTATCGCAAATCCGCCTTTAAACCGGCCTGGTTGGCGCGCAAAATTTATCGACGTTATCCGGCGGTGGTCGCTGCGTTGTTACAGCGGCATCAACGTTATAACCAGGCGTTGGATGCGTTACAACAACAGGTCATTGAGGGAAATGCTTTGGTGATCCAACCGCAGGCACCGTTGGGGTTGTCGCGTTTGGAGCGTAATGTCAGCAAAGTCAGTGCGGTGTATCAACTGGGAAGAAAAGACGGCACCGAGCAATTGGCAAGGGTACACGCATTCTTGCAATTATCGTCGCAGTAACTGTTAGCACAGGGGAACATTATGGCCAATATCTTGCTGGTGGCGAATCTGAATTGTGATCGTCTGCTGTTGCTTAACAAAGCGCTGCGAACCGGTGGTCGCTTTCATTATCAGGATGGTGGTCGCCGTTTGGGTGGTGGCGGTGCCAATACTGGTATCGGGCTGGAATGGGCGGGCCATAAAGTCGCGCTGGTTAGCCAATTGGGCCGTGATGAATTAGGGGATTGGGTGCTGGCGGAAGCGGGCATGCAAGGCTTGGATTGCCGACGCGTACAGCGGCATGAAGGCAGTACCAGCGAGATCCTGCTAGTGATGACCCCGGATGGTGAACGCACCATCATTCGCCCAGAACGCCCGAGATTCCAACTGGCAGCACCGCCGCGCTGGTCAGAATGGGATGCGTTGTACCTCAATACCTCTGCCGAAGGTGCCGTAAGTTGGGCGCTGACCGCTTTACCGCAGACACTCGTGGTAGCTCAACTCGCTAAAGATGATCGGTCTCGGCCATGTCATGTGTTGTTGTCGTCGCACTCTGATATGCATGAACGCACAACACTTCCTCGTTGGGAATTTGCGAAGCAGATTGCCGGTGAGGCGCTTCGCTATTTTATTGTGACTGAAGGTGAACTGGGCGCGCGTTTATATCGTGTTGACGGTGAGTTACAGGTGCCCGCTGTCACGGCTAGCGTCGTCGATACTACCGGCGCTGGCGATGTTTACGCTGCGGGACTGATTCATGGTTTATTGTCAGGGCTGGCAATTGAACAGGCCATGCAGGAAGCGGCAATTTGGGGCGCTTATGCGGTGGCATCAGAAACTTCGGTGCCCGGGGCCGCATTACGACTGTACCTGCAAGGGGCCATTTAGTAGATGTCATAAAAACACTATATGGGCGTCATGTCGTTGTCATGGTTAACCCCTAGCATTTCCCTCGAGTTAGATAAGGCAGTTTTCTGCAGACTCTCCCTTCCTTCTTCGTTGTTTGTGGTTTTTGGCCTCGCTGTTAGCGGGGCTTTATTTTTGTCATTCGTCTGTCATCTCGTTTTGACATGATGGTGTTACAACCTCGTGGTCAATTGCTGCGAGTGCTTGCTCATTTGCTGTTTACTCCTTCCGCCCTGTTCCCCAACGGGGCATTTTTTTAGGTAAGTCCTGTGTACCACACAATCAGTGACTCATCTGCTGCTTTTGTGATAAAACAATTACTTAGTTAAGGTCATTTTTCAAGGTTCTCTCATGTCTGCCTCTCTGTCTTTGCCATCACATCAATTGTGCGGTTTATATGCGGGTGACAATCTGCTGTTTCGTGAAGGTTTGCTAAGTGGCATCGACAGCAAACAGTCGCAACCCGTGTTACAGGTATCTTTCTACGGGGTGTTACACGACGCACAAGCTGACGGCAAAAATCATGGCGGTGCTGAACGCGTGCTGCACCATTTCCCGTTGGAACATTATCAGGTTTACCAACAACGGGAATTGATGGTGCCGAAGCGCACTGCGCCAGCGATGGGGGAAAATATTTCGTCTTTGGGGATCACGGAGCACCATCTGCATATCGGCGATATCGTGGCGTTAGGTGATGTGTTATTGCAGGTGACGCAACCCCGCGCGCCCTGTTTTAAGCTCAATGTGCAGTTTGGTCATCCTGGCTTTTCACTGGCCATGCAAGAAACCGCCATGTGCGGTTGGTTTTATCGGGTATTGCAAGAAGGGACGATCAAATTAGACGATCAGTTGATTTTGCGTGAACGGCACTCGGATATCAGCCTCGCGGAGTCGATGGCACTGTATTTTGCCCCACAATATGATGCTGCGGCCTATGAAAAGCTGTTAACCGCCACCGGCTTAGCCAGCGACTGGCAGCACAATCTGCAACAGCGCTTAGCTAACGGTAAGATTGAAGATTGGCAAAAGCGCCTACACGGCCCCGTACAATTTCAGGCTTTACAAGGAAGGTAACCATGTACAATTCACCATTACCAAAACAGGAACGGGATATGGGAATGCTAGTGCATTTAGCCACGTTTGCCGGGTACCTGATCCCCTTTGGTAATCTCCTTGGGCCGCTCATTGTGTGGTTGATGAAGCGCGAAGATTCCGCATTTGTTGATGCCTGCGGGCGCAACACCCTCAACTTTCAAATCAGCATGTTGATTTATTACGCCATTGCCATCGTGCTGGCGTTTGTGCTGATAGGCTTTTTTCTGATCGGCTTGCTGGTTTTACTGAATGTGATTTTCACTATTGTTGCCGCCATTAAAGCCAGCGAAGGCAAGGTGTTTAAATATCAGTTGGCGATTGGCTTTTTGTAAGCACGGCGTTTATCGCTGATGTGGTGATTGCGCTTGCTGCTGCAACAACTTCTGCCGGTACTCCAACAATGCAAATACGCCAAAAATAAACGCTTTTACATAGTCGGCTTTTGCGAGTGGCAAGGCCTGATTGAACAGCGTGTAAAAGATCAGCGTTTGCAACCCATGCATCATGGTCGTCACTCCCAACAGAATGTTAAGGATGATGGCGATATTGCCGGCAAATGGGTGCAGCAGATTAAATACCATCAACAACCACGCTAGCGCGGTGATGCTTTTGCCAAACAGGATGGTAGCACGCATCAGTTAGCCTCCTCCTGATAACAATACAGCCGATAACTGACCTGTCCGGCTTGCTTTTCTTTCAGCGGTTGCCATTGTGGTGGCAGTGGTAACCCGTGCAGCTCTGCTTCAACTTCGACATAAATCAATGCCCCATCATTAAGCCAGCCGTGCTGTTGCACTAGCGCAATAGCCTGTGCTGCCAGACCTTTGCGAAATGGCGGGTCGATGAATACGATATCAAACCGCTTGTCTGCCGGACGATTCAATAGCTGTAGCGAATCGCCAATGATCACTTCGGCGTTATCGCATTTCAGTGTGGCTAAATTGGTCTGCAGCTGTTCGGCCGCACTGCGCTGTAGTTCGTGGATCCGGGCAAACGCTGCGTAACGCGACAGGGCTTCCAGCGACAATGCGCCGCTGCCAGCAAAACAGTCCAGCACATTAGCGCCGGTCAGGTAGCCACTCAACCAATTGAATAGCGTTTCTCTGACACGGTCGGTTGTGGGCCGTAAACCTTCCAGATCCTTAATCGGCAGTCTGCGAGAACGCCATTGTCCCGCGATAATTCTTACCTGACCGCTGCCCGGACGATTTTTGGTCATTGTGCCCCCGTGATGTTGCCGACAGAAATAAAGTGGTAAACTGTCCCGATTATTTAAATTCCCTTCATAATGCAGTGCGTTAACCGCCAATGAAGGCTTGGAAGGGAACTAAAAGCGTCGCTATTCTATAACAAAGTTATCGTTGAAGGCGAAAAGCCAATGCTGCGATAAGTCTGCGACCACTAAACAGTGGCCTAAGAGGCTCCTGAAACTTCCCACCCAAGAGATTGAGCACAGAATACTGATGGCAAAAAAAGGTTTATTTTCCTGGTTCCGTAAAGATGCACCTGTTGAGGACGCCGCAGCGGAATCGCCTGCTACCGATGTTGAAAACATTGCAACCGGAGCCGAGTCTGCTGAAGAGGACGTCTCTGCTATTGAGACACCAGATCGCGCGGCAGCAAGCACTGAAAGTCTTGAGACAGACACCGTAGCACCCGAGAGCGAAGCGGCCGTCGCCGCGGACACTGCAGCTTCCGCTATTGCTGAAGCATTCCAGGGCGCTGCAGATGAGGTCGTGACTGAGGACGTTACACCATCAGCAGAGGAAGCTGTCGCAGAAACCGTTAGCGTTGAAGTTCAGCCAGAGCCTCAGGAAAAGCCGCATAAAGAGGGGCTGTTTGCCCGCCTGAAACGCGGTCTGATGCGTACCAGTGAGAACATCGGTAGTGGTTTTATCGGTTTGTTCCGCGGTAAGAAAATTGATGATGAGTTGTTTGAAGAGCTAGAAGAACAACTGCTGATCGCTGATGTTGGCGTGGAAACTACCACCAAGCTCATCAATAGCCTGACCGAACATGCTAATCGCAAGCAACTCAAGGATGCAGAAGCGCTGTATGCCTTGATGCAACAGGAGATGCTGGCAACACTGGAACCGGTAAGTAAACCGTTAGTGCCGGAAAATGCCGCTGGCCCGTTTGTGATCTTGATGGTCGGCGTTAACGGGGTCGGTAAAACCACCACTATCGGTAAATTGGCCAAGCAATATCAGCGCGAGGGCAAATCGGTCATGCTGGCGGCAGGTGATACCTTCCGCGCGGCAGCGGTGGAGCAGCTCCAGGTATGGGGACAGCGTAATAATATTCCCGTCATTGCACAGCACACCGGAGCTGATAGCGCATCGGTATTATTTGATGCACTGCAAGCGGCTAAATCCCGTAAAGTGGATGTATTGATCGCCGATACTGCGGGGCGTTTGCAGAATAAGGCACACCTGATGGATGAGCTGAAAAAAGTGGTGCGGGTGATGAAAAAGCTCGATGAAGACGCTCCGCATGAAGTGATGCTAACCCTTGATGCCAGCACCGGCCAGAATGCGATCAGTCAGGCACAATTGTTCCATGAAGCCGTGGGGGTCTCCGGTATCACAATCAGCAAGCTGGATGGCACTGCTAAAGGCGGAGTGATCTTTGCTATCGCTGATAAATTTGGTATTCCTATCCGTTACATAGGTGTAGGTGAGCAGATTGATGATCTGCGGACTTTTAATGCCAAAGACTTTATCGATGCCCTGTTCAGTCAGGAGAAAGCGGATAGTTAAATATGATTCGATTTGAGCAGGTCAGTAAAATCTACCCTGGTGGCCAGAAAGCGCTGACGGAAGTGAATTTTCATCTGCAGCGGGGTGAAATGGCGTTTCTTACCGGCCATTCCGGTGCGGGTAAGAGTACCCTGCTCAAATTGATCACGGTGATCGAGCGCGCTAGTGCTGGTAAGGTCTATATCAACGGGCATGACATTGCCCACATCAAGCGTCAGCATGTGCCTTATTTACGTCGGCAAATCGGTATGATTTTCCAGAACCATCATCTCCTGATGGATCGCAGTGTATTCGATAATGTGGCACTGCCATTGGTGATTGAAGGTTTTACGTTGGGCGAAATCCGCAAGCGTGTGGCCGGGGCGCTGGATATGGTCGGACTTTATGGAAAGGATAAACATAATCCGATCATGCTCTCCGGCGGCGAACAACAGCGCGTGGGCATCGCTCGTGCGATTGTGAACAAGCCGGCGTTATTGTTGGCCGATGAACCCACCGGCAACCTAGATCCCAAACTGTCGATGGACATCCTGCGGTTATTCGAAACCTTTAACGATGCCGGTACCAGTGTGCTGATTGCGACGCACGACCTTGGGCTCATCGCGCGCATGAAATACCGTACCCTGACCTTGCGACAGGGGCGGATGATCGGTGGTGAAGCCGATATTGTCGAACCCTTGAGCTGATTAGGAGTTGCTATGTCCCCGTCGTCATTGACCCGCTCCAAATTACCGCTATCTGGTCGCATCGTGATGTTTTTTATTCGGCATATTCAGCATGCTACTGCCAGTATCGGCGAATTGTGGCGAACCCCCATGTCATCGTTAATGACCATGGCGGTTCTCGGGGTCAGCTTGAGCTTGCCCGCGGCCTTGCAGGTGTTAGTAAAGAATGCCGAGAATATTACGCATTCCTGGAATAGTGCAGCGCAGATTTCCCTGTTTATTGATGGTGCCCGTTCTGAGCAGAGTATTCAGAGTCTGATTGCTCGTATCAAGGTCTATCCCGAAATCAGTGATATTAAATATATTAGTCGCGAACAAGCTTTAGCCGAGTTTCAGCAACAATCTGGGTTTGGTGACGCCTTATCTTATCTTGATGAGAACCCGTTGCCTGCGGTGGTCACTGTCACGCCTACCAGTAAATACTCAACACCGGCGGGTGCCCGGGAATTACTGAATAAATTAGAGCAGGAGCCTGAAGTTAGCTTTGGCCGCTTAGATATTGAATGGCTGGAGAAACTGCAAGCGCTGGTAAAAGTGTTAGAGCGTACGGTAATCGGACTGGCGGCGTTATTGATCCTCGCCGTGGTGCTGGTTATCGGCAATACCATCCGTCTGGCGATCATGAACCGGCGCAGCGAGATCGAAGTGATGAAGCTGGTGGGGGCGACAGAAGCTTTTATTCAACGGCCTTTTTTATACACCGGGATATGGTACGGTGTCGTTGGCGGAGTTCTCGCCTGGCTTCTGATTAATCTATTGGTCTGGTTTCTATCGGGGGCCTTGAACACCTTTATGGGGCTGTATGGTAGTAATCTGCAGTTACAAAATCTTAGTTTTACTGAACTGTTGCAGATGGTGTTTGCCGCATCATTTTTGGGGTGGTTAGGCTCCTATTTATCGGTGCGACAGCACTTGCGCGCCATTGAACCCAGCTGATTCCAAGTGAACTAATTGGGGCTTGCATTGTCATATTTGTGGAGCAAAAATAACACTCTGCACAGTGTGAGTGTTGACATATAATGTCAATTAATCGATAGTGCATGAGTTCGACTGAAATTCCTCAATTGAACTAGTGGTAATAAACACGGGAGCGTGAATGACTGATCAAACGCAATCAATGGCACTGATGGTCCCTCAGGGCAGCAGTAGCCTCGAAGCCTATATTCATTCAGTAAACAGCATGTCAATGCTGGACGCTGAACAAGAGTATGCGCTGGCTAAGCGTTTGCAGGAAACAGGTGACCTGCAGGCGGCTAAGCAGCTTATTATGTCGCACCTGCGTTTTGTGGTGCATATTGCACGTGGTTATGCCGGCTATGGCCTGCCACAGGCAGATTTGATTCAGGAAGGCAACATTGGTCTGATGAAAGCGGTAAAACGCTTCGACCCCGACGTCGGTGTGCGTCTGGTTTCCTTTGCCGTGCACTGGATCAAAGCTGAAATTCACGAATATGTATTGAAAAACTGGCGTATCGTTAAAGTCGCCACCACCAAAGCTCAGCGTAAACTGTTCTTTAACCTGCGTAAGGCTAAGCAACGTCTTGGCTGGTTCAGTGATGAAGAAGTTTCTATGGTTGCTGATAGCTTGGGTGTCTCCAAAGCGGATGTCACTGAAATGGAATCACGCATGTCAGCGCAGGATGCTGCGTTTGATATGAGCAGTGATAGCGATGATGACCATGATTTTGCCCCAGCGTTATATCTGGAAGACCACTCTTCTGATGTCGCAGAACAGGTGGAAAATGATAACTGGGAAGCTCGTTCTCAGGCGCGACTGCTGGCAGCAATTAAAACGCTGGATGAACGTAGTCAGCATATTTTGAAAGCGCGCTGGTTGGATGACGATAAAACCACTCTGCAAGATTTGGCGGATCAGTATCAGGTCTCAGCAGAACGTATTCGTCAATTGGAAAAGAACGCCATGAACAAACTTAAGGCGTGTATGGAAGCTTAAAACGAATTGCCAAAAAAGCCTGCTTCAACAGCAGGCTTAATGTGATGGTCCGCCTCCCTTCTCAGCGACTATGCTGAGATTAGGCTAGACAGGAGGTAGACCATCATGTTTATTCAAGTACTCGGTATCGATTTAGGCAAGTCAAACTTTCATCTTGTAGGCCATGACCGTGCAGGTAAAACGGTTGTGCGTAAGAAGCTTTCCCGCAAACAACTCATTCTTTTTCTTCAGCAACTACCACCTACCACTATCGCTTTTGAAGCTTGTGGTGGTGCACATTGGCTTGGACGTCTTTGTCAGCAGTTTGAGCATCACGTCAAACTCATTCCACCGCAGTATGTAAAACCTTACGTCAAAGGTAACAAGAACGACTTTATTGATGCCGATGCGATAGCTGAAGCTGCCGGACGGCCATCGATGCGCTTTGTCGCGGTAAAAACAGAAGCGGCACAGATGATGTCAGCGATTCATCGCGTGCGACAAGGCTATATCAAAGAGCGCACAGCTTGTATGTCACGCATTGGGGCGTTGTTATTGGAATTTGGTGTCAGTCTGCCAAGAGACCATAGCGTCATGAAGCGTTTATTCCTGTGGTTGGCAGAGCATGCTGAAAAACTGCCAGCGCAGTTCATCGCTGAACTTGCAGGGCTTCATTCGCATTATGATGACCTCTCAGCGCGGATTGCCGAGCAAGACATCAAGCTTAAGCAACAACTGGCTACGCACGGTGATGCACAGTTATTGAAGTCGATACCGGGCATTGGTGACATCACGGCTTCTCAATGTGTAGCAGAGTTAGGTAATGCTGCGCAATTCAAAAATGGGCGCGATTTAGCAGCTTGGCTGGGGTTAGTGCCTCATCAACACTCCTCCGGAGGTAAGCCGCGATTACTCGGGATTAGCAAGCGCGGGAATAAGCACTTACGTACGCTGCTCATCCATGGCGCGCGTGCGATTTTAGCCAGGCCAGAGACATCTGGAGCAGTCTTTGGTGAATGGTTGATAAAGCTGAGGGCTACGAAACCGTTTAATGTAGTCTGCGTGGCACTGGCCAATAAACTGGCGAGAATTGTATGGTCAGTATTAAGAAGTAAAGAAGCGTTTAATGCAGCAAAGCTGCAACATGAGTTTGCATGAATAGAGTGAAGATGACGAAAACGGTAGAACCACCGGAGTAAAACCTGACATAAAAAACAGCAGTAAAAATGCTTTGGGCTTTTTTGAGGATATTCCGGCGCGGAACTCATCGTGGAGCGGTAGGCGAGAGCCTCCAACAGAGACTCCGAATACATTAGCGCAGACCCACCTCGTTATTGAATTTTATTCTTGCAACAACGAGGCGGACCATACATTTTTATGGTGATCGCGCTATCACTGAGCCGGGGTCGTCGTGACTTTGGCAATAATCTGGCGTCGCTGCACTTTAAGCCCCAGCTGCTCGTCAACCGGCCAAAGGTAATATTGTCTGGGACGTTTGAAGGCGGCGATATGCTGACTCAGAAAACGTTTTATCTCTTCCGCATCAGGTAACTGGCCGCTGCGAGTTTTGACCACCGCGGCAGGCAGTGAGCCAAACTTGGCATCGGTCATCGGAAATACCACGGCTTCTATGATATCTGAATGCAGTTTTAACGCAGTTTCCACTTCCTCAGGTTGAATATTTTCCCCGCCACAAATGAACATGTTATCGGCACGTCCTTGAATGTGCAGTAAACCAGTTGCATCCCAGTAGCCTAAATCTTTACTGCAAAACCAGCCGTCAGCATCAGTCGCTTTGTCGACAGTGCCATCGTCCTGCAGATAACCCAGAAACAGTGTCTCACCTTTCACCCAAATGACACCATCGCGGATCGTCAGTTCGCGTTTAGGTAATAGTTTGCCACTGCTGCCATCGCTACGCGCTGGACCGGTAGTAATTTGCGAGCCCATCTCTGTCATGCCGTAACTGGTCAGCACTTGCATATCCATCGACTGCATCCGATCTAACAACGACTGGCTGATAGCCCCGCCACCTAACAGTAAATATTTGATCAACACCAAGCTGGTCGGGGCTTCATCCAACAACTGTTGTAGTTGAGTGGCAACCAGTGACAGATGGCTGATGGGATCGCGTTTTAGTTGTTGCGCCAGGGTTAAGTCGTTATCGGGAATGATGACCGTTGCAGCAGCTAACGCACAGCGATTGATTATGGCAAGCCCGCCGATATGGAACATCGGTAACGATGCCAGCCAGCCATCACTGACCTGTAAGGTAATTAGACGCAGACTCCCCTCGGCGTTGGCGATGTGGCCTCTCAAGCTGTGCAGTGCTGCTTTAGGAACACCGCTTGACCCGGAGGTAAGGATAATATTCACCGGCATGTCTATGGAGATTTCTGGCACATTGTAGCTTTTGGCCAGAGTAAAATCGGGCTGCAACCTGTGTCGCTGTTGCCACAGTTGCTCACGTGTGTCGTCTGGGCACCAAAGATAATGGATAGCAAAACGCTGGAGTAACACGGATAACTGACTGTCGGGATATTTGGGTGACAATGGACAAAACACCCATCCATGATCGACACATACCCAGTAGAGTTTCAGCATTTCGGCACAATTGCTGGCAATACAGGCGAGCCTGTCTCCGGGCTGCATCCCTTGTTCCAATAGTTGCTCACCCAAGGCTAATACCTGTTGGCTCAGGCTTCGGTAACTGGTGCCTCTGCCTTTGGCTATCAGCGCAATCGCCGTTGGGCTTTGCAGGGCACTTTGATGCAAGGGGGATAACATAGTAATGATTACTTCCCGACCATCAGCACTGGTGTCAGTGCTTCAAACTGCAGACAGTTTTTGTGTTGGTCACCAATGATGAGATCTTTGCTAAACGGTGACAGGGTGTCGGCACCGGGCGTCTCATTAGGGGTCAGTGCCGCGGCTACCCGACACAGATCGCGAATACCTAATGACGCTTCCAGAGATGAGCTGAGCACACACCGCACACCAAGGGCATTGGCTTCCTCAATCAGCGCTTGTAAGCGGCTCAGTGTACCCAACAACATGGGCTTAATTACTAACGCGCGCAGGCCGAATTCAAAGGCATCTGTTGCGACTTTAAAATCCGGCGTCTTCGCTAATGTTTCATCTAGCGCGAAAGGAATACCGGTACTGGCAAATAACGCCCGGTTATTCTGCCAGATGCGGCAAGGCTCTTCGAAATACTCAATGGCAGCTTTCGGCAGACAACTGCAAAAGTGTTCGGCTTCGTCCTTTTCAAATCCCTGATTGGCGTCGAGTCGTAGCTTTAACTCGGGCCGTAACTCTAACACCGCATAAATCAGTGCCAACTCTTCAGCTAACGATGTTTGCGCTACCTTAATCTTTACCCGTTGAATGTTGGCTGGTAGTGCAGCAATACGTTGTTTGGTAAGTGCGAGCGGCTCCCCTTCTTTGGGAACTAATAAGGGGATAGGTTGGAACTCCGGAAAATGTACCGGCAACTGTCCCTTTATTTTGGCATCCAGCAGACTGAGTCCCCATGCCAGCGAGGGTAAAGGCGTCAGTTCGCTCGCCTGAATAAGATCATGACCACCTTCGACAACCGACTGTAACAACACCTGTGCATCGTTAATGACATCTTCAATCGATTCTCGGCTGAAGCCGTTAATCGGGCTGCCATCACGATCGATACCGCTCAATGGGGCAATTTCGACGAAATGCTGCTGATCGCCTACGGTTGCTTTGAGCACCAGGCCCTGACGCAGCTCGATACGCTGCTTACCGACAGGTAACGCAGCTTCCAATGGAATGTGGTAGCGGGCGAGCGCAAAGGAATCGGCAATCATGGTTTAACCTCCGCAGATATACCCAAGGCGGTTAACAGTGCCGCCAGAAATAGTTGTGGATTAGCCTGATGGCTATTGTGCCCCGCGGCCATTATTGCATGGCAATTCATCGCGACTTTACTGTGCCAGTTGTTGGCAAGTACAGCAAACTTGTGGTCCTGCTGCCCGTAGTAATAGTGTACCGGGCAAGTGAGCATTGCTGGCACTCGATGTAAATCCTGTTGCCAGGCTAACGAGGTGGCACGGTACATAGATAATAATCCGTTAGCTGCGTGGCGACTACGGCGTTGGATCAGCGCTTCTCTGGCAGCGTCAGACAGCTCTGCAAACACCGGTTGTTGATACCATAACGCCAGAAATTGTTGTATTGGAAGTTGGGCCAATCGTGATGCCCACTGTGCGTCGTTATAAGCGCGTTGTTGTTTTTCAGCAGTGGTTAGCAGTCCTGGATGACAGGACTCCAAATGCAGACTTAACAGGCGTTGTGGTGCGGCTTGCGCCACATGCAGTGCGATGCGGCCACCCAGAGAATAGCCCAACAGATGGAACCGATTAATCTCAAGGTGATCGAGGGTCTGTAGTAACAACGACACGGTTTCGTTAAAACCCGGTTCAGGTAGCAACTGCTCAGCGCTGCCCCCGTGCCCGGGTAAGTCGATGGCAACACAATAAAAATGTTGGCTTAAGCGCGGCAGTAATGGTGCCCAGTCGTCACCCGTACCTAAAAAGCCGTGTAATAGTACCAGACAAGGCAAATGGCGCGCGCCTGAACTTTGATAAGCCAGCATCAACGTTGCCTCACCCATTGGGCCATTTGGGCTATCTGCTCGCTGGCCTGTGTCTGACTTACCCGCACTTCAATCACCGAAGCACCATCATATGCTAAGGCGTCTTGATAAGCCTCATTGAAGGATTGCAGGTCTTCGACCCGATTGTAGGGCAAGCCAAACATGGCACTGCCATAACCGAATTCCAAACCATGCTCCAGGCGATAATAGCGCTGGCGGATTTGTTGATCTGGTACTGGCAGAATATTGAAAATGCTGCCGCCATCGTTATTGATTATCACAATGACCAGCGGCCACCGAGCTTGGCGTGCCAGTGCCAGTGAGTTGAGATCATGTAATGCTGAGATGTCACCAATTATCAGGGTCGTTGGGCGATGGCTATGGGCCGCGACGCCACAACAGGTTGCCAGCAATCCATCAATACCGGACGCACCACGATTGGTATACGTCAGCGCCGGCTCTGTGGTCACTGGAGCAAACATATCGTATAGCCTTACCGGCAAACTATTTCCGATAAATAACTGCTGCTGACCCGGTTGGGTCTTGGCAATTGCTCTTACCACTTGTGCTTCACCAAACGGACCGTCATCAATCTGTTGCTGAAACAACTGATGCAGTTGGTCGTTGGCGGCAATCAGCTCAAGCGCCCAATTAGCCGCTGATGACCGAGGCCAATTAAGCGAGGCAAACTCACTTAGTGGTGCTAACCAGACTGCTTTGGCCTTATGACTAGGGTCCAGTCGCTGTTGTTGCGGTAACACTTGCCAGTAACTTTGCCAATCTTGTTGTTCCAGATAGGCAATTAACCGCTTTGACAGTAAACGCCCACCAAAAACTAAGACACGGTCGGCACGTTCCAGCAACGCCTTAGCTTTGGGATGGTGTAACAGTTGGTCAATGTTGCCGATTGCCGCAGGATGCTGTCGCAGTTGTGACTGAGCATCGGTCAGTAGCGGCCAGCCAAGTTTGGCAGCCAGTTCGACCAGCTTTGCCGGTTGTTCAGCGGGGTCGAGAGTCCCGGCAACAATAACGCCTTGTCCATGTACAAAACGGCTCAATGCATCATGGGGGGGCAGTTGTTTGGCGGCATTACTGCTGTAGCAGCTATAGGGATTGGCATGATGCTGCCAACGCTGCAGTGGCAACAGATAATGGGTAAGTTCTTGCGCCATCGGTGCTTGTAGCTCTTGCGGATACAAAGGCTCACGGAACATACAGTTAATATGTACAGGCCCCCGCTGATTGCTGATCGCTTCATCTAATAGGGTCAACAACACTTGCGGTGCTATTGATAAATCAGGTGTTGGCAGGTTCACCGGAATGGCATATTGCCCGTAAATTCCGGGCTGTTGAATAGCCTGGTTAGCACCACAAGCTATCAATTCGGGTGGCCGATCGCCTGAAAGCACCACTAACGGCACATTGGTCAACCAGGCTTCAACAATCGCCGGGAACAGGTTGGCAACAGCGGTGCCTGACGTGGTAATGATGGCAACAGGCGCGCGACTAGCCTTGGCCAATCCCATGGCATAAAAACCCAGGCCCCGTTCATCAAAATGCAGATGTTGCTGAAGCTTATGCTGTTTGGCAGCGGCAAGTGTTAATGGAGTAGAACGGGAGCCCGGAGCCATACACAGATGTTGTACTCCTAGTCTCGCCAGTTCTTCCAGAATGAGTTCGCCCCAAAGTAGATTCAGTTCGGCGTGTTGATTTTTTTGCATAAACAGACACCCATGCGTGGATGACTGCTAGTGTAACCTGTTTGTCTCACCCTATGTATGTGCAGATAGTTAAAAAACGTATCAACTCATTACACTAACGCCAAGGTCACTTCTCTGACCTTGTCTTTGAGCCACACTAAGTCGCTATCATCACTATCCAACGGTGTCACCATTTCGACAGTTTTGGGTAACGCCACGCTGGCCATGCGCATAGTTTCCGATTCGGCGAGTTTACAGCCATGCAAACTTGGAATATCTGTCAACATATCGTAAATGGCTTTATAGGGGACTAAACATACGGCCTGACTTTCCTCCAGATAGTTGAACAGTGAAGACACACTGCTGATACTGATCTCAATGTCTAATGGCAGTTCATTACGGTGGCACCAGTCTTCAAATGGGCAGGTTGAATGGGGATTGCAACCTAAGTCAGTTTTAACAAACGGATATTTTGCAATTGTTTCGAGTGAGATCTCCTGTTGCAGCAACGGATGTTTACTGCTGCAGATCAGAAAAACTTCTTCAAGTTGTTTTACTGATTCAATCTCATATTCACCCTCAAGAAGTTTAATCGCGTCCTGATGATTACCACAGCATACGCCCATGGTAATTTCACCATCTTGTATGCCCTGCAAGGTGCTGCTGTTCCACGGCACGATATTGAGATGAAATTGCTTATCTTCATTTCTAATCGATTGCATTAACGCTTTGGGATACAGATAAGTCACTAATCCGGGAACGGCAACTTCAAACCAACGTTCACTATTTTTATGATCATCGGCGAGATTATTAAATCCATGCGCATTTTCTACGATTTCTTTTGCGATGGGATATATCCGCTTGGCATATTCATTTGGGATTAGCCCATATTTTTTTCTAAAAAATAATTCGTTGCCAAAAATAGTTCTGACGTTTCTTAAGCAACGGCTAATTTTTGATTGTGGAATATTAAGAATTTTTGAGACATGGGTGGCAGATTTATTTTCACATAATCCAACAATGATCATTAAACTCAGCATGTCGAGTTTTTCAAAATCAATGTGTTTCATTGTTAGTACTCCTTTTATGGAAATTCCTATTGCATTTAAGATTAATAAAAAAAATGAAAAATAGAAAATTTAAAAGACGCCTTGCGTCACATTTAAAAATGTATTTTACTTAGATTTTATAACTCGAGAATTTCAGCCTATTTTCATATTTCGTATTTTGCAATTTCCACATTGAGATATCTCTTTTATTGTAACTAAATTTACTATTATTCATTTCTGTAAAACAGTAATCAAATTAACCTCTTAAATATGGCATTTGCCAATTATTCGCATTTTTTAGTGTGATCATCATCACAAATACGCTTGGGTTTTCTGCCAATAATTTAATTGCGAAATAATCGTTAATTAAAATAAAACGTGATTGTTGGAGGTTAATATGAGCACCGCATCTGTCTATCTCAGTTATGCGTTTATCTACTTTGTATTGTTTATCGCAGTGCCTTTCATTGCGGTTACATTCGTGATGACTTGTATTAAGTTTTTCAAGTCAGAAGGTGCAGCACCAATACATGCCAAAATTAAAGACCGTCTGTTTGACAATGAAAGTCTCGGCTTTCTTAAGTCACTGAAGAGTTTAACTAAAGGTGAATATGAAATCTGTAGTCATGTTCCGTTGGAATCAGTGATTGAAGTGGCTGCAGACGAAGCTGAACCTCATGGATATCTGGACTATGTGCTGGTTGACCAGAATTCATCAGAAATCAAAATGGTGATTTCTGACTTCAGCGATAAGTCCAGTGCGGAAATTAAGCCACTGCTTCAGAAACTCAACATCAGATTGATCGATATGAAGCGTGATTGCCCAATGGATAAACAGCATCTGATGCAGGCCCTGGCTGCCTGAAGTGCACAGTCGATGTCGGTGGCAATCTCACCATGACGGATTGCCACCCTTTCTTCTAAAAAATAATAAATAATCAGGTAAAAATTATGTTCAGGAATACTTGGCGCACAGTGCTCGGTGTTGCCACATTGGTATGCCTGTTGGGTTACGGCACAGCCGGCACCGCCAATGCAGAAACATCTACCGCGCTGAAAATCAATGATGGCCCCTGCCTAAAATGCCACAAGCGCAATGGCACAATGCTGGGGGTTCACGGACAGGACAAAATGCATCTTAAATGCGAGACCTGTCACGGTGAACAGGGTGTCCACCCTCGCAAACCCAATGATATCCGGGTATTTACTCCGGATCCCGAGATCTCCCCTAAAGAGCAGAATAAAACCTGTCTCAGATGTCACCGGCCGGAAAAACTGGCTGCTGGCGAGTGGACTCACAACGTCCACGCCGACAAGGTCAGTTGTGCTGCTTGCCACAAACTGCACCCGGCGGAAGATCCAATGACCAAAATGACCGGCTCACAACACAGTCAGTTGTGCCGTCAATGTCATGCGAAGTAGGGGGTGCGTGATGGATAAGTCAAAAAGACAATTTTTACAGGGCAGCGGCGCTGTTATTGCTGGCATCTCCCTCTATGTGTTGACCAATGGCGAAGTTGCCGGTGAGCAAGCAAAGGGTGCCGTCAAATATGCCATGCTGCATGATGAAAACAAGTGCATCGGTTGTAATGCTTGTGCCGATAACTGCCGCAAGGTGAACAATGTTCCCGAAGGTGTCGCGCGCCTGGAGATTATCCGGACCGGCCCATTTGGGGAATATCCCAACCAGTACTACCACTTTACCCGTAAGTCCTGCGAACAATGTGATGACTCACCTTGTGTGCATGTATGCCCTACTGGCGCTGCCTTTAAGGATGAGAAAACTGGCATTGTCAGTGTGAACTCCTGGAAGTGTGTCGGCTGTCAGTATTGCTTGGCGGCCTGCCCCTACCATATTCGCTTTATCAATCCGGTGACCAAAGCCGCCGATAAATGTGATTTTTGCCGGGAAACTCAGCTGAAGGAAGGTAAGCAACCCGCATGTGTTGAAGCTTGCCCAACTAAAGCGCTGGTATTTGGCGATTTGAATGATCCTAATTCAGAAATCGTCAAGGCGCTGGAGGAAAATCCGGTTTATCGCAACAAGAGAGATTTGGGAACCCATCCCAAGTTGTTCCGTATTCAAGCTAAGCAGGGAGGGATAAATGTATGAGCCCTTTCCATTTTGAACACTTGATTTGGCATTGGCCAATCGCCTTTTATCTGTTTTTTGCCGGGGTATCAGGCGGCGCGATGTTTTTCGCCGTGCTGTTGAAAAACTTTACCTTACGCGGCGAGCCGGCATATAAGTCTGGATTTGTGCAGGCTGCCTGTATTGTGGCACCTGTCACGGTGATGGCGGGTTTGGGTATTCTGGTAACCGACCTGACCAAACCATTACATTTCTGGAAGATTATGGTGTTCTACAACCTGACATCAGTAATGTCCATTGGTGTAATTATCCTGTGTATCTACATGGTCTTCATGTTCCTGTGGATTGCACTGGTGTTCCGTCCGGTGATTGATGAATGGTGCCGTGTTCGCTTCCCTTGGGTGCTTAAACTCAGCGCACTGCTGGGGCGCAATGAACCTACCATCACCGGCTTACTGGTAATTCTGGCGCTGGCACTCGGAGCCTATACCGGCTTCCTGTTATCAGCCTTGCCAGGCTATCCGATGTTGAAAAACCCGGTGTTGCCAATTTTGTTCCTGTTGTCAGCGTTGTCTTCGGGTGCCGCAGCTTCTCTGCTCGGTGGCGTGTTGATGCGCGGCAACCCGGATGGTCGCGAAGTAAAGCTGATCCATAAGATCGAAATACCCTTGATCATGGTAGAGATGGTGGCAATTTTCACCTTCTTTGTCGGGCTGGTATTGACCGGCGGTCAGAGCAAGGTTGCCGCGGCAAATGCTGTTGGCTTTGGCTTCTGGGGCGTGGTGTTCTGGGTGGGAATTTTGCTGGTCGGGTTATCCGTGCCGCTGGCAATGAACCTGTTCATGACCGCCACTGCAAAGCGTCGCTTCGCCTATGTGGCGGGTACCGCCACCTGTAGTTTGATTGGGGTGATTCTGTTACGTCACTTCATCCTGTATGCAGGCCAGATGACAATCGCTTAATGAAATTTGTGTGAGCTAAAACAATAACAAGTTAGGTAAAAGCTGCATCCAGGTTCAGGCAGTTATGTATGCCGTAAAACAGGGAGGTAATTGGGCAGGACGCCATTTTGCTATTTATCCACACATTACCCGAACCTCCACGGGTTTTGCCACCTGTTGAGCACGCAGGTGGCTTTTTGTTGCCTTGATTCCGTTATCGACATCGGGAATTTGACGATAGCAGGCGGGGGCAAAATCTCAAGGCAAAATATGGCGAGGGCGATGCCCACATTGCACCGTTACCCTCACAGTCCATTACCACCCCTAGTTTGATATTGAAAGCCAATATCCATGGACAACCGTCAGGAAGCGGCGCAGGTTCAGTGCTGAACACGCCAGAAGTCTAACTGATCCAAGACGGGCGAGCGTTTTCGCCCGTCTTCTAACTAGCGGGGTGAAACATGCAGTTAAATATTTCCTCTGACACCTATGCAACTTGGGGGGCATTAGCTAACGTCCTGGGATATTTGTTACATCAATATCCAGAAAGGGAATTAATTGACGATTTTAAGGAACAAAAGTTAGCGCTCACATGGCCAATTCTGGCTTCATCAAGCGACGAGAGACAGGCGTTGGAAGCGCTCGCACATGCGTTAGCCGACTGGGATAGTAGCGAAGAGCAGTTAGTAAAATTAAAACTGGATTTTGGCCGCCTATTCTTTGGACCCGGTGAACCGATAGCGGCGCCGTGGGGCTCGATCTATTTGTGCGAATCCCAGATTTTATTTGATCGTTCTACCGCCAAACTTACACAATTTTATGCAAAACACGCGATCCAGGTTGATTGCCAAAAGCATGAACCGGTAGATCATATTGGTCTGATTATGGTCACACTTGCCTACCTTTTTGAACAACTGGCAGGGAATTCTGAAGATGAATTTAAGCAAAGTGCAGCTATAGAACTGTTACAGGAACACCTGTTACCTTGGGGGGGGCGCTGCCTGAGTTTGGCGGAGCAGCATGCCAATACTGCCTTCTATCGAGCAATAGCCCATCTGGCGCAAGTATATTTGCGCACACTTGCTGAAGCGCTGGGTGTGCTTGTTGTTCAACGTAAGCTGTATCGATAACCATGACAGTCATTTCCTCGGTGGGTCAACAATGGCATAAGGCGCAACTGGCAGAGAAACTCAGTGGCAGGTTGCAGACTGAATCGATAATACGGCAACTGCTCACCGGTGCGACGTCGCTCGATACTGTGTCGAATCTGGTAGTAGCGCTAGCCAGTTCTGAACAAGAGCTTGATGCCGAAGCGTGGCATGACGGGGTAATGGTGGCGCTGTTCTTCAGCGCCTATCGACTATTGTTTGTCAAAGCCACTCAACAGCAGCTCAGTCAGGGTGAGGAGTTGATTATCAGTATCGGCAGCCGGCTGAGCCAGTGTGTGTCTGCAGAAATGTTGGATGCCGGACAGCAACAGCAACTGGCATTGATGCAGCAACTGTCACAACAGCTAGTCACGTTGCGAAACCAGCGGCGTAGCCAGCATCGCAATATGTGTTAGTGTCAGTCATTCATTCCGGGCGATTGTTGATCCACTCGCTCATCACGACATGGGTTTTGATTTTGCAGATGGCCGGATGAGACTCGATAGCCTCGCGAATTTCATGCAGTCGTTGCATTGACGGGGTTTTAACGTAAACCAGTAAATCCATGTCGCCAGAAATGCCATGACAAGTCACTACTTCTGGAATGGCTTGAAACAGATGGGCGATGTCAGCACAGGTACGGCGCTGATGTTGAATTTCAAAATAGGCACTCACCCCTGCTTTTTGCGACTCACTGAGCAGTATCTGATAGCCGCGAATAATGCCATTCTGTTCCAGTTTTTTCAGCCGTTCTGACACGGCACTGCGCGACAGGCTGATCTCCTCCGCAATGGTGGATACGCTTTTGCGCGCATTTTGCCGTAGGGCACTAATAATCGCCTGATCAAATTTATCCATTGCGTCTATCCTATGAAACTACTGATTTTTTGTAGTGTCGCCGTCATTCCGTCGGCAAAAACGGCATTTATTGTGGTGCATTGGCACAGTTTGTTTGTGATGAAATCACTATACTGCTGGTATACCCACAGGCATTAATTTATCAGATGAATTCGACTTCAGGAACTATAGGACGCTGGCAAGGGGCGGGGCTGATGGCAACGACTTTGCTGGGGACTGGCGTGTTTATTCTGCCGCAAATGACCGTCAAAATGGCGGGACATGGTGCGCTGCTGGCTTGGGCGTTACTGACGCTGGCAATCATTCCTATCACGGTGGTTTTTGCTCAATTGGGCGCACAGTTTCCGCATGCGGCCGGTCCCGCATTTTTTGTGGAAAAAGCGTTTGGCCGGCTATTAGGTCGCGCAGTGGGCTTGAGCTTTTTGCTGATTGTGCCCATTGGTGCCCCCGCAGCGATTATGATGACCTTCCAATTCTTTCAGGCGATGGTGCCCATCACCGGGTGGGGGCAGCTCGCGTGTGAGCTGATGGTGTTGTTAGTGTTATTGGGGCTGAACCTGCGAGGCATTCAGGTATCGGCTAAAGCACAGTTCACGCTGACACTTTGCATCGTCGTCGTCGTGGTGCTGATGTTTGGCAGCGGCGTCGGTCATGCCGCCCAATTTCAGCGGCCGGAAGCGGCACTGAATACCAACGGCGTACTGCAAGCCATGGGAATCGCGTTCTGGAGCTTTTTGGGGGTTGAGGCAATGACCCATCTCACTGCTGATTTTCGTAATCCTGCAAAAGACTTTATCCCGGCGATGATGATCGGCACCTTACTGGTGGGGACCATATATTTGGCCTGTACCTGGCTGTTGTTACCGGTGCAATCTGATGCGCCATTAGCGATGATGGGGGCGTTCGACACCTTGTTGGGCGGGCATGGCGTCCAAGTGATTGGTGTCCTTGGGATCGCCAGTGGTTTAGCCACTACCAATGTCTATGCCGCAAGTGTGGCGCGCTTACTCAGCAGTTTCAGTGAGCAGGGCATTACTCCCCGCTGGTTTGCCCCTCGCAACCAGTTTCAGGTTCCGGTGCGCGCGCTGGTTATGATGCTATCGTTGATGGCGCTGGTGTTGCTGGCGAATTTCCTGACTGATACCCGTCTGGATCAGCTAATCTCTTGGGCAAATGGTGTGTTTGTGATCATCTACTTGCTGTCAATGTTGGCGGCGGTGAGATTACTGAGCAAACGCTATCGGCCATGGGCACTGCTCAGCGCGGTGATGTGTTTGATACTTGGTGTGGCATTGGCGAGTGCGATGTTTTACGCCATGGTGCTGATGCTGGTATTGCTGCCATTGTTGTGGCTGCAGCTGAAGTTGCGTCGGCCAACCCTGCCGCCGATGGCTGCTTCCTGAGTGGTTCAAAACTCATCCAGGCTCTGCTAGTGGTGATTAAGGATTGGAATGGCGGCAATAGTCGCCTCCATATCTGAGAAAATCGTTATCACACAGTTAGAGGACTAGTGCCCCGGGTTTTCAATCGCGCGATTTCGTAACTGGATCAGCTCCGAGTGTTTCAGATACAACAGATCAGCACTGCGGCGGATGATCTGGTCTTCATAACGACACAGTTCGCCATCAGCATAGGCAAGTTGCCACATCGACAGGACTAACTGCTGCTTTTGCTCCAAGCTGAAATTTTCGTTGATGATTGAGGTAAACTGAAACAGTGAGGTCGCATTATTGCGGTTGCGTTTGGCCTCTTCCAATAGCGTACTGCAATCGGTGGCGCTAATCCCCAGATTTTGCTCTAGCACCTCTGGCAATAAGCGCGCCTCGGCGCCATCCAGTTTTTCATCGGCATATACCACTTCCAACAACATGCAGGCGGCGGCCAGATTGATACTGTGTGCTTGTTGTTGCGGATCAGGGATATCCTGAAACTCTTTCAGAAACTGTTTTAGTTTGGCGATCATTCTGTTACTTCCATACTCGCTACCGGTAACTCATTAGAATGAACTGAGGCGCGTGAGTTCCCTTACAACAATGCCCCCAGTCCTTGTGTCAGCAGTGATGCAGTGCTATCACCACCACTACTCTGCAGATAATTTTTCAGAATTTCTGCCATTGGTGCGACCAAATCCTTGGAAATGCCCAACTTCGAAAATGCATCATAAACCATCGCACTTCCTTGCAGGGAAGTCCCAAGACTCCCGGCTTTTGATAACAAACCGGTCATCCCTGAACTGCTATCTGTGGCTGGCACGGCAGACATCAAGCTACTGGCATTGGGGATCGCGTCAGTGATCTGCGAGAACTGCGACGTCCCCAGATTGGACTGCGCCAATGTCAGCAAACTGCCGAGACCACCTTCGGCCTGGGTTTGATTAAGGTTAAGTTGCGACATGACGCTGTCTACCAGACCGGTGCTTTGGGTGGCAGTGGTAGTGGTTGGCGTAGTGGTGGCGGTGGTGGCAACGGCTTGCTGTGCCTGAGTTTTCAGATTATCCAGCAGACCTGCATGTACCGGCAGTGCGAGCACCAATGCCGTCGCAGCTAAAAGAGGGCCTTTCATAAATGATTCCTTGATTACGTGACAATGGTAATTATTCTACGCACATTGTTGCCGTTGATGCACGGCTTTTCCGTCCTTAAAAGCCGCAGCAAGCGCCATTTCTGCGGTGCATTAGCCGCCAATTTTCGGTATCCTACGCTCACAATCTCCCTTTATTACTGTCGCTGTTGAGAACGTTACATGCCTTTTTCAGCCATTCTTTCTGAAGCGTTTTATTTTTTCCGTAATCATCTGTTGCAGTTGGCCGCATTGACGTTGCCGATACTGATGGTGCAAGTAGGCATTCAGTTATGGTTAGGTGCGGAGTTTGCGGCGATGGATCCCAAAGCGCCGCAAATTGGCGTACCGCACATTCTGGCAACCTTGTTACTGTTTTTAGTCTTTTCGTTGTTAATCGCGTCATTAACGCTGTTTATGGAACTGCGCACCGAAGGCTATCAGCCGAGTGTTTTTGCAGTGTTGAAAAATAGTCTGCCATTTTTGCCGTGGTTGATGGTAGCTGGTGTGTTTTCCGGTATGGCCATCGCCGCGCCGGTGGTGTTGCTTTCAGCGTTAGGCCCTCTCGGTGTTATTGGTCTGGGCATCAGTTTGTATCTGTTTGCCCGCCTGTCTTATGTCAATTTTATGGTGGTGGTGGAGCGACTGTCACCATTGCAGGCAATTAAGGCCAGTTTTGTTTTTAGCCAAGGTGTGACTGGCAGAACCTTACTGGTGCTGTTGCTATATTTTCCATTGGTGCTGGTAGGCAGCCTGATTTCGTCAACGGTAGAGCAAGCCCCGATGGTGTTGCGGCTGGTGGTGGAAAGTATCACCGGTTTTATCAGCCTCTATGTCAATGTGGCGCTGTTCCGTCTGTACCGGGTCAGTCGTCAACCTGCCTAAATTACAGGAGCCAGAGTGAACGATATCGAGTTCGTCGCCGGTGTCTCGGAAACTCTGGCAGAAGAATACCGCAAGGCTAAACGGTATGTGGATGAGGTCCCAACCCAGTCGTTGTTACATGTCCGCAGTTTTGCGCATCGCCTGACGACGCTATTAGCGGCGCAGGCGCTGGTGACTTTTGAGGGCCCCAATCTTTATGACCATATTGAACAGCTGAACCAGCAGCGGCTGATAGATGTGCGAATAACCCGCGCGTTGCACCGCATCCGGGCAGATGGTAACCGCGGTGCCCACCCTGAAAAATATCACCTGGAACAAGCGCAGCTGCAACAGCTGGCACGCAAGGCTATTCGTGATTTATTAAAGCTGGTGGAATTAGTCTATCCATTGCTACGACGCCAGGATGCGCCGGCTTATCAGTTTGATGAGTTTGATGCCATGGGTGGGCGTGAACTGTGTTTCCGCGCGGTCATGGAGGATGACAGCGAAGCGCAGTATTTACTGGGAATGTCGTTTAAAAGTCAGGCATTAATGGCGCGGCAGCAGGAACAGGCATTACAGCCTGAGGAAAATGTGCCCAAACAGCAGGCAATCCCCTATCTTGCCAAGGCGGCTTACTGGTTTTCGCAGGCGGCAGCACACGATTCTCGGGCTAAGTTTGAACATGGTGTTGCCTTGTTACATGGTTATGTGGGCGCAGCGGATGTTGCGGCCGGACAACAGCTGATTCGAGACGCTGCGGAAGCCGGTGTTGTCGATGCCATGGCGCTGCTGGGATATTTCTATTTAGTGGGCAGTGGTGATATCACGGCGGATATCGCGCAGGCCGAAAAATACCTGACGGCGGCTGCGGCACAGGAACACGCTGAAGCGATGGCAAATCTTGGCGTGCTTTACTATAAGCAGGGTGATTTAGCCGCGGCGTATCACAACATTGCTCAGGCCGCGAAAAGTGGCTATCCCCATGCGCAATACCATTTGTCGTTGATGCTGGCGCGCGGTGAAGGTTGTCAGCAGGATCTGAGTGCCAGTGAACAATGGCTGGCTGAAGCGGCGGAACAAGGGCAGTTAGATGCCATGCTCGCTAGGGCTCAACATATGCTGAATCAGGAACAGGCGTTTGGCAGTGATATGTCTCAGGCAGAAAGCTACTTAAGACAAGTTATTCGTTATGGTCACAGCGTGCCCGCGATGATCGAACTGGCGATTGCGCTGACGGACGGTAGTCTTGGTCGGATTGATGTTGTGGAAGCCGCCGCTTGGCTGAAATTAGCGCGTGGTCGAGCGAATGAGCATGAACAACAAGTGCTACAGCCGTTGTGGCAATCTCTGGCACAACAAGTCGCGCGGGTGTTGGCGCTGAGTAAAGATAAAGCGGAACAACGTTCACTGCGGCGCGCGCAAGAGCTATTAGCCGATCAATCCTGATGTTCTAACACTCGGCCTTTGGGCTGCCAAGCGACGGTACTATCACGGCTAACATGGGGATCACAGTCGTAGATATCGCGTTTATTTCCATGAAATCGTGACTGCTGCATTTTTGCAAATTGGCGTTTTAGGTATTGTCGGCCAAACAAACTTAGCGCAAACAGTAGCGCCGCACCGAGCAGTAATAACACCGGCAATA
The DNA here is from genome assembly GCF_018223345.1 of Shewanella yunxiaonensis. Classification (NCBI taxonomy): domain Bacteria; kingdom Pseudomonadati; phylum Pseudomonadota; class Gammaproteobacteria; order Alteromonadales; family Shewanellaceae; genus Shewanella; species Shewanella yunxiaonensis. Next base: position 3,615,691 of record NZ_CP073587.1, on the reverse strand, counting down.
TTACCAGCGTCAGACAAAATACCAACACACTCAATAGGGTGCCGATGATGGCGCTGATGGTAGGTTTCTGCTGCCAGTAAAAAGGACGGAACATGGCGACTCCTGCAATATCAGTTGCCGGCTCAAGCGGGCCGCGGCGACCAATAACGTGTGGTAATGATTTAGATAACCTCCGGGATTATGTCCAGCAACATCTTAAGGGCGGCTTAAAATGTGTGGACGATTTCTGCTTTTTTGAAGTGACAACGCTTAAAAGTTCAGCGATGTAATCCCGCGGCTGTGTAGAGATTCGTCAAACAGTTGGCTGCCGCTAAGAAAAACCACTGAAATCCCATCTCGATCACGGCTTTTCAAAGGCCAGAACTTTCTAATTAGCGGGCACCACAACGAGATCTGGTGTGTCAGAGCTGCCAGCACATTGCTTTGCAGGGGAGCTGTGCAGGAATTTCCTGAAGCTGGCAGCTTTCTGTCTCCCCCTGACTTGTCGCAACAAATTGAGATTAGGCGATATGCTTTTGGAAATGCGCCAAGGCAAACTGTTGTGGGTGCAGCGGATAGCCAAAGAAGAATCCCTGAGCTTTACCCTCGCCCATGCCTTGTAAGGCAACTTTCTGCTGTTCAGTTTCAATCCCTTCGACGACATAAGACAGTTCTAGCGCCTGACTGAGCTGCACAATGGCATGACACAGTTTGCGCCCGCGAAGGTTTTCCAGTTGACCGGCAAATTCTTTATCGATTTTCAGACCATCAATTGGCATGTTACCCAGGCGGCTCAACGAGGAGAAACCGGTGCCAAAGTCGTCAATGGTTACCTTCAAGCCCATATTGTGCAGTTTTTCCAAGGTTTTCCGGGCCTGTTGCGGATAGTTCAACAGTGCCGATTCAGTGATCTCCAGTGCCAGCGCTTGCGGCGGTAATCCGGAATTTTTCAGTGTCATTTTGACTTGTTTGACAAAGTCCAGATGCTCCAGCTGCATCGGTGACACATTCACTGAAATGGTGAACTCGGGGTAATCCATTTTGCGCCAATGCGCCGCTTGTTGGCAGGCTTGTTCCAGCACCCAGTTACCCACAGTGACAATCAGACCCGTTTCTTCCAGCAATGGCACAAAATCCGCGGCTTCAAGTAACTCGTGCGATGTCTTCTGCCAGCGTAACAGTGCTTCTGCACCCAGTAGCTGATTATCTTTCAGTTGCACAATGGGCTGATAATAAATACTGAACTGCCCCAGGCTCATGGCATGGCGCAGATCATTAAGCAGCTTCAGGCGGTGCTCAGCGGCATCACTCATGCTCTTGTCATAAAACATGATGTGATCGCTACTGCGTTTGGCACAGTACATCGCGGTGTCAGCCTGACTCAGAAGTTGCGAAGCGGTGAGGGTGTCACCCTCAAACAGGCTGATACCAATACTGGTACCCAGATAGAATTTCTGGCCTTCAAGTTCGAACGGCGTATCAAACAGCTTCGCTATCTGTTCGGCAAACCAACGTATCTCCTGCCGATTCTGGCATTCCGTCAGGATCAGGGTGAATTCATCGCCGCCCATCCGCGCGATATCGGCCATCTCAATGCAACAGGCCTCTAAGCGGGCGGCGACCAGTTGCAAAATGCGATCTCCCATCGAATGACCAAAGCAATCATTCACATGCTTAAAGCCATTAAGATCAAGGAACATCAATGCACATAAACGTTCAGGATCCGCACGTTTATGATTGTATTCCAACGCCTCATTCAGCAGCTTCTTCATATGCCGGCGATTTGGCAGGCCAGTCAGTACATCGTACATGGCCTGTTCAGTCAGACGGCTTTCGAGGCGTTTTCGATCACTGATATCACTGAAAATGGTCACCATATAAGGCTTTCCATCGGCCATGATACGGCGACTGCTCTGCCATGCTGGGAATTGCTGACCATCGGCTTTCAGCTTAAACATTTCGCCCTGCCAAAAATCACGTTCTTGCAAGGCGGTGGCGCATTCTTGCTGATGAATATCGTCGGCGACTTCCAGCACCTTTAATGATTTGCCCAGCAATTGCCCTGAGCTATAGCCCGATAAACGGCATAAGGCTTTGTTAACAGCCAGCACGATATTTTGGCTGTCAGTAATTGCGACCGCTTCCGCGCTTTCTTCGAGAATGCCAGACAGCACGCTGCGAGGTATGGCGGCAAACTCATCGTTGCGGCTTTGTCGTGGTTGACTGCGACGGTCGAGATGCTGAAAACGTACCAGCACCATCGACTCACCCTCTGAGTGCACGGGGTATAGATAAAGTCGGGTGGGTAATTCCTTGCCATCGCGATTCAGGTGCAACCATTCCTGCATTTGTGGCTGGTCACCGGCCATTTCAAACAGGCGTCTGGCTTGTTCGATACTGCTTTGACCATTCAGCTGTAATCTTGGGGCAAAGTCGTATAATGCTGCCCCGAGGATTTCGGTATGAACACAGGAAAAATAATCCAGTGCCGCTTGGTTTGCGGCGACGATGACGGCCTTTTGGAATAGCGCGAGCGGCGTGTCGTGTGGTTGTTTTTGCCAGATTTTCAACTGTGGCAACAACGAGGCATCCGTTTGCAGTTGCGCCAATTTTCTTGTCCAATCGATCATCCGCGATGCTCCACTTTTGTCCCTTGATAAAGGGGACATCCGATATGCCGCTTGTCTATTTTCTGGGTAGCAAAAAATAAACAGTTTCAGCTCATTCCACAATCAAATTTTTGATTTATTGCAAAAAAGATCATTATTAATCATTTAATAACACAAATGTGTGATTATGATGGTGAGATGTGAACTTGTTCGGAGATTAAGCATGAAAAAAGGAATGCCGGTACTGCTATTGGCAATGATTGCGCCGTTACAAGCAGCAGAATTAAGTCAGGTCGGCGCCAAAGTTGCAGAAAAGGCCGATAAGATTCAGCAACAGACAGAATCTATAGAGTTACAGAAGGCTCGTGCCGCCGCCGCAGAAACCTCTGCGCGCGAGCAGGCAGTTTTGTCTCAGCAGCAGAAGGAGCCTTGGGAACAGATAGAACGTGCGAAGGCGCAGCAACAGTTTAGTGAGCGTGGTCAGCGGGAAGCTAAATATCTGCAAGAAGCCAAGGAGGCGGCGGCCAAGGAACATAAGATGGATACCCCCAAGATGAAGTTGATCAAACAGAAATCCGTGGAGGACTGAACTGTGAATGGCTATTTACACGCTTGTTTACAAAATGTACTGTTCTGAAACAGCTGTTTACTTGCGTTGCTGATGTTGTGCCGACAACATACCTGAGAATGTTTACCTCAGGAGCACACCATGAAGCGTCAGCTCACCGCTATGTTGTTGTCACTGGGCCTGTTGGGCACGGCCACAGCACAAGCGACCACCGCCAAGGATATTCAGAGTTTTACTCTGCCTAATGGCATGAAAATCATGGTGTTGGAGGATTCCTCAATCCCCAATGCCAATATGTATCTGTTCTGGAAAGTCGGGTCGCGTAATGAGCGTCCCGGTATTACCGGCATTTCCCATTTCTTTGAACATATGATGTTCAACGGTTCCAAGCTTTATGGTCCCAAGCTGTTCGATCGCACCATGGAAGCCGCCGGTGGGGCTAACAATGCCTATACCACTGAAAATGTTACTGTTTATACCGACTGGTTCCCATCAAATGCGTTAGAAACTATCTTTAAGCTGGAAGCGGACCGCATCGCTAATTTGGATATCGATCCGAAAATGGTGGCTAGCGAACGTGGCGTAGTCGCTTCCGAGCGTACCACCGGATTGGAAAATTCTAATTGGCAGGCGCTGCAAGGCCCGCTCAAAGGCGTGGCATTTTTAGCGCACCCTTATAGCTGGCCTGTCATCGGGCATGAATCTGATATTGCCGCCTGGACTCAGCAGGATCTGGTGCAGTACCACAAAACCTATTATGCACCTAACAACGCAGTCGTCGTGATTGCAGGCGACGTCACGCTGGCCGCCGTCAAACAGCTGGCAAATGAGTATTTTGCGCCGATCCCCGCGCAACAGCCGCCAGCCGCGATAAAAACCGTTGAGCCACCACAACAAGGTGAGCGGCGGATTTTTGTGAAAAAGGCCTCCGTGAGTACTCCCAACATCATGCTGGCCTACCATGTGCCCGCCAGCAGTGACAAAGACTACTATGCGCTGGATTTATTGACGTCAATGCTCAGCGATGGCAACAGTTCCCGTCTTTATCGCGGACTCGTGGACCAACAGTTGGCCTTGGACGTGGAAACTTACATGCCGATGGCGTTTGATCCGAATCTGCTTTACGTGATGGCGGTGGCGGCCCCTGGCGTAACAGCAACGAAACTGGAGCAGGCACTGATCGCGCAGATGAATAATGTGGCTCGTCTCGGTGTTAGCCAGCAGGAGCTCGATAAAGCGAGAAACCTCAAACTGATGGATTTTTATCGCACCATGGAAACCATCAACGGTAAAGCTAACACTATCGGCACCTATGAGCTGTTTTTCGGCAGTTATCAGAAACTGTTTGATGCCCCGGCAGCCTACAACCAGGTGGCATTGGCAGATATTCAACGGGTCGCGCAAACCTATCTCAGTCGGGCCAACCGTACTGTTGGGATCTTGGCAGCAACAGAGGACGCGGATAAATGATCAATAAATACGTCACAACACCGCTCACACTGTTAGCCGCGGCGACGCTGATATTGGCGGGGTGTCAGTCACTATCCCCGTCCACCACTGAGACGAAAACTTCCACAGTGACCGTGAGTCAGGATACTGGCAAGTTTGTGCTGCCTGCTTATGAGACCATCACTTTCGCTAACGGTCTGACCTTAATGTTGATGCCGCAACATGAGGTGCCACTGATCACGGTTAATGCAGTCGTTAGGGCCGGCAGTGTGGATGATAGTATTGGCGGCATTGCCAGTATGACCGCTGATTCGCTGCTATTGGGCGCTGGTTCCCGCAATAAACAGCAGTTAGAGCAACAAGTAGATTTCCTCGGGGCTAGCCTTAACACCCAGAGTAGTCGTGACGGCAGTTATCTCAGTGCTGATTTTATGGCGAAAGATATGGATACCATGCTGGGGCTGGTCGCAGATGTCATGTGCCATCCTCAGTTTGCGCCGCAAGAGTTCGCTAAACTCAAACAACGCAATATGGCAGCGCTGGAACAGGCAAAAGAGAGTCCAAAGTCAGTCATCAACCGTTATTTCAGTAAATTGGTTTTTGCCAATCATCCCTATGGTAATGCCACCTCCGGCGACCGTGATTCGCTGGCAAAGTTGACCCTCTCCGATGTGAAAGCGTTTTATCAGCAGTTTTATCAACCAGGAAACATCGCAATCAGTGTTGTAGGCGACTTTGAGCCGTCACAGATGAAAGCCAAACTGCAACAACTGTTTGGTGCGTGGCCGGGGCATACGTTAGCACCTCAGCCAGACTTGGCGAAGGGCTTACCAACGCTGACCCAGTCACGAGTCTTACTGGTGGATAAGCCCGATGCGATAGAAACAACTTTTCTCATCGGTGGTAGGGGCATTGCCCGCGACAACCCGGATTATGTCGGTCTGTCGGTGGTAAACACCATTCTAGGCGGGCGCTTCACCTCCTGGCTGAATGATGAACTGCGAGTGAATTCCGGGCTGACCTATGGTGCCCGTTCTGGCTTTGTGAGTTTTCGCGATGCCGGTCTGTTTGAAATCAGCACCTTTACCAAAGTCGCTTCTACTGAGCAGGCAATTGATCTGGCATTGAAGACTTACCAACGCTTGTGGGAACCGGGGATTGATGATACGACGTTGGCCTCTGCCAAGGCCTATGTGAAAGGGCAGTTCCCACCACGGTATGAGACAAATGGCGACTTGGCTGGTTTGCTCTCCGATATGTACATCTATGGCTTTGATGCGTCCTATATCAATGCATTTCAAGCACGCGTAGATAGTCTGACAGTGGCTGATACCAAACGGCTGATTGACCGTTATTTCCCTAAAGACAAGCTGCAGTTTGTGCTGATTGGTAATGCGGCGAAGATAGCGCCAATTGCGGCCAAGTATGGTCCGGTTAAACAGTTGGATATCAAAGCGGTGGGTTTCGGTGGCTGATTGATTAACGCATTAAAAATGCCGGCCATGTGTCGGCATTTTTACTTTTGCCCTCGTCAGAAAAAATCTCGTTCCATCGCATCGAGTTGTTGCACGGCCTCGTCATCTTCCACCTCGTCCAGCAAGTCACGCAGATAATAGACATTGCTGTGTAATAGAAACAGTGCATCGGTTTGGGGGCCGTTACCGGCGCGCATATCCAACACTTTTTGGCGGAAATGCTGCCAGAGCGGATTATGGCTCTGGTCTTGTTCTATGTGCGCCAAAATACGACTCAACATTGCTTCGCCGATCGCCATGCGATCGCCTTTGACATCTTCAGACTGATAACGTTGGATAACGCCGGCCATAACAGTTCTCCCATCGTAAACTGGCATCAGTTTAACGAAGGCGCCCGAGGGTTGTCTGTCAGCCAGCTGACACCCTGTTACAGCGATGCGATTTGCAGCAATCGCTGGCGGTCGCATAACTGCAATTGGCCGCGCTGCAGCTTTTTGACAATGCCATCGCGTTGCAATTCTGAAAGTAATGTCGATAACGTTTGCCGCGAGGTACCAATCATCTGCGCCATCTGTTCGGTATTCAATTGTAGCTCCAACAGGACAGGGTCTGCGGTATTTGCGGGTGCCTGCCCCAGCAAAAAGCACGCTAAGCGGGCGCGCACGTCCCGAAACGCCAAGTTTTCAATGGTATCGATACAGCCGGAAAGTGTTTGTGAAAGTACACGGGTGACGGCGCCGTTTAACGCCGGATGTTTGCCGACCCGTGCTGAAAAGGTGCGCAGATCGCACAGCGCTACGCAACTGTCATCCAACGCATCCACAAATGCGCGCGTATGACTGCTATAAATATCGCCGGCTTGCAATAGGGTGAGCGTCAGCAACTTATCGCCATAGCTCAGGTAGACTCGCAGCCGACCGCGCTGCAGATAGAAGATTTGATCATTCGCATCCTGTGGGAAACTGAGAATTTCACCGGCGCGCAATTGGCGGCTCCGGCAATTATCAAACAGCTGTGTCAGCGTGGTGTGATCGAATGAGTCGTGCGGCGAATGTAACTTCATGAGTGGCTTCCATGATGACGTTCATAGAGGGCTGTCAGCAATTACAGTGCCACCGATAAAACAATATAAAACAATATAAAACAATATAAAACAATAAATTAACTGCTGGCAATGGCGGCGGTTGTCTGTTTTCTCACAGTACCACCGTCATCTCTCAGACAAATCATGTCGCAGCGACAGGCAACACTTCGCACAGGTTCAGTTGTACGCCGTTATGTACCAGAAATAATGTGTCGTCCCAAAAGCTTAGGCTGGCTTGCCGTTTATTAATGTCTCCCAGATTTTGCAGCGGCGTGAGGCTAATCTGATGGCAACTGCTACTGTTGCCAACCGCGTAACAATCAAAATGACTTTTCCCTTTAGGCTGTAACCATAGCCAATGGTGATCTTCACTGAAACGGGCTTTGCCAGCAGGTAGTTGTTGCAGATTGGCTTGTAATAGCAGTTCGCGCCTTTGTCCGGCGCCTAACAGTTTAGACAGCGAGCCCAATAATGTATTAGGCAGCGCATATTGGTAAGGAATGAGGAGATTTGCTGCCGGGCTTTGCTGTTTACCGCTGAGTTGTGGACTGCAAAGACACCAGATGGTGTCATCACTAACCGCTAATGCGATTAGCTCAGGTGCGGCTTGGTGGAGCTCGGCTAATTGCAGAATCTCGGCATCATTCATCTCTTTGTAGCGATTGACGATATGACTGTTGCCATCTTCATTGACAAACAGCCAGGAAATCGCGCGGCCACTGCGATTATTGGCACCACTCATTCGCAATAACAGTTGCTGTTCGTCGAGCGGCACTATCTGTAACGGGGTGAATTGATATTGTTGACCGTGAAGCTGCTGCTGCAACACTTCACTATTATGTAATGGATAAAATTCCGCTTCCTGTTCTGCAATACTTGGCCAAAACCATAAACCGCTTTTACCAAGTAACGCCAGCCCATCGCCCCAACGGCAAAATGTCTGACTACCATCGTATTCAGCCAATGGCAGTGATAGCCGTAACTGTAAATCAGCGGCCTGGCGAAACTGTAGCACGGGTTGACTGGACTGCTGATCCCACAACCTTAGCACGAGGATCTCGCGGTTGAAGAAGGCAACGGCCTCGCAGCTATAATCACCTGGGAAATTCAGTTGATGTTGGGTATGGATGCGGCTTTTTAGTTTGCCCATTCCGCTTATTCCTGAACAAGAAGCCTTGTAATCAGTACCTTACCAAAAAGCTGCAAGCCGGAGAAGCTTTAACGGGCACCACCGTAATCTTGTTGGCGCCAGGCCTCATAACTGATAATGGCGACGGCATTCGACAGGTTCAGACTACGACTGCTGGCAACCATCGGAATACGAATGCGCTGCTCAGGTGGTAAGGATTCAATAATCGATAGTGGCAGCCCGCGCGTTTCCGGACCAAACAACAGTACATCGTCCGGCTGATAATGGGCTTCTGAATGGGGGCGACTCCCTTTAGTGGTACAGGCAAAAATGCGTTTACCGGCCATCGCTTGTTTAAAGGCATCGAAGTTGGGATAGCGTTGTACCGAGGTCAGATCTCGATAATCGAGTCCGGCACGACGCAGTTTCTTTTCTTCCAAGTCGAAGCCCAACGGTTCGATGAGATGTAGCTGACTGCCGTTATTGGCACACAAACGAATAATATTACCGGTATTAGGAGCGATTTCCGGTTCGTACAACGCAATATGAAACATGATAAAAGGTCGACTGCCTAAAGAACCCGGGGATTATAAAAGTAATTACCGGCGGTGACCACGCGAAGTTACCTCAGGCCGGTAACACCACCGTGACTTCTAAGCCACCCGTTTCGCGATTGCGGGCAGAAATTGAACCGTGGTGCGCCGAAATTGCTGCCTCAGTAATGGCTAGTCCCAGGCCCCAGCCACCCGTTTCACGCTCGCGCGCTGACTGCGGCCGGTAAAAGGGCTTAAAGATGGCTTGAAGTTCTTTTTCCTCAATACCCGGACCATCATCTGCCACCACGATAATCACCTCGTTTTTCTCGCGCCGGGCGCATAAGGTGATCTCTGACTCACTGTAACGAATGGCATTGCGCAACAGATTCTCAATAGCGCGGGATAGTGGCTTCGGATATTGCGGCAGTGTCAGTTCATCCGGGATCTTGATGATGATATTTTTGCCTTGTTGTGCGGCTTCAAATTCCGCATCGTCTAACACCTGACTCAATGATTCCGCGAGATCGACGTTAACCTTATTCTCTTGATGCGCCTTGAGTTTGGCGCGTGATAGCTCCAGCAGTTCGGCGATCATTTTTTCCAGCTGGTCAGCCTCATAAGCAATGCGTTCCGTTTCTTCTACGGCTAATCCTTTCTTGCGGGTTAACGCCAGTGCCAGTTGCAGTCGGGTGAGCGGGGTTCTCAACTCATGGGAGATATCGCTGATCAGTCGTTGCTGACTGTTCACCATTATCTCAATGGCATCCGCCATGCTGTTAAATGCGATACCTAGCTCACCGATTTCATCGTGTCGGCGCGAGGTGGCATCATCAACGCGGTTGGTCAGATCGCCATGGGCCAAGGCGATAGCACTGAGTTTCAGCGACTGCAGTGGCTTGCCAAGGTGCCATGCCAGCAAACCACAGAGGATACCGGACAACAAAATTGCCAGTGACAATGTCAGCAATTTATGGTCAATAAAAAAGAAAAACCAGGGAACCCGATGCGGTCCTGGCAGTCCGCCATACAGACGGTATTCGCTGTTGTTGACATGGATGTGCAACGGGCCAAAGAACATCTCATCACGAAAGCTGTAGGACTTTGGCTCTGGACTGTCGATAGCCGCAATCATCAACAAGTTGTTGCGAATATTTGGCGGCAGCTTAGGGTTGTTGACCAATTGTCCCTGCGCATCAAAGATAAACAGATGAAATGGCTGGTCTTCTCTGCGCGGATGGTCGGGGGCGCCAAGTTCTGGCCGATCATTCGGCTTTGGAAATTTCAGTTCCCGAATTATCGCTTTGTCTTCCGGGGTCTCTCCAAAATGTTCTGCTAAGTGATGGAGTTCCGGATCCGGCGAAACTAACACCTTTATGCCATTCAACAGCGCTGGATTGTTGCTAATCTTATCGGCCATCCGTTGCAGCACATTCAAGATAGGCGGCGGTACATCACTCGCTTCGTGATATTGCTGTAACAGCGGAATGGCGCCAACCGCCAAAATAATCAAACTGCTGCACAGCCAGAAGCCGAGCAACAGTTTGATAAAGAGACGGTTGGGTAAAAAAAATGCCGACATTAAGGGATCCAGATATAACCTTTGCCGCGAATTGTTTTTACCCGTGGACGTCCATCAGGCCGCTCGGGCAGTTTCTTTCGCAGATTCGACAGGTGCATATCCAGACTACGATCAAACGGCATCAGCTTCTTGCCTAAGACCCGTTCGCTTAATTCGTCTTTGCTGATCAGATCCCCGGCTTGCTGTGCTAAGGCGAACAGTAGCCCGAACTCTGTGCCGGTAAGCATCAGCAACTGGTCATTACAGTAAGCTTCCTGGCGGGTTGGATCTAACTTAATGTCGCCCATGCTGACTTCACTGCTTTGGTGCATCTCTTGCGGCGGTGTATTTGAGCGGCGGATAATCGCGCGGATCCTGGCGACCAATTCTCTATCATTAAATGGCTTAGGCAGGTAATCATCGGCACCACGTTCCAGGCCAATCACACGATCAATTTCATCGCCACGAGCAGTAAGCATTAACACTGGGGTTTGCTTTTTGGTGCGCAGTTCCTGCAACACTGCAAAGCCACCCAATTTGGGGAGCATGACGTCCAACAAGATAATATCGAAGTCTTCTGCCAGTGCTTTATTCAATCCCGTTTGGCCATCATATGCCATGGTCAGCTCAAAGCCTTCCAGCTCCAGCAGTTGCCCTAACAATTCCGCCAGGGCTAAATCATCATCTACCAATAAAATCCGGCTCATAGGATTTTTGTGCTCCCGCCATCAAACACTATACTGCTGTGCAGTATACCGATTTGTGAGTCAATTGTAGTCATCCAGTGTAAGCATAGGTAAAGAGCCGCCTATAATTGGGGTATTTGGGCTTTTTACAGTGATTTACCCTTCGTTTATCCACGATTACTATATAGTTTATAGAATATAAGGTGTCTGATATGGAAACACTTTGCAACCAGAGGGTCTGAGCAATGGTTAACAATTTCAAAACGGGTATGTTGGTGCTGGCGACAGTATCAGGTATCTGGGCGACCACCGCATTCGCCGCTGATACCGATAAAGCTAAAGATGCGCCTCCACCACCTGCTGCGCCAGCCTGCCAGTGTCCTAAGCATATGGGCATGGGGCCAGGTATGATGCAGGGTCAAGGTATGGGGCCTGGACCAGGCATGATGCAGGGGCCGGGTATGGGGCCTGGCATGCACGGTGGCTTCCGTCATGGTATGGGTGGCGGCTGGGATCATATGGGCTTTATGATGCTGCATCAGCTGGAGTTGACTGACGCCCAACAGACCGCAATCAAAAAGCTGTTTGACGCACAGCGCGATAGCATGAAAGCTGAGCGTAGCGCGCATCGCAAAGCCATGCAGGAATTGATGACGGCCACTAAATTTGATGAATCCAAGGCTAAGAAACTGATTGAACAGCAGCAACAGTTACGAACTGAGCGGCAGTTGCAACGGATGAAGTTGCATAATCAGATCTATAACCTGCTGACCGATGAGCAGAAAACTAAGCTCAAGAGTGAGATGGAAAAAATGCCGATGTGGAACGCAGACCAGGATGACTGAAATCTGTTAACATAGGTTCAACTTTTGTGAGTTGTTTGAGCCTGTTAGATGACACGAAGTTCTCATTATGCGTTTTGGGTCAAGTTAGCAAGCCGTGCTGCAATTGCCACGGCTTCAACGCTGATCGTCATTAAGTTACTGGCCTGGCTGTGGTCTGGTTCGGCCAGTATGCTAGCGTCTGTTACTGATTCTATCGCCGATGTAATGGCATCGGTGGTCAATTTTATCGCTATTCGCTACGCGCTGATCCCTGCTGATCATGACCACCGATATGGTCATGGTAAGGCGGAGCATCTGGCAACACTCGCGCAGTCGGCCTTTATCATGGGGAGTGCGTTCTTACTGCTATTACATGGTGGTGGCCGACTGACCGCTCCTGAACCACTGCAGCATGCCACCGTAGGTATTGTCGTTTCTGTTATCGCGATTGTGCTGACATTGGCGTTGGTTATCGTGCAGAAAAAAGCCTTGGATGCGACTGCCAGCAGTGTTGTGGAAGCGGATTCGCTGCACTATAAATCAGATCTATTTTTAAACGCTGCGGTGTTACTGGCATTGGTGCTGGCACAGTATGGCTGGTGGTGGGCGGATGGCCTATTTGCCGTATTGATTGCACTGTACATCGGTCATCAGTCCTGGGGATTGGGTTACCGTTCGGTTCAAGCCTTGTTGGATCGAGAGCTTAACGAAGAAACTCGCCAGCAGATTACCGACATAGCTTGTCAGGACCAACGGGTCAAAGGGGTTCACGATTTACGTACTCGCCAGTCCGGACAAACGGTGTTTATTCAGCTACATCTGGAACTGGATGGCGCCTTGTCACTCCATGACGCACATGAAATCGCGGTAGCTGCAGAAAATCGCATTCTAGAGCAGTTCCCGAGTGCAGAAGTGATTATCCATCAAGATCCCGATGACGTAGTGGAAGAGCGCGCGGATCTGAGCGTAATCGATTTTTGAAGCAGTGAACTACCCAGCGACACGCGAAGCGTGATCACTGGGCTTCGGTAGCGTTATGCTGCCGATTTTTCCTCAGATCCCGTACTTAACTTTGAGAGTTCAAAGACTTTCGTTTTACCAAGTAATTTCTGCTGAGGCATGGGTTTAACCCTGACGATGGTTCCATTCGCCATTAAATCTCGTTCACCTGAGTTTCTGATACTGATTGAGGCTGAATAGTCTCGATCATTGTGTGTACCACAATTAACGCAGGTGAAGGTTCTGTCTTTCAACGTCAGCTTATGTCGGTGATTACATTCGCAACATATGCCTGTTGAGCGTTCGAATCTGCCTATCTCATGATGGATTTTACCTTCAAGCTCAACCTTGTACTTGGTTAAGTCGGAGATCAAGCCCATGATGTTGTCAGCCACCATCTGACCGTTGAATTTCTGCATTGCCTTTACGTTCAAACCTTCAAATACCACAATATCACTCGCATTGGTTATCTGTCGGGCTGTCTTGTGGGCAAAGTCTAATCGTTGTCTGGAGACTTTTCCGTGTAAAGTGTTGATGCGGTTTTTTGTTTTATTCCATCGGGCAGAGCCTTTCTTTCTTCTGGCTAACTGCCGCTGTAGGGTGTTTAGTTTTTCTTTAGATTGCTTGAGGAACTTAGGGTTGCTCACGGTCAACCCATTTGATCCAACCACTGTTTGTTTAGAGTTGATGTCATAGCCGACAATGGAACTAAGTACCTTTTTAGCCTCTTTGCACTCCACTTCCTGAGTAATGCTGCATTCCCATTTCCCATGTCTGAACTGAACGGTGACTGTCTTTATATTACTTACAAGTCTGCGATGAAGAACGATATCGACCCACCCAATTTTAGGTAGGCTGATGGTGCCATTTTCTATTCTGATGCAGTTGGAGTTATTTACGGCTCTGAAGCTGTCATTATGAAGCTTTTTGATCTTGTAACTCACTTTGAACTTCGGGAATTTCTGGTGTGCTCCCTTAGACGTCCCATTTCTGAGTGCAGTATCTAAGTCGCGGGCAACTTGTTGAGCTGCTGCGGAGTCAAATGCTTTAACCCACGCAAACTCAGGGAGATTTTTAACTTGCTTAATACGTGAGGCCATATCCTTGTAAAAAAGAAATGTGCCATCTTGCTCATGTTGACGCTGATTTTCAGACAACAATAGGTTCCACAATCCACGCGAATAAGAGCCAAACTCAATGAGTTTAGCTTCCTGCTCCGGTGTTGGTTTGAGGCGATAATTGTATCTGAGCGTCTTTTTCATATACTGTTATTATGTGGCTCTTCGCCGTTATTGGTGGAATCCCATATCCAGCTTTCCGAAATGAAACAATATCGCACGTCGAAATCGTGCCGAATTCCGATATCCCATCGCTTTTACTCTTAGTTGCCTAACCTGGCTATTTATCGCTTCTGCTAGTCCATTTGATAGACCAAAACGCATAGCGTTAAGGATCCCCCAGAGCTTATTCTCTATTGTGTCTGCCACTGCGATTAACGGTTTTAACTCTGTGGCTTTGGCCAACGCTATCCAGTTGCTCCAGCGTTGTTTAGCTCCTCTCACTCGGTTGCTGTACCAGATATTTCTTGCGAGTTCTTTAAAATACCAAGCCAGTGCAGTATTCATCATGGCGGGAACAAGCTTATTAACCCTTTCTTTGTCTGTATCGCACAGATTTTCTTGCCGCTTTAACCAGCTAAAACGAGTCCTATGAGCTTCTTGTCTCATTGATGGTGCCAATCCGAAGAGGTCTGCTTTACGGATCTTATTGACCGCTTCAGTCAGTAATTTAGCGATATGGAAATGGTCAAAGGCTATTTTCCTTTCGGCATTTGGTATGTGTCGTCTTGCCGCTTTAATGTAGGCAGGGCTCATGTCCATACACACCGACTGAGTATGACTTACTGAATTTGCAGGGAGTTGTGCCAGACAATCAGCAAAACTGGTCGCTGAACGCCCTTCTGATACCGCCAGTACTTGCCCTTCGTGGTTTGAAAGTAAGGTGACATATTCATGTCCCTTTTTAAGAGCCGTCTCATCTACTAATAAATGCTGGGTCTTCACCGCACCGCGTTTTGCCAAACCACGATTAACCGCTCGCTCCATGATCCTATCAATTGCTCCCCAACTGAGTTTGAAAAATCGGCTGACAGCATTAAGGGTACTCATCGACAACAGCGTAAGGACATGCATTTCAAATAATTCGGTATAGCGGCTACTTTCATTTGCCCAGGGAACCTGAAGGGTCTGGTAACCATGTGTCGGACAGTGAATACGCGGAACATTAGCCTGAATAAGTGTTTGATACTGGCAAGTATCTAAGTGCCGCCATGTTCTCTGACGGGAGTCATAGTGACGACTGGGAGCCTCGCATATTGGGCATTGAATGTTTGATGATGCAGCATATTCAACAATGACAATAATACGCTGATGTTGTTCATCAAGATGAACATTAGAGACGTTCCAGGGAGGGGTTAATCCCAAGATTTGTTGATATAAGGCAGCTTCGCTCATCACTGAATTTTGAGAGTATGTTGTGGGTGAACTTTAACTGTTCCACCACATTCAGTGAAGAGCCTATTATGTACAGTATATAGGGGTTGTCAACTATGGAATACAGAACAAGATCCCACTGTAAGCACCTAATAGCCTTACACATTATTCTCATTGTTAAATAGTGCTGACACGGTACGCAAGTACATTCAAGAACAGGGCTAGGCGATTCATCCCAGCGACAGCAGCGCTGATCACTGGGTTTTCTCGCCAACGGTCTATAAAGGACGCTACGGCGTCCTTTACTTATTCGTGCGTTGACGCTTTTGGCTAAAGTCTGGGGATATTTACGTCATGGATCTTAGCAAGCCATGTCATCTTTGAGTCCGCTGCATCATTCCATCATACTGAGAGACTTTCGTAGTCTCACCAATGCGATATAGAACAATACGGTGCCAATGATGCTGATGATCAATATGTCTGGCCACAGCATGGCGAACCCGGCACCCCGATATAAAATAGCTTGTGACAAAGAAACAAAATAGGTTGTTGGTGCCAGTCGCATTACCCATTGCACGGGCGCTGCCATATTCTCAAACGGCGTCATGGCACCCGAAAGTATCTGCAAAGGCAGTAATACCAAGAACATCAATAATCCAAATTGTGGCATGGAGCGGGCAACCGAGCCCAAAAAAATACCCATAGCGGTGGCAGCAAAGACATTCAGGGCGACTATCGCAAAAAATAACAGCAGCGAGCCAGCGATGGGCACGCCCAATACCCCTTGAACCACCGCTATCAGTGAAAAGCCTGAAGCCAGCATGACGATTAACGCCATTGCCCAAACTTTACTCAGCATAATTTCCAATGGTGTCACCGGCATCACCAGCAGATGTTCAAGCGTACCGTGTTCCCGTTCTCGGATCAGCGCTGCTCCGGCCAGAATAATCGCCAGCATGGTGATGTTGCTGACCAGTTCCATCACCGAGGCAAACCAAACGCTGTTCAGTTCGGGATTAAAGCGGGCGTGCAGCACCAACTCCACTGGCATGATGTTATCGTGACGAAATCGTTGCCGATACTCCGTAACTTCTGCGGTGATAATCGCTTGGATATAGCCACTACCGGTAAAGGCCTGACTCATGCGGGTCGCATCCACATTCAATTGTACCGTCACGTTGTGCCCGGCTAACACATCGCGCTCAAAGCCTGTCGGAATATGTAAAGCGAATGTATCCATTCCTGCATCCATGCGTTGATCCATTTGCGCCAGCGTAATCGCGATTGGAGGCAAGAAATACGGTGGGTAGAAGGCGTCAATGAGTTGCCGGGAGAGTGGCGAGTTATCGTCATCCACCACGGC
The DNA here is from genome assembly GCF_018223345.1 of Shewanella yunxiaonensis. Taxonomy (NCBI): domain Bacteria; kingdom Pseudomonadati; phylum Pseudomonadota; class Gammaproteobacteria; order Alteromonadales; family Shewanellaceae; genus Shewanella; species Shewanella yunxiaonensis. The sequence continues at coordinate 3,598,940 of NZ_CP073587.1, read as the reverse complement.
GATAGCCGCTTTGTTCAGTGTCTCCGGCATCGATTTGCCTTCGATATATACGGAAAAAGTGAAGGAAACAATGATCAGAAACAGCATGATGGGATCACGCAAAATACATTGCAGTTCTTTTACCCCTAAATGGAAGATATGACGGCCGCTTATCCTGTCCATGGTCAGCGCTCCTGTTTCCTGAGTCGCGCCACCGTAATCACGATTAGGATCGGAAAGGCCAAAATCAAAGGGATAAAGGCGCTGTGCAAATCGGTAAAATTGAGTCCTTTGGAAAAGGTGCCGCGCGCAATCATGACAAAATAAGTGGTTGGATAAATATCACCAATAAGCCGACCTATCCCTTGAAGGGCGGTGACTGGCTCGATCAATCCTGAGAATTGTACGGCGGGTAACATGGTGACGATCGCCGTGCCAAAGATGGCTGCAACCTGACTGTTTACGAAGGTTGATACCAGCAGGCCTAGAGCCGTCGCCGCCAAGATATAAAACACCGCTGCGAATGCCAACGTCAGCACGCTGCCGGAGATTGGTACCTGAAAACAAAATAATGCCAGTAGCACCAGTAATACAAAGCTCAGGATGGATAACGCAACATAAGGCAGTTGTTTACCTAATAGAAATTCTAGCCGAGTGACGGGGGTGACATAGAAATTGATGATGGAGCCTAACTCCTTTTCCCTGACAATCGACAGCGCACTAAGCATGGCCGGGATCATCATTAGCAAAATAGGGATCATTGCCGGTACCATGGCTGGCAAGCTTTCTACATCTGGGTTATAGCGAAAACGTGTCTCAATATTCAGTAGTGGCGCTATCGCGTGCTTGCCATAAATTTCGCGGGTACGGGTTGTCAGCCACTGATAGTGCAGGCCTTGTACATAACCTCTGAGCGTCTCTGCTCGTTGCGGCATACTGCCATCAATCCAGGCACCAATTTCTACCTGATTTCCCTTGGCTAAGTCGCGGGCGAAACCACTGGGGATCACCATCGCCAGACTGATCTCTCCCGCTTGCATACGGGCGTCCAGTTCCGCATAACTTTGGATGGGGGGGCGCGCATCGAAGAACCGAGAGCCTGAAAGTTCTAAAATATAATTGCGACTGGTGTTGCTCTGATCCTGATCCCACACAGCAAACCTGAGGTTTTGTACGTCCATGTTCAAGCCGTAACTGAGCACCAGCAGCAATAAGGCACTGCCGAAAACTGCTAGTGCCAAACGTATTGGGTCTCGCAGTAGCTCCAGTGTTTCTCGATGCGTGTAACTCATTAAACGACGTAAGCTGAATAAAGCGGTGCCAGTAGGCCGCCTTGTGTGCCGGGTGTTGTTTGCCGAGGGGGTTGGATTGGGTAGTTGTTGATTCTGGCCTTCAGCATCCTGAAGATAGTCAATAAATGCTTGCTCAAGTGACTGCGCGTGTTTCCCTTCCACGATGGCGCTTGGTGTGTCGCTGACAAGCACTTTCCCGGCATGCATCAGTGACACCCGATCACATCGCGCGGCTTCATTAATAAAATGAGTGGAGATAAAAATGGTCACGTTTTCTTCGTGAGCCAATCTCTCTAAGATTTGCCAAAAATCGTCACGCGTTAGCGGGTCGGCTCCAGAGGTTGGCTCATCGAGGATCAGGACTTCTGGTTGATGGATCATTGCCGCCGCCAACGATAAGCGCTGGCGTTCACCTAATGGTAAGGCGCCAGGTAAGCTACCCAAGCGCTTTTGTAACGCAAACTTGCTGGCAATCTGCTGAACCCTATGGTTAATCTGCGATGCTGCAATACCGTAAAGATGTGCATGAAGTTCAAGATTTTGTTTAACACTGAGCTCGCTATATAACGAGAATGATTGCGTGACATATCCCACTCTGCGTCGAGTCTCGAGATCATCTGGGTCCACCGGATGACCAAAGAGCTGCGCTTCGCCAGCGCTTTTCGAGAGCAGCCCTGTCAACATTTTCATGGTCGTTGTCTTGCCACAGCCGTTGGAACCGAGAAAGCCAAAGATTTCCCCGCGGCGAATGGAAAAACTGACATTATCAACTGCGGTAAAGTGGCCAAAGCGCTTGGTTAATCCACGTGCTTCTATGGCGATATCAGCATCAGCAGTAACATGGTGGGGGATTGTCGTGACCGGTTTGCCAATAGGCGTTGAGGTGGGGCGGACTAGCTGTATAAAGGCTTGTTCCAATGTGTGGCTTTGGGTACTACTGAGTAATGCCTGAGGTGTGCCACTGGCTAATATCTGTCCATGATTCATCGCCACTAACTGATCAAATCGAGCCGCTTCTTCCATATAGGAGGTGGCAACTAACACGGCCATGTTTGGCTGTTGCTGGCGGAATCGGGCGATTAATTCCCAAAATTGGCGTCGAGATAAAGGATCGATACCCGTGGTGGGTTCATCAAGGATTAATAAATCTGGATCATGTATCAATGCACAACACAATCCCAGTTTCTGTTTCATTCCCCCGGATAACTTGTTCGCAGCGCGATCTTTAAAAGCTGCCAGGCTGGTGGCATTTAAGAGTTCGGTGATGCGGTGTTCACGTGTTTCTTGGGGAAGACCGAATAAACGACCGAAGAAGTCGATATTCTCAAATACCGAGAGTGACTCGTATAAATTTTTGCCCAGCCCCTGAGGCATGTAGGCGATATCGGGGCATACTCGCTGTCGATGCTTGGCATCTGACATATCGCCCCCGAGCACTTCAATACTGCCATGCTGGATCACTCTTGCACCGGAAATTAGCGACAACAAACTGGATTTGCCGACGCCATCAGGACCAATCAGCCCCGTCATCGTGCCAGCATTAAGCGTCAGCGTAATCTGCTTAAGGGCGTCAGTCTTGAGGTATTGCAAACTCACGTCCTGTAATTTGACTATTGTGGAATCCGCTATTGGTGGTGCCATAGCGCTTACCTGACCAGATTCTGTTGTAATCGAGAAGGCCAGGGTTGGTCTTCTGCAATACGCAGACAGGCTTCACCGGGTAAACCGGTTTTCACTTGCTTGATATGTTTGACCAGTAGTGCCGGCGCAATTTTAGCCCGAATCCGGAACATCAATTTTTCGCGTTCATTGTCAGTTTCAACTGTCTTAGGGGTAAATTGCGCAACATCGGCGATGAACGATATGTGTGCGGGGATGACATATGTTGGTGCCGCATCTAAAACCAGACGCGCTTCCGTACCAATTGCCAGCCGTCCGGCATAAGCTGTTGGCAAGAAAAACGTCATAAAGACATCGGTGACATCCACCAGATTGAGAATGCTGCCGCCAGCACCAATCACTTCTCCTGGCCGCGACACAATATACTGAATGCGGCCATTGACCGGTGCTTTAAGGTCACTGTCGTCAATGTCAACTTGGATGCGGGTGATTCCGGCTTGAGCAGCAGCCACTGAGGACTTGGCACTGTCGATTTGGGCATACGCTGTAGCAATCGCTGCTGCAGTTGCTGCCACCTGAGCCGTCGCTGCATTTAACGCCGCTTTAGCGCTATCAACCGCCGCGTTAGCATCATCAACAGATTGTGCTGAAGTGTGACCTGATGTGGCTAACTGAATAATTCTTTTGCTTCTTTTCTCCGCCAGGGTGAGTTCTGTTTGTCGCAGGTTTACAACCGCTAACGCTGACTTTCTTTCACTTTCACGTAAGGCCAACTGGCTTTCTGCAGTGACAACGGATTCTGCTGCTTGTTTTAACAGGGCTTCTGCCTGTAATCGCTCCGCTTGAAGTGCCTTCGTGTCCATTTGTGCGAGCACTTGTCCCGCCACCACAAATTGACCCTCGTTAACTAAAATGGTGGCTAATCTCCCGGGGCTTTTTGCGGATACATCGATCTCTACGGCTTCGATTCTGCCATTGCGGCAGATAACCGTCTCATCCGTGGCGGCTTGTTTAAAGTAAAACCACACTGCAGCAGTCAATATTAGCGACAGTAAGACGGTAAGTAACCCAAGCCATTTACGTTGGCGGAGAAGGTCCATAACCCTTTCCCTAGTCCGATAGGATCACCCAGTGGAAATGAACAACTGCACTCGTTTAAACCTTAGATAATGTGGTGCGGTTTTGCCATTTCATGGCGTTAGTTTCACATTAAATATCAACTTGAATTATCCGCCCGCGGAGGTTCTTAAGTGGTGTTATGCCACCCTGGTATTGGTGGCAGGATGCTGCGGAAGAAACTGCTTAGAAATAAAGGGATGAGGAGGGGACTTCGCCAAAGACGCTGATGCGGTGATCTGATAGCGGCTACATGTGCCAGCATGACAGATCACCATCATCGTTGCTAATCCATCGAAAGCTCTTTCAATTTTCGTGTCAGGGTATTGCGACCCCAGCCGAGACGTTTGGCGGCTTCCTGTTTGTGTCCCTGCGTGTGCTCTAGCGCGGTTTCCAACAAAATCCGCTCAAACGCCGGTTGGATTTCGGTCAGAAGATCATTTTCACCTTGTGATAAGCGCTGATCCAGCCATAAACGTAAGGCTGTTTGCCAATCGTGTGAATTGCTGGAACCACTGGTTTGCGTCACTGGTTCTTTAAAAAGTTCATGGGGTAAATCCTGTGGCAGGATCTCTTGCCCAGATGCCATAACGGTGAGCCAGCGGCAGGTATTCTCCAGTTGTCTAACGTTACCTGGCCACGGAAGTTGTTGCAGTTTCGCCGAGGTTTCTTTGGTGAGAATTTTGGCTTCAACCCCAATCTCTTTGGCCGCTTGTGCCAGGAAATGCCGCGCCAGTTGCGGAATATCTTCGCGTCGCTGCGATAGTGGTGGCAGATGAATACGAATAACGTTCAGACGGTGGAATAAGTCTTCACGGAACTGGCCTTTTTGCACCAGAGATTCTAGATCCTGATGGGTTGCGGCAATGATACGTACATCTACGCGGACTGGGGAATGCCCGCCCACGCGGTAGAATTGTCCGTCAGCCAATACCCGCAGCAGTCGGGTTTGCACATCCAGCGGCATATCGCCGATTTCATCAAGAAATAAGGTGCCACCATTTGCCTGTTCAAAGCGCCCCTGGCGTACGTTAGCCGCACCGGTAAACGCCCCTTTTTCATGGCCGAATAGTTCAGACTCAATCAATTCTTTGGGAATAGCCGCCATGTTCAGTGCAATAAAAGATTGATCGCGGCGCGGACTGTGTTTGTGCAGTGCCCCGGCAACCAGCTCCTTACCGGTTCCGGATTGGCCGTTGATGAGGACGCTGATAGATGAACGAGACAAACGGCCAATCGCCCGGAACACCTCCTGCATGGCCGGTGCTTCGCCGATGATTTCAGGCGTATTGAGTTGGGATTCAACCGGCACCGGAGAATGCTCAGTGGCATGCGTTATCGCTCTCTCCACCAGCGTAATGGCTTCGTCAATATCGAACGGCTTTGGCAGATATTCAAACGCACCGGCCTGATAGGCGCTGACGGCGCTATCCAGGTCGGAATGTGCGGTCATGATGATGACTGGAATATGCGGATAGTGCACATTAATGCGTTCCAGCAATGTCAGGCCGTCAGTCCCCGGCATGCGAATATCAGAGACAATGACGCGAGGCTGTGAAATCTGCAATGCATCCCACAGTGATTCGGCGGCAGCAAAGCTGGCGCAACTAATTTTGGCACCACGCAGTGCACGCTCCAGTACCCAACGGATGGAGCTATCATCATCGAGGATCCATACTTGTTCGCTCATATTGCTCCCTGTTTTGCAGATCTTATAAGTTGTCCTGATCCAAATTAATTGGCAGGGTCAGGCTGAATTCTGTGTGGCCAGGTGCTGAATTACAGTCGATACGGCCACCATGTAAACGGGCAATGTTATGGGCAATCGATAGCCCCAGGCCATTGCCATCCTTACGTCCTGTCACCATGGGATAGAACAGCGTATCGACAAGCTCCGGCTTAATCCCTGGGCCGTTATCAATAATCGACAGTATCAGCGCCAGTTTATGACGCTGGGTGCCGATGGTGACCTGATGCGCGGTGCGGGTACGGATCATAATATCCCCCGCCTTTTGCTGCTCCAGCGCCTGAATGGCATTTTGTACGATGTTGAGGATGGCCTGTTGCAGCTGATCCTCATCCATCGGCAGATCTGGAATGGAGGGGTCGTAATCCTGGCGCAAACGGATATTCGGTGGCAGCGTGACACTCACCAGATTCAGCACCTTCTGAATCACCATATGAATATTTAACACCCGGTGCTGCGAAGGTTTCTGAGGTCCTAGCAGCCGATCCACCAAGCTACGCAAGCGATCTGCCTGCTCAATAATTAAAGTTGTAAACTCTCGCAGATGCTCATCGCTGAGTTCTCTGGACAGTAACTGGGCAGCCCCACGCAGTCCCCCTAAGGGATTTTTGATTTCATGGGCCAGATTGCGCACCAAAAACTGGGCAGCCTGTTGCTGTGCATCCAATGTCAGTTGTTGATGAATACGCCGTTGCTGGTCGACTTGCCTTAGCTCCAGCAGGCTGAATGCCGTCTGCTCAGTATCATGCTCAATCGGTACCAATGTCAGATCAACCGTATGGTGTTGCCCATCCAAGGTCACTAATTGGATGGTATTCACCGTCAATCCTTGCGCTGCGACTACTGCACCTTTAAGGACCTTGGCGTCAATGGCCAACGTATGGAGCCAGTCGACCAGCGGTTGCTCTTTCAGTTTATGACTGGAGACTCCCAGCAATTGCTCCGCAGCAGCATTGGCATACGCAGGGCGCAGTTCGCCGTCGATAACCAAAACTGCAGTCACCAGATGATTTAGCAGTAGATTTGTGTCCATCGGCATTATTCCAGATTGATTGCACCATTATAGTGCGCCATTCTGGTGCAAGCCGCAAGATAGTGCCGACAATCTACATAAACAGAACAATATAGCTAACTATATGATACAACATAGTTATCCATTGACCCGTTTAGCACTCGGCGCCGGAATTGCGGGTTTAATTAGCCCAGCTTGGTGCAGAAAAATGGTTATTTCTGAGCTGGATGCAAGGACTTTGCCGTTTTGCTGTTCGACCTTTAGTTGAAGCTTATGTTCGCCGCGATCGATATTTTTGAGTTGAAACACTGGGCTCGCCTGGGCATCGCTGGTGGCTACCCCATCAATAAAGAGTTGCAGATAATGGCCTGATGCCAGCTCAGGCTGCACGTTACCGGTCACGGTGAAGTCTCCGGCATTATCCCGGATAGTTGCTTCATGGTGCGGCGATACAATGCTGACCTGATATAGCGCTTTTTGTTCGGCAGCGGTGGTTGGCTCTTCGTTGCTGATGGCGTTGACTGGTGTCATCGTGACTTGGTTGCCGGTGTTATCCGGCAACTTCACTTGCTGCGCGTTAGCATGTGGCTGATCACTAAAATGGATATTACCGTCCTTGTCTATCCATTTATAGACAGTAGCCTGAGCTGTCACTGACAGCAGGCAGAGTAACATCAGCAAGACGCGCATAACCTGTTCCTTTCGTTGGTTATTATCTGTTAAGACTAGCGTGTTGCGGCGTCATTGCCCAGCGAAATCATATCCGCAACGTGTATCGCAATCAGTGATGCTCGATGGTTGACGACAACTGAAATGGTCGTTGCCAATATAACCAGGCATAAAGTTGCGACAAATCCTGCGCTAGCCACAGATGCACATCATCACTGGTCAGTAATGGTTGTTCAATCACACACCATTGCGGTTTGTAACGGCTGCGGAATAATGGCAACCATGATTGCAGTTGGTTACATGCCTGCTGCAGCTGCGGATGTTGCCCCTGTCTGGCGAGCACTACCAGCGTGCAGTGCAACGTCAGGCCCAGCCACAGGAAACTCTGCCAATCTTGCAGTTCTCTGGCGGAGTTATTGGGTTCAAGCTTCATATAACTGATCTCAAGACTCAATTGCCTTAATGCCGCATGTGCTTGCCAACGTAATGCCAGATCCGGTTTACCCTCGGCAATGCTTTGCAACCAGCGCTGTTCCAGTTCGATGAAGTGGCACACATAATTGTCAAGCCAGCGCTTGGTCCAGCTTGGAATGAACAGATACATCGCCAGCACTGCCAGAATCACACCGGTCAACGTATCCAGCGCCCGATAAAAGGCAATATAGGGTTCGGCTGGCAGCAGCAAGGTGATGGCAAAAATCATCATCACGGTTATCCAAAACACATGAATTTCGTAGCGAGCCTTGTAGTAGGTGGCAAAGGCAAGAAACAGCGTGATACAGGTGGCCGGTTCCAGCCAGGCACCAGTGCCGAAATACCAGACCATCGCCAGTGCTAATATCGACCCCAGGATTGTGCCATAGGCTCGCCCCCAGATCCGTAACTGCAATTGTCCCAGGGGCGCTGTCATCATTACGATAAATGCTGTCAGTGTCACCCAATACCCCTGTTGAAATGGCAATAACGCCACCACTAACTGGCAACACATTAAGGTGAACAGAATGCGTAAGCCATGGTGCCATTCACGCGAACCTTTTTGCAGTGCTTTGCGCCATTGGCTGCGGATACTGTCGGCATCTGATGGCCAGATAAGTTTAAGCAGGGCGCGCCAGTTTTCTGATAACGGATCATTGGCGAGTATCGCTGCGGTAATCTGCTGTTCAATAGCGGTGAGCGTCGGATGTTGGCCGTTGCCTTGTGGTAAATCAGGTAATGGCGCCCCCTGTTCCACTATTGCGTTGAAATTAATGGCAAAGTCTGTGATATAGCATTGCAGCGCATCGGCGTTGGCTTCAGAGCTTTCCTGTTGCCGAATTCGACCAATTTCTTCCATCGCTTCAATCAGTTGCATCCGTGAACGCAGACCTTTAGCAATCTTTAACACTGCACTGTTATCAGGCATTTCCTGTAACCAGTGCGCCAGCACGGCGATGGCTTCATCCAGTTGCTCACGTAACGCCAGACGTTTACCTACGTTGGCAGCATCGGAATAGCCCAAAATAGTGCACCAATTTACAAATTGTGTAGAGACTTTGGCGAGGAGTTGCTCTCCTTGGCGAATGGATAGCCAGGGGCCTGCGATTACTGCGCTGAGCATGGCACTCCAGCTGCCAAAAGCACTGGAAAGCAACACCATTACCCAAGGGGTGTCACTTTCCAGCAGATGCATGGCGCAAATCAACGAGAATCCGGCATTGTAGGTGAGTAGCTGAATGTATTTTCGTTGATTGGAGCTAAGTCCATACAACAGACCAATCAGCATTAACACGGCGATACCGAGCAGCGGTTCAATCAGGCTCAGTAATGCTAGCGCGCTGCTGATACAACATAATAATGCCGACAGACTCAGTAATATGGTGCGTTTGGGGTAAGCAAGGTTTCGTCCTTGCACGCCAACCAACCAAGCACAAATCAAGGCGTTAACGCCGCTGGCGGTATCGCCAACGGCAGAAAATAAAAGTAAGCCTGCCATCATTGGCAGGCCAATACGTAACCCTTCTGGCAAATCTGAACGATCAGGTAGCCAGTGCAGCGTAAGCTTTAATAACTTGGAAAACATCGGGATTGGCAATGGATAGTTAAACTAACGCTTATTTTAATCGATTCCCGCTATAGATTTCAGCGGCTAGCAGCAGATATTTCTGCGATTGCTCAAATAAACATACCGCCAAAGGCTTCAATACGTTGCGGCATGATCCATGCCGCACTGTCTGACGGCAATAATGCAGTGGCCGCATCGATACCTGCAGGTAATCCTGCGCGCCCCAACGCGGTTTGCAAAGCGACATAGCGATTCATTTCCGGGTTATCGCGCACCGCGCCAACACTAAAGTCCGTTTCAATCGCGCCGGGAGCCAACACCTTCACGCGGATTTTTCTCGGTCCCAGTCTCTGTTCGCTCAATACCGCGAATTGGAGGAGCTGCTTTGGCGACGAGAAAGCGAATTAAGTGGTCGCATTCGTGTCGACATGTCGCAAGGTTTTGCCAGACAGCTGCTATTCCCGGCATTACAGCACTTTATGGAACAGCATCCTCAGCTGACGCTGGAAATCGGCAGTACTGACCGCAAAGTGGATATTGTCGTGAAGGCTTGGATGCGGTGATGCGGGTCGGCAAATTGGAGCAGGATGGCATAGTGGCTAAAAAACTTGGCTATTTGCAACGCTATGGCACACCCCTACGCTGAAGGCGTTAGCACGGCACCTGTTGGTGCAGTATGTCACGCTGTTTGGTAATCCGGGAGGCCTTGAATATCTGGAAGGTGAAACGTTAAAGATATTGCCGATGCCGACACGGCTCTTTGTCAATAACCGTGATGCTGATGTCGCTGCTTGTCGAGGCCACTTAGAAATCATTCAGTCGCCGTTACTCGGTCTCAATCACGGGGGAATTGACGCAGATATTACCGGATATAACGGTGCCGAGTATGCCCATATATCTGTTATACCCATATCGTCGTCATCTGGCGCAACGGTTAAGGTTGCTCAGTGACTGGCTGATACAACTGCTCTCAGAACGGGAAGGGATAGTGTTGAACGGATAACCGTTAGATGGCATCTAAAATAAGTGCCCCGGGATAGACCCGGGGCTTTATTTTTATACTCCGATGGCTTGACTCATCGGGTTGATTGCAAAGCAATAGCTTACAGGCTGTAGTACAGTTCGAACTCAAGTGGGTGAACTGTGCGGTTGATTTTCTCAGCTTCTGCAGTTTTCAGTGCGATGTATGAATCGATGAAGTCATTAGAGAATACGCCGCCTTTAGTCAAGAACTCACGGTCAGCATCCAGTGCTGCCAGCGCAATATCCAGAGACTCAGCAACTTGTGGGATTGCTGCAGCTTCTTCAGCTGGCAGATCATACAAGTCTTTGTCCATGGCATCGCCAGGGTGGATCTTGTTCTGGATACCGTCCAGACCAGCCATCATCAATGCAGAGAACGCCAGATATGGGTTAGCCATTGGATCTGGGAAGCGAGTCTCAATACGACGAGCTTTTGGTGATGGAACTACCGGAATACGGATTGAAGCACTACGGTTACGTGCTGAGTAAGCCAGCATTACTGGAGCTTCGAAGTGAGGAACCAGACGTTTGTAAGAGTTGGTGCTTGGGTTGGTGAAGGCGTTCAGCGCGCGAGCGTGCTTAATGATACCACCGATGTAGTACAAACAGGTTTCAGACAGACCCGCATACTTGTCACCCGCAAACAGGTTCACACCGTCTTTAGACAGTGACTGGTGAACGTGCATACCTGAACCGTTATCGCCCATGATAGGTTTAGGCATAAAGGTCGCAGTTTTGCCGTAAGCATGCGCCATGTTGTGCACAACATACTTCAGGGTCAGAATTTCGTCTGCTTTAGCCGTCAGAGTGTTAAATCGGGTAGCAATCTCGTTCTGGCCAGCAGTGGCCACTTCGTGGTGGTGAGCTTCAACCACTTGACCCATCTCTTCCAATACCAGACAGGTCGCACTGCGCCAATCCTGTGATGAATCCACTGGTGGCACTGGGAAGTAACCGCCTTTAACGGTAGGACGGTGGCCTGTGTTGCCATCTTCGTATTCGTTAGCAGAACTCCAAGCAGCTTCTTTTGCACCAACTTTGTAGAAGTTGCCTGACATGTCAGAGCCGAAGCGTACATCGTCAAATACAAAGAATTCTGGTTCTGGGCCAATCAGCACTGTGTCAGCAATACCAGTAGACTTCAGATACTCTTCTGCTTTCTTAGCGATAGAACGTGGGTCACGCTCATAGCCTTGCATAGTGGCTGGTTCGAGGATGTCACAACGGATGATTGCGGTGGTTTCTTCGAAGAAAGGATCCAGCACGAAAGTGTTTACGTCTGGCATCAGCACCATGTCTGATTCGTTGATGCCTTTCCAACCTGCAATTGAAGAGCCGTCAAACATTTTACCGTCTTCAAAAAAGTCGGCATCTACCTGGTGTGCAGGCACAGATACGTGTTGTTCTTTACCTTTGGTATCGCAAAAACGCAGATCAACAAATTTTACTTCCAACTCTTGGAGTTGTTTCAGTACCGATTCAACTGACATTCTAAAGCCTCCGGATAGGGTATAGATTCGGCCCTTTGTTTACTTGGTGTAAGTTTAACGACTGGCGTATCTTCAATTTTAAGGCTTTTGAGCAGCCAAAATCGTGCCAGCTTTTTAACACGCTGAAATCAAAGGGCATGTTCGAATATTGGGCGAATAATACAGTCGGTAACGCACAATAGTGGTGCGGAAACGCTATTTTTTGGTGCAATCCATGCTCTAAAATGCTGTTTTAGAGATGTTGAATTTTACGTAAAGCTGGCCACTTATACTGTTATTTCCCTCGGCTAGATTAGAGCGCAATGACCGGTAAATCAACCGTTATCGCACTGTTGTAAAAATCTTAAAATTTCACGGTCGCGCTGTCTAAATCAATGTTTTTATGGATGGTGCCAGCTGACTCTGTGGCTGTATTCGACGACTCAAAAGTGTGATTTCGTTGAGATAAAATAGTGTGTCATGGCTGGCAGAAATCACACGATTAAACATCGTTCAAAATCTGTCCATAAAACCTGTGATCAAGTTAACATTGCCCCAAGTTGGTGATGTGAGTGCTCCGTAAAAAGCGTCGAATCGTTTTACCTCAGTTGACCCACGGCATTGTCTGACTGCGACAACGTGAGGCAATTGTATAAATTAATATCAATGACACCTTGCTCAGTGTATAATCGCCGCCTTTTCGCAAGAATTAACGCGTCCGGCGGTGACAAATTCTGCCGCTGGCATGCAGTCCCCGATGCAAACATAGGCTTCACAAGTAAAATGTCGAGTTCACTCAATAAATTAAGAAACATCGCGATTATCGCGCATGTTGACCATGGCAAGACCACTCTGGTGGACAAGCTGCTGTCTCAATCAGGTACATTAGCCTCCCGCGGTGAAGCGGTTGAGCGTGTGATGGACTCAAACGATCTGGAAAAGGAACGTGGTATCACCATTTTGGCGAAGAATACCGCGATTCGCTGGCAGGACTATCGTATCAACATCGTTGATACCCCCGGGCACGCTGACTTCGGTGGTGAAGTAGAACGCGTGTTGTCGATGGTAGACTCAGTATTGCTGCTGGTCGACGCCGTAGATGGCCCGATGCCTCAGACTCGCTTTGTGACAAAGAAGGCATTTGCACAGGGATTGAAACCCATTGTGGTTATCAACAAAATCGACCGCCCAGGGGCGCGCCCTGATTGGGTTATTGACCAGGTGTTCGACTTGTTTGTGAACTTAGGTGCGACCGATGAGCAATTGGACTTCCCAATTGTTTATACCTCTGCACTGAACGGTTACGCATCTCTGGATCCAGAAACTCATAGCGATGACATGACCCCTTTATTCCAGACCATCATCGACAAAGTATCACCTCCTGATGCAGACGATGAAGGCCCATTCCAGATGCAGATCTCTCAGCTGGATTACAGCTCATACGTTGGGGTTATTGGTGTTGGTCGCATCAAACGCGGTAGCGTTAAAACCAACCAGCAGGTGACTGTGATTGGTGCGGATGGCAAAACCCGTAATGGTAAGGTCGGTCAAGTATTAGGTTATCTTGGTCTGGATCGTAACGAAGTTGCTGAAGCGGATGCTGGTGACATCGTAGCGATTACCGGTTTGGGCGAGCTGAAGATTTCTGACACTGTGTGCGCCACTAATAATGTGGAAGCATTACCAGCGTTGAGTGTTGACGAACCCACCATGACCATGACTTTCCAGGTAAACACTTCACCGTTTGCTGGTAAAGAAGGTAAGTTCATCACTTCTCGTAATATTCTTGAACGTCTGCAGACTGAACTGGTGCATAACGTAGCGCTGCGCGTAGAAGAAACTGACAGCCCGGATCGTTTCAAGGTCTCTGGTCGCGGTGAACTCCACCTGTCTATCCTGATCGAAAACATGCGTCGTGAAGGTTATGAGTTAGCTGTTTCTCGTCCAGAAGTGATCCTTAAAGAGATCGATGGCGTAAAATGCGAGCCTTATGAACAGCTGACCGTGGACGTAGAAGAGCAGCATCAAGGTGCCGTGATTGAAAAGCTGGGTATCCGTAAAGCAGATATGAAGGATATGCAGCCAGACGGTAAAGGTCGCGTGCGTATCGACTTTATGATCCCTAGCCGTGGGTTGATTGGTTTCCAGACTGACTTCATGACTTCTACTTCTGGTACTGGTCTGCTGTATCATTCATTTGATCACTACGGTCCATATAAGGAAGGGGATATCGGCCAGCGTGCTAACGGGGTATTGATCTCCAACGCTACCGGTAAAGCGCTAACTTACTCTCTGTTCTATCTGCAGGAACGTGGTCGTCTGTTTATTGGCCATGCTGCAGAAATTTATGAAGGCCAGATTGTGGGTATCCATAGTCGTTCTAACGACCTGACAGTGAACTGTCTGAAAGGCAAGCAGCTGACCAACATTCGTGCATCAGGTACTGACGAAGCTCAGACCCTGACACCACCGATTGTAATGACGCTGGAGCAGGCACTGGAATTTATCGACGATGATGAATTAGTGGAAGTGACGCCTAAGAGCATTCGTTTGCGTAAGAAGTATCTGACCGAGATGGATCGCAAACGCGCCTATCGTCAGAGCTAATGGCAATCTGTTTTTTAAGACCCCGGTTTTCCGGGGTTTTTTATTGCCGTAACCCCCACGATGTTTGGCTTGCTAAAAGTTTCAAAAGATTCATAAGTGGCCTAAAACTGACTTCTCCCCGCCCTATCGGGCTAGGGTTCTTATATTGCTATGAGAACATTTCTAGTTCATCACGCTTTCACTAGACTGGATTGCTCCAATCCCCGTTCCAGTCGCTCCCTAGACTAACCCCGCCAGTCCGACGGTTCTTATATTCATAGCCGCATTAATATCGCGATCTTGGAGTGTTTTGCACTCTGGACAAGTCCAGTTACGGATATTTAACGGCATTGATTCATGTACAAATCCACAACTACTACAACGCTTTGAGCTAGGGAAGAAGCGATCTATTTCTGCGATAGTCCTTCCCGCCCATTCCGCTTTGTATTTGAGTTGGCGAATGAACTCACCCCAACTCGCATCAGCGATATGTTTAGCTAGTTTTGGATTGCGGATCATGTTCTTCACCGCTAACGACTCAACACAAATCACTTGGTTTTCGTTGATTAATTTGCGAGACAACTTGTGCAAGTTATCTAATCGACTATCGGCTATTTTGGCATGTAGACGGGCTACTTTTTGACGTATCTTGTCGCGGTTCTTGCTGCCTTTCTTTTTCTTGACGAGCTTGCGCTGTAGGTAGGCCAGTTTGTTTTCGTAGCGTTTAGTGTGGCGTGGATTGTCGATTTTGATGCCATCATCAGTGATGAACAGGTTATTTAAACCTAAGTCAATGCCCACTGTTTTTGCAGTGACAGGCATTGGTTTAGATTCAAATTCACAAAGCATCGACACAAAGTAGCGTCCTGCCCTGTCTTTTGAAATGGTGATTGAGCTAGGTTCGCTTGATAGGTTACGCGACCATCGAACGTTTAGCGGCTCTTTTGATTTAGCAATGAAGAGTTGACCGTCGTTATAGTGAAAAGCGGCCTTGGTTAATCTTATCGATTGCCTGTCATGCTTTGATTTGAAACGTGGGTACTTAGTACGCTTATCCCAAAAGTTTTTAAACGCCTCTTGTTGATCGCGTAGGCATTGCTGAAATATCACGCTGGACACTTCTTTAAGCCACTCAAACTCAGCTTTTAAAGGCACTAAACGCTTTTCTAGTACGGAGTGAGCAATAGATTCACCTCGCTCATAATAAGCGTCTGTACGGTGCTTAAGCGTGTTATTCCAGACAAAACGAGCACAGCCAAACGACTTTGCCAGTAGTTCGGTTTGTTGTTCGGTTGGATAGAATCTTTCTTTGTATGCTCGCTTCATACAATGCAATTTACAGAAAATATTCAATTCTGTAAATACCGCTTCGCGGTATGCGCTTGTATCCCCGCCCGAATTGGGCGAGGCTTTACGCGCTAAAACGGTAAGGACTAAGTCACTTAGCTTCCTGAATATGGCTGGTGTGATATCGAGCAATATTTCAGCTTTGAAACAGCGCGTTGCAATTTTCTGCCCTATTTTGTGCTGTTACTGACTTAACCAAGATAGTTTGGGAAGTGGATCTCTACACTTTGTTACACCTAATCCTGCAATCTCCACTTCCCTCAGCCAAGATAGCATTTAGTGTCCGATATGATCAGCAACTTGCAATAGCTGCATCCGAATCGCATCCGGTATCTGACTGTCCCAATAGCCGAAGAGCCAAGCCACTAATGGCAGGAAGAACATAATCGCCAGCACCCCAATCATCAGACTGCGTGCCGATAACATATGGTTGCCGGGCAGACCAAAACCGAGCGCTGCCTTTTTCGGACAAGCAGCAACACAGCGCATACAGGCTTGGCATTCATCACTGCGCACCGTGGTTTTGGTATGAACAATGATATTGGCCGGACAGGCGCGTGTGCACTTGTCACATTTCATGCCTTTATCAATCAAGCACTCTTGCTGGTTACGGCGAATTTTCAGCGGACTGAAGAAACTCAGTATCCCCAGAATGGCACCATAAGGGCATAAGTAGCGACAAAATCCCTGACGACGCCATGACGCAATCATCAGGATCAACGCAAAACAACACAGTGTGACCAGTCCGGGCGTCAGGAAAAACAGTGCCATCTTGAGGTCGGCGATACGGTGGTAATTGCCTTGCAAATAACCCGGAATCCCCATTGCTGGCATGCCTACAACCAGATAGATAAAACCAGCCAACAGCAGATATTTCAGCATCCGCAACGGCCAGTCCAGCCATCTAGGTGGCATCAGCTCTTCTTTGATAACACGTTTGCGCAGTTTATACAGGTATTCCCCTGCGAGCCCAATGGGACAGGCCCAACCACAGAAGGCACGTTTGCACAGCAACCCTGTCAGTAACACGATGCCTAACATAACCGCTGCGGCAGGGTGGTTCTGATCCCATAATCCCAACGAGACGATACCTTTTACTTCAATAGCGCCGGCAATCGGAAGAAAAGCATCCACCACGTTAGGACGGGCAACCCAAGGGTCGGCTATGCCAGCTTTTAGCATCAGGCTATTCACCGTATATTGGATGGCGACAATCAATAGTGACAGGACAATTAAGTTCTGACAGCCTGCCCGTAAGTCATTGATACGCAAATCACCTTTGGCAAAGGCAGGTTTACGCCATTGGAGTAGGGCTAAACCGGCAATTGCAATTGCAGTACCGACCAATAATGTCAGGCTGGCACTTATCACTAAGGCTAATAACAAGGAAATGGTGGCGGCGATAGCGCCAAAGCGTTTACCAGCCCACCACAACTGAGTGGCACCGTATAATAATGCCAACATCAAGGTAAGGGATTCGGTAATAGTCATGTGATGTTCCACATCAAATAGTTTGTGTGTATTGTGAAAGCCGAAGTCTGAAATAGTTGTATTTCACTTGCGTGAATTGTGCGCCAGATCCAACAAACACCCTGGGCTTGCCAAAATTCGTGTGGTTGCTCACACAGATGTATAGTCCAGAGAACGCTAAAATTAAGTATCTAATATCTGGCCATAATCCAGTTAGACAATGGTATTTCGCTATTCCAGTTGATATTGAATCATGTAAAAATAATGTAAAATTTTAGGGTGTGTGCTGATGCGGAGTGATGGGCGATTCAAGAGCCGAGTGGTTTGGGGTCTAGTGGCCCTGCTCTACTTTGCAGCCACCTATGAGATAGTGGAATATCTCCAGCATAGTTACAGCCGAGATATTGCAGATGACCGCGCCGATGATCTGTCACGACAACTCGCATTGGTACGATATCGTCTGGAAGCATCAGTCACGTCAGAGATCTTTGAGGCCAATGCACTAGCGGCCTATATTGCCGTCAGTCCGCAATCTTCAGCCCATCAATGGTTACCATTAGCTGAAAATATCCGGCGCAAGGCTCACCATATTCGCAATATTGGGGTGGCTCCGAATGATGTCATCAGTTTTGTTTATCCACGGCAAGGCAATGAGAAAGCCTTAGGACTGGACTTTCGCCTGCATCCGGAGCAATGGCGCACCGTAGAAATCGCCAAAAATAACGGCAAGATTTTTGTCGCTGGCCCATTAACCCTGGTGCAGGGCGGGGAAGCGATCATCGCCCGCATCCCTATTTTCTCTGACCCTCCGAACAATAAAAACTATTGGGGAGTGTTCAGTGTTGCACTCGACTGGAACCGGTTATTGCACGATGCCGGTAGCGATTCGTTTCCTGATGATGTAGAACTGGCGATACGGGGTGTGGACGGTCAGGGTGAACTAGGCGCAGTATTCTATGGTGATCCTCAGGTATTTACGCAGCCACTGCGTACCGAAACCGTGAACTTGGTGAGCGGCACCTGGCAATTAGCCATTAAAGAGATCGCGCATGACTCGTTAGAAATCTGGTTCAAAAGCAATCTGGTACGGTTGTTGGGTTACACCTTGTCGGTGGTTCTGTTTATTAGCGTTATCTTGTTGCTGAACACCTATCGTAATGCTCACCGCTATTCGTACGAAGATGTGTTAACCAAAATTGGTAACCGTCGCCGCGCTATGCAGATGCTGCAAAAGCTCCACAAACATGGTAGTCACTTTTGTATTTTCAACATAGATCTGAATAATTTCAAACAGATAAATGATAATTTCGGACATGTGGCCGGTGACGCGCTGCTGGTGGAGATTGCGCGACGGTTAGAGAGTGTCTTGCGTGGCAGTGATCTGGTTGCCCGTATCGGCGGTGATGAATTTTTAGTGATCCTGCCGCGTATTTCGGCGATTGAGAACATTCAGGCGGTACAGGATAAGATTCATGCCGAAGTTTGCGCGCCGACGTTTGTTTGGCACGGCATTACCTTACCGATACAGCTAAGTATGGGATATGCCTGTTTTCCGGAAGCTGCACAGACAATTGAAGATCTGTTGCACAACGCTGACCGAGCCATGTATGCCGATAAACAGCGGTGCCGTGAACAAGAGGTGGGATAACATCCACCCCTCGATTCACTGTGTGGTTAAGTTAAGGTTCCATGTGAGCGATGAATTTATTGGATTCATCAATCGAACGGTTCATCTCTTTAATCAGTGACGAAATATCAGTTTGCAAACTGGTGAATTCGCCTTTAACTGACGCGATGGTTTGCGCATTGAGATTGTGCTTCAAGTACAACATGTTGTCTTTCATGGCGGTGAGTACCGGTGCCATTTTGCTTTCTGCCCGGCGCATGCTTTTCAGCATCTGTTGGTACGAGCGCTGTGTCTGATTTAATTTGCTTTGGCTTTTCTGTCGCAGGCTGGATTTACTGATTTCACCAATTTCTTGCTGCCATTCATCAAAGAGCGCTTCAGCAACACTTTCAACTTTATCAATCCTGTCGCTCACCCGTTCAGCCGCAGACTGTGCGGATTCATATTCATCTTTCGCGTTGTTATACGCTTGTTCCAGATCGCCGCCATCATGGTGCAGTAATGCCTGCATCTCCTCGAGCGCAGAGCTGAACTGCTTTTGCGCATCCTGTTGTGACTCCTGCGCATCTTTGACGCGATCGACCATAATGTCGCGCTTGTGATAGCCAATTTTTTCCATAGCCCCATAGTAGGCCGATTGGCAACCGCCCAGCATTAACGCCAGACACATCAGCGTCGAGCTCACTAATATTTTCATTGGATTATCCTTTCCATCCTTCATGCACGGTATCTGGCTGCATCCACAATGCTCCAGAGATGGGCAATAGCACCAATAATGGGGGGCACGACCAGCCACCATAAGGCATATCCGACAACGGTTATGACAAAAAATAGCAGTGCCGCCAGAATACGACCTTGGATCAGCTGTCCTAACCCCGGGAAAAAGACATTTACCAGCGCTGCGATGACATTGCCGGTAGATCCTTGTTGTGACATTCGATATCTCCTTGGTTTCCGGCAAAAATTGCAGGGCGCTTTTTCTGTCGGGATTTTGTAATCTGTTTGTTATTGTACGAAGATATTGGCATAAGTCATCCAACAATCATGATTACTGTGAATTCTCAGTTCAGTCTGCAACGTGCAGGCGCCATCACTCATAGCATCTGGTGCTACATCAAGCATGTAAAAAGCCGGGTATTGAATGATCAGATTAATATCCGTGCGGGTCATTTGGCCTACGTTACTCTGCTGTCGCTGGTGCCGATGGTGGCCGTGACCATGTCAATGTTATCGGCCTTTCCTGTGTTTAAAGGGGTTCGCAAAGAGATCGAGAATTTTATTTATCAGAATTTTCTGCCTGCAGCTGGTGATACGGTACAGGTGTATATCAACCAATTTGTCGGTAACGCCTCTAAAGGCACCGCCATTGGTATTGCGGCATTAATGGTCGTGGCAATTATGCTGATCTCGGCGATTGATAAAGCACTCAACTATATCTGGGGGAATCGTACAAAGCGGCCGTTGGTGCTGTCGTTTTCTATGTACTGGATGATCCTGACGCTAGGGCCAATTCTTATCAGTGCTAGCCTGGCAGCCACTTCCTATGTGGTATCGCTCAAGATCTTTAATGAAGCCGATACCTATGGGGTGGGGGCTTTTTTCGTCGCGCGCTTACCCTTTCTCTTTTCGGTGGCGACCTTTTTGCTGCTGTATACCGTGGTGCCTAATCAGAAGGTGCACTTGCTACATGCGTTATTGGGCGCTGTGGTTGCGGCACTGCTATTTGAAGCGGGCAAGAAAGGTTTTGCATTTTACGTGACACATTTCCCGACCTATGAAGCCATTTATGGTGCCCTGGCAACCATTCCGATTCTGTTTTTGTGGGTGTATCTGTCCTGGATGATCGTGCTGCTGGGGGCCGAAATTACCGCATCTTTGCCCGAATATCTGGATGAGCTACAGCAGGTGGCTGACGCTGAGTGTGATAGGTCATCAAATGAGCAGGATTGAGCCGTTATCCCGGCAGTGGCTGGATGTCGGCGATGGGCATCTATTACATCTGGTAGAGTACGGCAAGCCGCAGGGGATCCCGTTATTGTTTTTACATGGCGGCCCTGGCGCTGGATGCCATATCAGCGATTTGGAGTTGTTTGATCTCCAGCGGTTTCGCGTACTGTTGTTAGATCAACGCGGTGCCGGTAAGTCACAGCCGTCAGGCAGACTGGTACATAACGATGTGTTGAGTCTGCTGACAGATATTGAACGGTTAAGGCAATGGCTAGGGCTGGAGCGCTGGTGTCTCGCCGGGGGATCATTTGGGGCGACGCTAGGGTTGATATACTCTGGTTTGTGTCCGCAACGGGTGCTCGGGCAATGTTATTGGGGCATATTTGTGCCATCGGCGGCGGGTCGCAGTTGGCTTTATGGCAGTCAGGGAGCCGCAAAGCGGTTTCCGGTTGATTACCGCGGTTGGCGGGATGCGGTATCAGCAAACGATGAGGATACGTTGTTACAGGCATTTGCGCAGGCACTGCAACGCAGTGAACTCAAGACGGTGGCGGCGTGGTGCCATTGGGAACGAACGCTGGCGCATCCCTGGACCCTGTTGCCGACTGAATATTCTCTGGCCGACCGAAGCTGCGCATTAATTGAAAATCACTTTGCCCGTCATCATTACTTTGATGCTTACGTCTTGTTAAAAGCCACCATGGATAGCTGGCCGACCCACACCTGGTTGTTGCAAGGTGAGCAGGATTGGGTATGTCCGCCATTTCTGTTAAAGCAAATGCTGGCCGAGCAAACGCAGCCCACCGCATTGCAGCTCGTGGCTGGTGGACACCATTCCTTGATGGAACCACGGATGCAGCAGGCGGTAATTGCAGCGGTTCGGGAAATGGCTGACAATGTCGCGCAATTAGCCAATACAGGAGTGATAGCGTGATAGCGCTTATTCAGCGAGTCCGTGAAGCCAGTGTCACAGTAGAACAGCAAGTGACGGGCAGTATCGGCAGTGGGTTACTGGTTTTACTTGGTGTCGAGCATCAGGATGATGAAGCTACTGTGGCGAAATTAGCCCACAAAGTGATGCACTATCGGGTGTTCAGTGATGAGCAGGGCAAGATGAACCTCAACGTCTCGCAAGTCGGTGGCAGTTTGTTAGTGGTGTCGCAGTTTACCTTGGCCGCTGATACTAGTCGCGGCTTACGCCCTAGCTTTTCAAGTGCCGCAGTTCCCGCCAGAGCCGATGAACTCTACCAAGCTTTTATCGATTATTGCCGCAATGCGGGCATGACAGTGGCGACTGGCAGATTTGCCGCCGATATGCAGGTGGCGCTGATCAATGATGGCCCAGTGACTTTCAGTCTCAAAGTCTGAGTCTTCATGAGCCGCGGTTAACGTATTAACCGTTCTAAAAAATAGCAAGTAATCTCAAATTTTATCCGCTTTTTATTCAATTTATCCGTGTATAGACTGGCGCTATTAATTTAGGGAAAGCCCCTGAATAGTTATCCAAATATAGCGGAGTGAATTATGAGCAAGGTTTTAGTATTGAAGTCCAGCATTCTCGGTGGTTATTCACAGTCAAGTCTGCTACTGGACTATTTGGCTGCTTCATGGAAAGAAAAAGGCGCGGCTATCCAGGTGCGCGATCTGGCCGCAGAGCAACTGCCGGTACTGGATGGTGAGTTGGCGGGTGGCCTGCGTGGCGGGGATAATCTGAATGCCCGTCAACAAGAAGTGTTAGCGCTGTCTGACAAACTGGTTAAAGAAATTAAGGACAACGATACTCTGGTGATCGCTGCGCCTATGTATAACTTTACTGTGCCGGTGCAGCTGAAAACCTGGATTGACCTGGTTGCCCGTGCTGGCGTGACTTTCCGTTATACTGCGACTGGTGCTGAAGGTTTGCTGACAGGTAAACGTGCGGTTATTGTGACTACCCGTGGTGGCATTCATAAGGGTTCTGCTGTGGATTACGTAGTACCGTTCCTGAAAACGTTCCTTGGCTTTATCGGTATTACTAATGTTGACGTGGTGTATGCTGAAGCACTGAATATGGGCGATGAAGCTCATGATAAAGGTATTGCTGAAGCGAAAGCTGCTATCGATCAACTGTCAGTGTAATGCTTAAGAGGTAACCTGCTGTTTAACTAAAACTGCAGTGACACCCATTACGGACATTAAAACAAGCCCCGGGATCCCGGGGCTTGTTTTTTCAAGCAGTAGGTTGGTTATACAGCAGATCCTGTAACGAGCCACCATTGACGGCACAGTCAAAACCATTCGCACGTAAGATGTCGCAGCCCATCTGTGCCCGGATGCCAGCGGCGCAATACAACACTAATGGCCGCTGTTTGTTAGGCTGTTGCTTAATCCAGCTGTCGAGTTGGTTGAGGGGGACATTGGTCGCCTGTGGCAGATGAGCTTGTGCAAATTCATCAGGGGAGCGGACATCCAACACTTGTGCGCCGTGCTTGATCAATTCCCAACAGCTATTACTGCCCACGGCACCGGACCAACGAGAAAGTGCTGACTGCGACATAGAAATTCCCTTAACCATTAGATTCAGATTAATAAGATTAATCTAATGGTCTGGGGAGTACAAGCGGTATAAACAATCGTCAACGCTAACTCGATGATTCTGACCAGCGGCGGAAAATCAGCGATGTGTTAATGCCACCAAAAGCAAAGTTATTACTCATCACTATATCCGTCTGCAACGCGCGTCCATTATCGCGGATGTAATCCAGCGCCGCGCAGTCATCGGCTGGATGTTCAAGGTTTAACGTGGGCGCAAACCAGCCATCGCGCATCATCATAATGCTCCACCAGGCTTCCAGTGCCCCACATGCGCCGAGAGTGTGGCCGGTATAACTCTTTAACGACGATATGGGTACTTGGCTGCCAAAGACAGCATAGGTGGCCTGACTTTCGGCGGCATCACCGCGATCCGTGGCAGTGCCGTGGGCATTTACATAGCCAATTTGCTGCGGTGTTACTCCGGCATCTTCCAAGGCTAAACGAATCGCACCTTCCATCGTGATTGCATTCGGCTGGGTGATATGCGCGCCATCGGCATTGGTCCCAAACCCGATGACTTCAGCATATATCCGGGCCCCACGCGCCTGGGCATGTTGTAACTCTTCTAGTACCAAGGTCCCGGCTCCTTCGCCGATCACCAAGCCATCGCGGTCGCGATCGAACGGTCTTGGCGTCAGTTGTGGGGTATCGTTGCGGGTGCTGGTGGCAAATAGCGTATCGAACACCACGGCTTCGCTGGCGCAGAGTTCTTCGGCACCGCCGGCCAGCATCAACACCTGGCGACCATATTTAATCGCTTCATAAGCATAACCTATGCCTTGGCTACCAGAGGTGCAGGCACTGCTGGTGGTAATGGTACGGCCCTGCAAACCGAAAAATACTCCCACGTTGACAGCGGTGGTGTGGCCCATCATGCGGATATAGCTGGTTGCATCAATACCACTCATATCACCGTGTTTGAGCATGTCACCAAAGCCGATGATAGCGGTTGGGCTTCCGGCAGATGAGCCATACGCAATACCCATGGCCCCGGAGCTGATGACAGGATCGTCCAGTAACTCTGCATCAGCTAACGCCAGTTCACTGGCGCGGGTCGCCATCAGGGATACCCGTCCCATTGAGCGAATTTTTTTGCGGGAATAGTGTGCTGGCACTGCAAAATCGTTGACCGGCGCCGCTAGGCGGGTATTCAGACCTTGAAATCGATCCCAGTCATCCATGCGCTGCACGGCATTATGCCCACTCTGCAGCCGCGTTTTAATCGTCGGCCAGTCCTGCCCCAGCGATGAAATGCCGGCCATGCCGGTGATGACAACGCGTTTACTCATAACATGCCACCATTGACTGAAATGACCTGGCGGGTGATATAGGCCGCTTCATCTGACATTAGAAAGTTCGCCAGCCCGGCAATCTCTTCCGGTTTGCCCATGCGGCGCAGCGGTACCAGTTGTTGCACCAGTTCGTCACCGAGATTGTCCACCATTTCGGTGTCGATGATGCCGGGAGCGATACAGTTGACGGTGATTTTGCGCTTGGCGACTTCCAGTGCCAGCGCTTTGGTGGCACCAATTATTCCAGCCTTGGAGGCGCTGTAATTCACTTGTCCACGATTGCCTGCCAAACCGGAAACGGAGGATAGGGTAATGATACGACCACCGTTACGGGCTTGGATCATCGGCATCAGCAGTGGCTGGAGCACGTTATAAAAGCCGTTGAGATTGGTATGGATAACACCATCCCATTCCGCTTCGGTCATCGCAGGGAAAGCGGTATCGCGGGCGATTCCGGCGTTGAGTATCGCGCCATAATAGGCACCGTGATTGGTAATATCGGTTTCTATAGCGCTGCGGCAGGCCGCTCTGTCAGCCACATCAAACTGTAATTGGCTTACCTGTACTCCAATTTCAGTTAATGCTTGCGCAGTAGCGTTGGCCGCCTGTTGGTTACTGTGAAAATGCAGCGCTATATCGTAGCCAGATTGTGCCAGACGTAAAGCCATCGCTTTACCAATACCGCGACTGGCACCTGTCACTAAAATTCGCTTACTCATGTAGGATCTCCCACAGATACTTCGGCACCGCCTGCTACATAGGCCGCGGTGTCCCGGGGTTGGAATACATTCACATTGGCACTGGCGATGGTCTCGCCCTGATGCAATATTTCACAATCAAAAACGGCCAGACCGCTATCTTCCTGATAAAGCCGTCGTACTGCCGTCTGATATTGTTTGCCAGGCCAAAATCCGGCGCAATGCAGTTGTAACTTGCGACTCCCGAGCAGAAATCCTACCCGTATCGGTTCACCGCAACGTTCGGCTTCAACTCCGGCTAGTGCGGCAATACTTTGTGCCATATATTCAATGCCCACGTAATTGGGTACCCGTCTGAGGACTGGATCAAAAAACGGACTGTGTTCACTGATACTGACACTGGTCAGCAGATAGTTGTCACCATGCTGTTCAATGTGATCGATCAGGATCATCGGTGGCCTGTGGGCCAGAAAATCGGCAATATTCCGCTGCCGTAAATGTTCACTCATGCAGGTTTCCGCGACTCAAAATCAGGCTGGCATTACTGCCGCCAAAAGCAAAAGAGTTACTCATAAGGTGTTGTAGTCGAGCTGAATCCCCCTTTTTCACCAGTGGCAATGGCAATAACTTTTCATCAATTTCCCCATCCCATCGGTGCGGTGGCAGTAACTGTGCACTATTGTAGTGGGACAGTAACAGCCAACAAAAAGCGGTTTCAATGGCACCTGCAGCTCCCAAAGTATGACCGACCAGCGGTTTTGTAGAGCTACAAGGTGGAATCGCATCAGCCCCAAAAACACTGTTCATCGCCAGCGCCTCCATGGCGTCATTTTTTGCTGTGGCAGTACCATGCAGATTCACATAATCGATATCTGCCGCAGTTAACCCTGCCTGGCTCAGTGCCGCCTGCATCGCCGCGATAGCACCGCGCCCTTGCGGGTGTGGTGCGGAAATATGATAGGCGTCGGATGATTCGCCGCAGCCACCCAATAGAATTTCCCCGTCACCACGTTCCAAGGTAAATACTGCCGCGCCCTCACCAATATTAATGCCGTGGCGGTTACGACTGCAGGGATTGCAGCGCGAATTGTCGATGGACTCTAGGGCGTCAAACCCGTTGAGTGTCAGTTGGCTGAGACTATCAACGCCGCCGACGAGCACCAGATCACAAAGGCCACTGAGTAATAATCGCCGACCACTAGCAAACACCTTGGCGCTGGAGGAACAAGCGGTGGATACCGTGTAAGCCGGACCTTGCAAATCAAGGAGTTGTTGCAGAAACTCAGCGGGGCTGCCTAACTCCTGCTGTTCGTAATGATAATCCTTCGGAAACCGCCCGTGCTGCTGGTAGTAAGCCAACGCCTGCTCCCCATTTGCAATGCCAGAGGTACTGGTGCCGAGCACTATACCGATGCGATCCGCACCATAATGCTTGACTGCCGCAGCAATTACATCTCGCAGCGGTTGCACCGCTTGTAACAGCAGTGCGTTGTTTCTGCAAGAAAACTTTGCCAAGGCAGGCGGTAATGATGGCAACGGCATTGCTACTTCACCAACAATCGCCGGGCGATCAAATAACCAGCCTTCGCGACTCACCATTGCTGAAGTATCGCCAGTCACTAACGCTTGCAGTATTGTGCTGGGGTCATGGCCGAGTGGCGTACAAAATCCAGCGTGTCTGATGGTTATTGGCATCTTATTCCTGCGCTGTTTACATCGGCTTGATCGTTAACCGGAGGTTAGCATCCGGTAGTTCAACCGCTACCGGACTCTGCCAGCCCGGCGTCTGTTCATAGTGTATGCTTGCGAGCATTTTGCCGTTGAGGGTTAGTTCACGGCAATAGCCTTGTTGACACCGGAAATCCCGGATGTTGGCTTCAGGGATTGCTTGCTGCACCATAGCGGCTGGCCAGTATACCAACTGCTGCACTGCCATCAGGTAGTCACCGCGGAAGTTGCTCGCGAGCAATACACTGTGTTCGCTGTTCAGTGTATTGCCATCAAAGCTTAGGGTAAACAGTGATTGCCCGAGCGGTGCCAACCCCACCATGATTTCGTTCTCGGGTGCGAATTGTAGTTGCAACAGTAATTCCTGGGCCTTGCCATTGTGTTCAAAGCGTACCTGTTGGGCGATATCGGCAGGTAGGGGGGTTACGTGTTGCTGCCATGGCAAGGGCGCCAGACAATAATTGGCAGTTGCAGCCAGTGGCACACACGTTTGCTGCCAACGGTGGCTGCTTTGGCAACCACTGATGATCCCTAGCAACAGCAAGCAAACTATCGATCGCATCCGGAGGGCTCCGCAGCGTCGCTGGTATTCAGTAATGCCAGCAATAAAGTAAACAGGATGCCGAGTGTCAGTGTCTGACCGAAAGCGGCAATTGCATGGGTGCTGCTAAATCCCAGCAAGCCAAACGCCAACAGGGTGGACGCGGCAGATAATAATACCGCCAGCATCACTGCCGCCGGGTGGCGTCCGGCACTGGCAAAGAACAGGCTATAATCTACGCCGATGCCAAATACCAGCAACAGCGCCAATGTGTGAAACAAGGTGAGACCCGCGCCGAACCAGCCCAGTGTCGCCAACGTTAGCAATGCGGCCATCACTGGCACCAGGGCGGTCGCCAGACCATGGCGCCGGCCGTAACGCCAGACGAACAACACCGCCGCCATGGCTAATGAGATACCCAGCAGCCATAAGGTTAGTTGGCGGAAATGCGCCATAACGGCAGAGATATCTGCGACCTTATCAACCAGGGTTACCCCGGAAACCGTTTCGCTGATGGTTTTCACCGCACTCAGATCCTTGATCCCACCCAATAGCACAATGCTGCCGTATTGCGAGTGACTTGCATCCGGCGGCAGCCATAACTGTCCCAATCCGCTCTTTTGTGCCGCGGCGGTGGTTAACCATTGCTGGATGGTGAGCGGGTTAGCTGCTGCTGCATGGTATTGTTGCAGTAACGCCGGTGCGAGGGCTTCATCCAGTCCTAAGTATTGCAGTAGCGCAGGCAACTGTTGATAAATTAGGCCCTGTAACTGGTAGTTGCGTTGTTGCTGTTGCTCGCTGGGAACAAAGCGTGACAGTGACACGAAATTGCCCAATTGGTGCTGATGCTGCAGCGCTTCCAGTTTAGGTGTCAGTTGTTCGAGTCGTTGCAGTAATTGCTGTGCGTTATCGGCGGCGACTAACAGAAACTGATTGTCGGTGCCACCACTTAGCAATTGCCGCAACTGCTGTTCCTCCGCCGTCACACTGGCCGGACTTTGCTGCAGATTACGGATATCGTCATCGTGATGCAGGCGCAACAACCCGGTGAGCAGCAGTATTAACATCAAACTCAACAACCCGCGCCTGCGCCGAAACTGTTGGCGAATGGCAAGGTAACAGTGATGGGCCAACTGCAGTTGTCGCTGACCTTCTGGCAACGGGCTGGCCGCCAGCGCTGGGTAGGCCAGTAGTAGCGTCAGCCAGGTAAATATCAGCCCGGTAGCGCAGAATACTGCTACTTGCTGCATGCCAGGGAATGGTGTTAATCCCAATGCCAGATAGGCGATGACACTCGATGCCAGCGCCAAGGTCAGCGTTGGCGCAATCTGCCGTAGACTTTGCTGGACTGTGGTTTGCGGCGATTGCAGCCGTTCACAATAGAAATGGAAGCTGTAATCGATGGCTATGCCCACCAAACTGGTGCCGAACACCAGTGTCAGCAGATGTAGGCCATTAAAGCACCACAAGGTCACTGCCAGCGCCACCACAAAACTGCTGCCCAGCGTCAGCAGTGCCACTGTTAACGGTTTTAGTGAACGAAACCCCAGCAGCACCAGCAGCACTACACCCGCCAGCGAAATACTGCCAATTATCCCGATTTGTGCCTTGGCACTGGTAGTGGCGGCAGCGGCATGAAATAGTGCGCCAGCTTTCAGCACCGAAACTTCCGCCGGTAAGCTGGATAACGCCTGCTGCAGCGCCTGCAATTGCTGCTGTTGTGCCAGCGGACTGAACACACTGCCACGGGCCTTGGCAATGACGATGGCCGCTGTCTGCTTGCCGCTGGTGGTCAGCAAGATGCCATCTTGTTGTTGTAGTTGCTGACCATCAGCGAGCTGTTGTAACCAACTGGGAAACAGCAGTAACGGATCCTGTTGCAGTAATTCACTGTTGGCGCTGCTAAAGGGACTGTAAAGCTGTTGTTGTACCGACTGTAATAGTGGCTGTAACTGCTGCTGTTGCAACAGCTGCTGTTGACTTTTTGTCAGCAGCCGCAGGCGATACGGGAAATAAAAATGGCCAAGCGCTTGCAGACTCGCGTCATCACCACTGCGGGCCTGAGTAAACGCGGCAGACTGTTGCAATTGCGCCATCAGTTGGTGCGCAGCAGCGATTGCCTGTGCGCGTGAATCGGCCAGGACAGCTAAATAGATTTGTTCGCCAAACTGCCGTTCTACCTGTGTTAGCGCTGCTTGAGTTAACGGCGCTTCCTGCACTTTCGGCAATAACGCCAGAATGTCGGTTTCGATATGGGCCCCGCGCTGCCATTGCCATAAACCGCTGGCTGCAATGGCTACCAGCAGCATCAGCCAGATAACAAGTCCCTGTCGTGGCGTTAACCGGGGCGCAGGCATCAGTTAGCGGTCCCACTGGGTATAAACAGTAGCTGCTCGGCGCTACTGAGCGGGCCGGTATGGATCTGGCTGAAACGAATATCGCTGAGATCGCCGTGTCGCCCCAGCATCAGCAGTTGCTGCGGCTGCGCTTCCCCACTGAGAATCAGCCGTGGTAATACAGTTTTGAGCTGGCTATCTTTGGCAATTAATCCCAGTTGCCAGGATGATTGCTGTTGCAGGTAGAGCGCGAAGTGCTGTTGCAGGTATTCGATATTCCCCGCCAATAAGGCCTGCATCAGTTTTGGCAACAAGCTTGCCAGCGCGGTGGGGGCGTCACTGGTCTGCTGCACACTCAGTTGGCCTTGGCTGTCTATCTGGAGCAGTTGCTGCTGTTTTAGTATCAAGGTCGTGGCAAAGGGCTGTTGCTGCTGCCACAACATGCCTTCGTTAGGTGCAAAAATAAAGCGACCACTGCTATAGAGCGGTTGCTTTAATACCCGCAACCAACGTGTCTGCTGAAAACTGCCACGACTGCTATCGCCAAGTGCCAGTCGCTGCTGTAGTTGTTGCAGCTGCTCGCTGCTGGCTTCGGTAGCAAACAGACGGTCATAATCGCCCGGCTGTGGACGATTGTCTGCCATTACCGGATGGCACAACAGTAACAATAGTATGCCAAACAGATACCTCATTGTGCCTCCAAAAACGGTTGTAGCCGCTGACGAAATACCGCAGGAGTTTCAAAACACAACTCCTTGGTCTGCATATTGACGGCGGCCTGAATGGTGTAGCCCTTGGTCAGTCGTTCACCACTGCCAGCGTCGAAAATCTGGTATTGGATTTTCAGGCGGTTTTCCCATTCTACCAGCCCTGCGACCACGCGGATTTTCTGCTCAAAGGTGGAGGATTTCACATATTTGAGCTGCACATCGACAATTGGCCAACCATAGCCAGAACTCAGCATCTGCCGGTAACCATAATCGATTTTATCCAGCAGCTTACAGCGGGCGACTTCAAAGTAACGCAGGTAGTTGCCATGCCAGGTGATGCCCATCGAGTCGACATCGAAAAAGGGAATTTCCAGCTCCACTTCGGCAGTTACAACGGCTTTCATCAGCAGACCTCCCAAAAACCTTGCTGAATTTTCAATAGCGTATCACGCAATGTGGCTTCCAAAGGCCGATCTTCTTGCAGCAGTGGTAACTGTTGTGTCAGCTGTGCCAGGGTTTTCGCCAGTGACGGAGTCAGGCTCTCAGGAGACAGTTGCTGTTGGCGGATGCGCAGACGAATGCCTTGGCTCATCGCCAACAGCGTGGCCGCGGCGACCTGCTCGGTCAATTCCAGTACCCGCAAACAATCGCGGGCGGCAATGGTGCCCATGCTCACTTTATCCTGGTTGTGGCATTCGGTTGAGCGCGAAAACACACTGGCTGGCATCGTCAGTTTCAATGCTTCGGCGGTCCAGGCAGAACAACCAATTTGGACTGCCTTAAAACCATGATTAATGCTGCAGCGTTCAGTGTCGCAACCAGAAAGATTGGCAGGTAGACCATTGTTAAATTTAGGGTCCATCACCAGTGCCATCTGCCGGTCCAGCAGATCTGCGAGGTTCGCCACCGCATTTTTCATGGCGTCCATCGCAAATGCAATGTGGCCACCGTAAAAGTGACCACCGTGCAACACATGTTCGCCGTCACCATCCACAATCGGGTTGTCATTGGCACTGTTGAGCTCGTTTTCAATAAACTGCCGCATGAAGGGCAACGCATCCGCCAAGACCCCGATAATGTGGGGGGCACAACGGATGGAGTAACGGTCCTGCAGCCGTTCAGAATTACGCGGATGTTGCTGGTGGTTAAGATCCTCACGGATCCAAGCTGCCACCTGATTTTGGCCGGGATGTGGCTTTACGGAAAATAGCAACTCATCGAAATGGTTGCTGTTGCCTTGCAGCGTTAAGGAGGTCATGGCGGTGATGCGGGCACATAAGCGTTGCAGATATTGCGCACGCTGATATGCCAGACACGCCAGCGCAGTCATCACCGCCGTGCCATTCATCAACGCTAATCCCTCTTTCGGGCGCAACGTCAATGGCTGAAGTTGTCGCTCTCCATACACCTCGGCAGTGTCGCGGATGTTGTCCTGATAATAGACCTGCCGCTCCCCCACCAATACCGCAGCCAGATAGGACAGCGGCGTCAAATCGCCACTGGCACCCACCGAGCCCTCTTCCGGGATCAGCGGAATGATGTCCTGATTCAGCAACAGTGCAATACGTGCCAGCAATGCGTAACTGACGCCAGATTTGCCGCGGGCGAGAGAGTTAAGCCGGCAGGCCAGTATCGCCCGCGCTTGCACTTTATCGAAATGACGTCCAAGGCCACAACCGTGAAAACGGCTCAGATGCAGCGGCAGTTCTGGCACCAGCTCGGGCGCAATAGCAACGGTACAGGAATCGCCGTAGCCGGTGGTCACGCCGTAAATCACTCCATCCTGGGCTAACAGTTTGTCGATGAAGCGTGCGCCGCGTTCAATATATTCACGGTAATCGTGGCTGTCATCCAGCACTACCGGTGCGCCGTTGGCAACGGCCACTATCTGTTCCAGCGACAATATGTTATGGCCAAAGGCAATCGCCTGGGTCATGGCTGCTCCTTGCGTGTCGCGCTGTCATCTCTGCGCCAGAAATCGTAAAAATTAAACCATTGCAATGGCACCTGACGAGCCATCACCTCCAGCCGCTGGGCAAAGAGCTGGGCGGCCTGTTGTAACCGTTGCTGACGTTGTGCTCTGGGGCCGTTTAGTGGCGCGCTAAAGGGCTGTAATGACACGTGATAACGCCGCTGTTGGCGCACACAAAACATGGTGTAGACCGGACAATCCAGCATGCCAGCCAGAATAAACGGCCCTTGTGGCAATGCGGCTTCTGCCCCAAGAAATGGCACATAACACACCCGGCCCATGCTGTGGCGTGAGGTGCGATCAGCGGCAATCACTACCAGCTCCCCAGCATCAATTTTGTCCTGCAATAACATTGCCGTGGCCGGACTCAGTTCTGCGACTTGCAGCAAATGTAACTGGCTATCTGGATTTAATTGCTTGATGACCTCGTTAAAATTTTCCGCATGATTGGTCATCACCATCACATTAACTTTAATCTGGCGCTGGTGGATAGAGATGGCTCGGCATAATTCAATATTGCCAATATGCGATACCAGCAGCACCGCCCCGCGGCCACTGGCTAACTGTGTTGCCAGCGCTTGTTTATCTGGGAAGTCGACTTGATCGAGGGTAATGCGATCGCACCAGGCATCGATTCTGTCTAATGCGGCGTTACCGAAGCTGAAAAAGTGGCGCAGGCTATCGCGCCAGTCGGTCGGTTGGTGCAAATCGGGGTGTCGCGGCTCCAATTGTTGCACGCGCCGCAGAAATTGCTGCGAGGCTGCACGTGCGCTGCGTCCTGTGGCAAAAAAGTAAGTGATGACCGGATACATCACCAGTCGCGCCAGCCAGTGGCCTCCAAGACGATAACAAGCCACCAGAATTTTCAGCCCTAACAGGCTACCGCGCTCGCGGATACTGGACCAGTGGCGCGTGTCTTGCTTTTTCTTGGGGCCAAATGCTTGCGCGGTGATTTTGCGTCTAAGCATGCCGAAGAATAATCGACTGTGCATTTTACTGATGCGCCAATTATCGGCCCAACCCTGAAAATGACTAACGCCGTCTGGCGGGTAAATCACTTTGGTCGGCAAATGCAGGGTGGGGGTGCCGCGCCAGTACAGTCGTACCATAATTTCGGTATCGAAATCCATGCGCTCACCCACCGGCTCACAGCGTAACAGCGCTTCACAAGCCGCCAATGGATAGACGCGATAGCCACACATGGAATCGCGGATACTCAGACTCAGGGTTTCCAGCCACACCCAGAAATGGGTGATATAGCGGCCATAGAGCCGGGCTTTGGGTACACTATCGTCGTATTGTGGTAGCCCGCTGATCAGCGCCTGAGGATTTTGCTGTGCCAGCGCCAGCATCTGTGGAATATCGTCCAGATCATGCTGACCATCAGCATCCACCTGCAGTGCATGCGAATAGCCTTGTTCCCAGGCGGTACGCAGGCCACTGACCACCGCAGCACCTTTGCCGCGGTTATAAGGATGAGTCAACAAGGTGACCCAGTCATGATGTTGTGCGGCTAACTGCTGCAACAGATAACGGGTAGTGTCATTGCTGCCGTCATCTACCAGAAAGCAGTGTATCCCCAGCGGCTTTAATTTTTGCAGCGTCTGGGCGATGTAATTGCTGTGGTTGTAGTTGGGGATCACCAGTGCAGGTTTCATGTGACCTCCGGTGTGGCAAAGGCGATGCGCCCAGACGCAAAACGTTGCTCGCCAGCGCTGAAACTGAACTGCAATTTACGCTTTTCGACCAGGTGGCGGATGCAGAGAGAAACCTGCATGCCTGGTTGGATCAACTGCTGGAATTTCAGCACCTCCAACTGCGCTACGGCTGTTTGATAGCCAAACTGCTGGCAACCGAAACGGACCGCCCAATCCAACTGTACGACGCCCGGCAGCACCGGGTATGCGGGGAAATGGCCGGTAAAAGCAGGGTAGTCCACCGGGATTTGCAGTTGCCAGTGGGCGTCATTGCCCTCAATCTGATGCGCCACCACTGGCGGCAATAACGATTTAATCATGATCAAATAGCTGCACTATTTCCTGCTTCAGCAACTTACCCTGAGCATTCATTGGCATAGTGTCCGGGTAGCGCCAGCGGCGGGGCAAGGTGACACGCTCAAACTGACTCAGAAGGTGAGCTTTCAGGCCATTATTAATACTGAGTTTACCTTCGATGGCCAGTTGCTGTTTGCCATATGCCGATAATTCCACTACCGCCCCTAACTGCTGCCGCGGGGCTTCCAGCAATAACAGGTGGCTCTGTTGTACCCAGGGGTGACTATTCAACAGCCCTTCCATCTGGGTCAGTGATAATCGCTTTTCTTCGATTTTCACAATGCGGTCAAGCCGTCCCTCCAGCCGGAACAGTTCTTTGTCCAGCAGCGTGATTTTGTCTTCACAGCGCAAAACCTGGTTGTCTTCCAGATATGGCGATTGCAGTAGCAGGGCGTTATCTTCTGGATCAATGTTCAGCACCATGGGAGCAAATGCGCGCCAAGGGGTATCGGCACTATGCTGACGGCGATAACCAATACCGCCGGTTTCGGTGCTGCCATACACTTCGATGGGAAAACTGCCATAGCACTGCCGAATGCCTTGTGCCGCTTCCAGTGATAGGGGGCCGCCGGAGCTGAAAATCAGACTGGGGGTGTGGATTTGCCGCTCAAATCCTAGCGCTTCTGGCAACCGCGATAGCTGCGCCGGGCTGCTGATCAGGCACAACTTAGGAAACAGCGCTGTGTAGTAACTTAAGGTTTCCGGATATTCCACCAGATCCGACAAAAATGGTCGACTGGCTGCCAATGGCCACAGAATTTTAAATAACAGGCCGTAGATATGCTGGTGGCTGACGGTGGCAATCACACTGCAGTGTGGCAGATGTTTAGCGAACGTTTGCTCCAGTACGGTCACTTCAGCGTCCAATTGCCGCAGCGTTTTGCGTACCGCCTTGGGGTAGCCGCTGGAGCCGGAAGTGAACAATATCAGTTCACCAAAATCGCAATCGGGGGGGAGCTTTGGCCAAGGCGCGAGTGGCTGACTGAGTTCTTTTTTCAGCGCAATATATTGTTTGCCTTCACACAAAGGCTGATCGGCCAATACTGCATCAAATTCATGGGTGAGTTCACTGAGCGTGCCCGGCTGGGTATTGGCGGGCAGGATTAGTTGCTTGCCTGCCAGCAGCGCAGCACAGAGGCCGACAGCGAACTGGTCACTGCTATCACAGGCCAGCAGCCAGCGTTGCTCGCTACTGGTGACCAGTCGTTTATGCAGATGATGTACCTGAGTGGCAAACAGCCCGCCAGTCACAATATCGTGATGGTTGAAACTGATCAGTTGTTGTCCGGATGGACCCTGGCTCAACCAGGATTTCAGTAACTCTGTCATAACCGTCTCTTACGATCTTGTCAGCCAAAAGTGTCGGTATAGCCATTCACTGCCGGCCAGTAGGCCAATCAGCAGGTAGGCAATGAGTCCGTTGTATAAGGTCCAGGTAGCTAAACTGGTATACAGCGCAGTGTAAGTTGCCATGGAACCATTGATGACAAACAGTAAACACCACAGCCCGGTCACTTTACGTAAATATGGCCGCGCGGCGTCTGGCAATTGTGGTTCGGTGATCTTTGCCAGCCGCTCTACCATGCTGGGCCCCTTCAGCAATGAACTGCCAAACAGCCCTAACATGCACAGATTCATCACTATCGGGTAGTAAAGCAGCCAGTGCTGCTGCCTTGCGACAAAACTGCCCAGCGCCAATAACAGGCCAAATAACACCGGCAATGCCAGTAAACGTAACGGCTGCTTTTGTGTCACTAAGCGCAGCAGCAACAGCAACGCTAACAGCGGTGCCAGCAGGTTTCCGGGCAGATAATTGAGCCCCAGGTAAACTGCCAGCGGGTAGCCCAGCAACAGAATAAAGGTCACTGCCTGGGCCAGTTTACCCATCAATCATTGACCAACTGCTGAATAGCATTCACCACATCATCGACAGTCCGAACCGCTTTAAAGGCTTCGGGCTGAATTTTTTTGCCGGTGATCTGCTGCAGTTTTATCACTAAATCTACGGCGTCAATGCTGTCTAAATCCAGATCTTGATACAGCGATGCTTCCGGGGTGATATCTGCCGCGTCTATTTCGAATTCATCTTCCAGAATACGGCTCAGCATCTGCAGGATCTGTTCACGGTTTTGCATTGCCATCTCCTACGACCGCTGTGATTCAATGAACTTGGCTAATGTCGCGACACTGTAAAAATGATCGCGAGTCGCTTCAGAATTGGCTTCGATTTTGACATCAAACTGCTTTTTAATCGCCAGTCCCAGTTCCAGCGCGTCAATCGAATCCAGTCCCAAGCCCTCACCGAACAATGGTGCATCAGTCTCGATATCTGCGACGCTAACATCTTCCAGATCCAGACTATCAATAATCAATTGCTTGATTTCGTCATGTAAGCTCATAGTTTCCATCTAATTGTTGTCGGTAATAAATTTCCAGCTCATGGGTGAGCCGGCGAGCCTGTTTGGCACTGCTATCCTCAACAGCGGTTACTGTCTTAATATGTTCGCCAACCTGCACTTGAATATGCATGGTCCTGCGAGGAATTTCATACCAGGGATCCTGTTTGGTCAAGCCGGCATTACTGACTTTGAGGACTACAGGCAACAGTTCTGCATGACAGCGCAGCGCAATATTGGCCGCGCCGCGAGCAAAGTCGTTAACCACTTCACCTTTGACGGTACGGGTACCTTCCGGAAAAATAATCAGATTGGTACCTCGATTTAATACTTCACGACAATCGGCCAGCAGCAACTCTGCGCCACGATTGGGAATATAGCCCGCCGCAGAGACCACTCCACGCATAAATGGGTTGCGCCAGAGCCCCTGTTTAACAATACAGCCAGCATTGGGCATCAGGCTGATCAGCACCACTACGTCAATTAAGGTTGGGTGGTTAGCAATCACGACCATCCCCTTAGCTTGTTGTAATTGTTGACAATAGTGACTATCAAGACGAATGACGCGTGCCCAGGTTAACATTCTGACAAAGACGCGGAACATCAGATGAACTGCCTTCTGAACGCGTTGAATACGCGCATTGGCATCTCCAGGCCAATATTTGAGCAGCGGGAGTAGCGTAAACGAGCTGATTAGCCCGCCAACACCAAAGGCAATATAGCAACTCATACCGGCCAACCAGCGTGGCAGATAACCCAGCCCCTTGGAAGTGTCTAGCATGCTCCCTCCCGAGGTCGTAATTGCCAGTACATACCTGCAAGTTGTCCCGCTGTTGCTCTGCATGTCGCAAGACTTTGCAGCAGTTGGCCATAACACAAAGATGATGTGTCTTGATGGTGAGTGTCCAGTGTCAGGGAGGCGATCCCAGCACAAGTCTCGGGAGCCAGCACCAATGCTAACGCTAATGGATACTCAGGTTCATTGACAAAGTCTTGATAGACTTGCGGCACCGGGTCGTCGCCAAAGACTAGCAATACCGGCTTCGAGTCTTCTACAAGTAAGGTCCAGGTTTCGACCAGTGCCTGGCTTAAGGTATTGCGGCCTGCCGCAATAGACGTAGATGGAGCCTGATCTTGCGTGAGAATACCAAAGACACCACTGGCGGTGTTATGCACGGACTGGCTGAACCCCATGGGTGACAAGGGTTGTTGTTGCAGCATTTCTTCCAGCAGCGTTATGGTGCGATGGAGTTCTCCGTGGCGTGAGGCAAACACTGAGCGGCAATCGGGCTGCGGTTGCGCCATAAAGGCAGCCTCTAGCATCATTTTCGTCAGCCTGCTGAGCCGGCGCTTTTGCATGGAGGGCACTTGCTGCAATGGTGGCACAGCAGTATGCACCGGCGTAGCACCATTGGCCTGTTGCCACTGCTGCCAGTCCTGACGTTGTTGATAGTCGGGAGACCAGGCTCCCCAACTGAGAATGCTGAACGTTAGTTGCACTGTGCTGTCTCTGAACTGCCTGCCAAAATCCCCAGGAATGTTGAACAGCTCCTTTGGTTCCGGCAAGAACTCATCCTGTGTTGAATTCAGTATAAGCGGGTATTTTACATTGATTGACAGAGACTGTAGAAGCCATTTGTTAACAGAAGCTTCTGCAGTTAACAAAAAAGCCCATGCAGTAACATGGGCTTTTCGCATTATTGAGGCAACAGTGTTTGGAGTTGTCGCAGAACTTTCTTGATTTTACGCGTGTTATCCGGGCCCATACGGATCAACAATTTTTGGGCATTGGGCAATGCTTCGAGCTTAGGGTCAACGAACTTGTAGTTGACGCTGATGGAATACAGTTCGATGGGCTCGTCCACTATTGGTGTGCCCAATAGCACTTTCATCGCCTGATGTAACCGCTGATTGAAGGTCATATTGGGGTAACCTAATTCGGCAAATGCCTGTTCCAATAACGGTGACATCTGCTTATAGGTGGCCAGTAACTGGTTATCATCAAGACCGCTGAGAAAATCCGCGTAGACGTCGTATCTATGGTAGCTGTCAGGATCAAGGTAGGTCTTGTTAGTGATGTCTGATACGGTAAATTTTTGGGTGGGCGCTTTCATTGGACTGGTTTTACGTGCCAATTCACCCTGCGCCAGATTATCTACAAAGACCACGAACTGGCGCACCATGTCACTGTCATTCAGTAATGGATTGATATTCATGCCATCGGCCATTTGTACCACTTTATCGTGCACAAACTTATCGCTATCAGCAAGTGCTGGCAGTTGCTCGGCAGCTGGTTTGGCTGCCTCTTCTTGTGCTTGCGGCGCTGCCGCAGTAGGTTGTGGCTGAGCTTCCGGTTCAGGTACTGGCGCTTCCGTTTGTAGTGGCTGTTCTGGTGCGGTATCTGGCAGACTGACCGCAGCTTGCTCTTCACTCTGCTGCGGCGTTTCTGTGGCACTTTCATCTTTGGTCAGGTAATACCAGCCGCCCCCAGCGAGGACGATGACCAGCAGCGCTAACACCCAGATTACACCGTTGCCACCGGATGCCTGCTTCCCAGGAGCAATTCTATCTTCTTCATTGACTTGCATAGGATTTCCTTTCTTCACAAACAGTGAGGAGCGCCCCCTCATTCTGCCAATATTGTGGTGATTGTCCACCAAACTGCCCCTGGTTGGCAGGGATTATTATGTTTCATAATTCGTTGCCGAACATTGTGCGGCAAATTGTTTTAATGTTGGCTGAACAAATGTTTATTTTTTGATCACGCCTGAACATATTGTTGTCGATCTCCTAACCAGCGCTGAATAATGCCATCAACGTTTTCTGGTGCTTGTTGCATTAAGTGCTGCGCCAGCTTTTGAACGTGTGGAATTAATGCCTGGTCACGTACCAAGTCGGCCACTTTCATCTCTGCCAGTCCAGTCTGGCGGGTGCCCAATACTTCTCCTGGACCACGTATTTCCAAATCCTGCTGCGCAATGACAAAACCGTCGTTACTTTGCCTGAGCACTCCCAGACGCTTGGTTGCTGTCTGCGACAGTGGTGGCTGGTACATCAATACACAGTGACTGGCAACCGCGCCGCGTCCTACCCGGCCGCGCAGCTGATGTAGCTGCGCCAGTCCCAAGCGCTCAGGGTTTTCGATAATCATCAGGCTGGCGTTGGGCACATCAACGCCTACTTCTATGACAGTGGTTGCCACCAACAGATTCAATTCACCCTGTTTAAAACGGTCCATCACCTGTTGCTTTTCGCTACTTTTCATTCGACCGTGGACCAGACCGATATGTAGATTGGGCAACGCTGCTTTTAATTCTTCCCAGGTATCTTCTGCGGCCTGGCACTGTAGCACTTCTGATTCTTCAATTAAGGTACAGACCCAATACGCCTGACGGCCATCGTCCAACGTGGCGCGCCGCACTCGCTCGATCACTTCCTGTCGGCGGTGGTTGCTGATCGCCACTGTTGTCACCGGCGTTCTGCCTGGTGGCAGTTCATCAATAATCGAGGTATCTAAATCCGCATAAGCAGTCATCGCCAGCGTTCTTGGGATCGGGGTGGCGGTCATGATCAGCTGATGTGGGTAATAACCCTGCATTGCCCCTTTTTCGCGCAGCCCAAGGCGCTGGTGTACGCCAAACCGATGTTGTTCATCGATAATGATCAACGCCAGCTTGTGAAACTGTACCTGTTCCTGAAAGATGGCATGTGTGCCGATGACCATCTGTGCGCTGCCGTCGGCAATCTCCTGCAACGATTGCTCGCGGAGCTTGCCTTTAAGTTTTCCGGCCAGCCAGCCGACTTTTAGTCCCAATGGCGTAAACCAATTGCTGAAATTAAGGGCGTGCTGCTCTGCCAACAACTCGGTTGGTGCCATCATTGCCACCTGATAGCCGTTTTCAATCGCCTGTAATGCTGCCATTGCCGCAACCAGCGTTTTACCTGAGCCCACATCGCCTTGCACCAGACGCATCATTGGCTGCGGTTTTTCGATATCACGGTTGATATCGGCTACAACGCGTTGCTGCGCGCTGGTGGGGTGAAATGGCAAACGCTTTAAAAATGGCCTAAGTAACTGTCCGGTCGCTGGCAACGACACTGCTTTATCCTGATTACTGCGCTGCCTTAGTTTCAACATGCTCAGGTTATGCGCCAGCAACTCTTCTTGTACCAGCCGTTGCTGCGCGGGATGTTGTCCTTGCATGAGGCGATAGATATCCACGTCGGCGGGCGGCCGGTGTAGCAGCCGTACCGCTGCTGCCAGACTCAGTTGATTGGGGCGCAGGGTTTCGGGGATCAGTTCCTGCAGTCCGCCCTCTTGTAACAACGCCAATGCCTGGCTGCTGAGCTTGATCCAGCTGGCTTGCTTCAGTCCTTCAGTGGTGGGGTAAATGGGGGTCAGACTTTCATTGAGGGCTGGTGGTTCTCCGGTCGCAAAGATTTTGTACTCGGGATGAATGATTTCTGCATGGTGACTGCCATGGCGTATCTCACCGTAAGCACGGATCATCAGCCCTTGTTGCATGGCGTTGCGTTGGGCCGCAGAAAAGTTGAAAAAGCGCAACGTCATAGTGCCGCTGGCATCGCGAACATTGCAGGTCAGCATGCGCTTACGGCCATTGATAATCTGGCTGGATTGGATTTCTGCTTCTATGGTGCCATAGTCGCCGGGATGTAGCTCTGCGATGGCATAGATACGGGTACGGTCTTCATAGCGCAGCGGCAGGTGGAACAGCAGATCCTGTACTGTGTGAATTCCCAGCTTTTCCAGCTTGCCGGCCATTTTGGCCGCAATGCCTTTGAGCTCGGTGATGGGAATAAGATCCAGTCTCTGCAAAACGTTAGCACCGGATTACTGTGAATTTATACATATATTATCAAAGATTACCCCTTTGACAATGTACTTATTTTCGCCAGCCACGACAAATACTAGTTGTTGTTGCCATTAGGCTGATGCGTGGCTCACCAGCCATGCCATATAACCCAGATATGCGAGCAAGAGCAGCATGCCATCACGGCGGCCGATGCGGTAACCGCGGTGCGCCAATGGCAGCAATACCACTGCCAGCGCCAGCATTACGCCAAAGTCCAGAATACTGAAGCCGGCCGCGCTAATCGGATGTACCAATGCGGTGATCCCCAGGATCCCCAGCAGGTTGAATAGGTTAGACCCGACCACATTACCAATGGCAATGTCACTTTGTCCTTTCATGGCTGCAACCATCGAGGTAACCAGTTCCGGCATACTGGTACCGATAGCGATGATTGTCAGACCGATCACGGCTTCGCTAATATCAAACGCACGGGCCAGATCTACCGCGCCGTTAACAAACAATACGCCACCGCCGACCAGGCATGCGATGCCAATAACAATAAGTAATATGGATAACAGCGGATTACGAGGTCCGGCTTCAAATTCTTCAGTGTCATCTGCGCCCGCGCTGTAATAGCTGTGCACCAGATAGGCCAGCAGCAAGAGTGACAATATTAAGCCATCGACTAGCCCGAGCAATCCATCAAGTAGCAGTAACCACACCAGTAGCGAGGCCCCAATCATCAGGGGAATGTCGCGGCGAACCATCTGAGATTGTACACCTACAGGCCGAATAAGTGCGGTTAGTCCTAGGATCAGACCGATGTTGGCAATGTTGGAGCCGATCACATTTCCCAAGGCAATGCCGGGACTGCCGGCCATTGCGGATTTAACACTGACCGCCAATTCAGGGGCACTGGTGCCGAAGGCGACGATGGTCAGGCCAATCACTAGCGGAGTAACGCCCAAGCGTAAGGCAATGGCACTGGCACCACGAACCAATGCCTCTGCTCCGAAAGTAAGGATCAGAAAACCACCGAGAATTGACAAAAAAATCAGCATGTTTATTACAGCTCACGAGTTGATTTGGCGAATGGCGCTGGAGTGTCAGCATAAGGAGTTTGCTTGGCAAAGCAAGGAATATTCGACAGAATATGTCAAAAAGACCCCGGCAAATGCCGGGATCGTGCGGATTGTCATGCTTTAAATTTCATCTTCCCAAACCACTACCGCACCGCGTACTTTCTCTGCCTTTGCGGTATAGCGCTGTTCCAGTACATGCCGTTTGATTTTTAGTGTCGGTGTTAACACGTCGTTTTCAATCGTCCAGGGTTCAGTAACCACAATCAATGCATCGACTGTTTCGTGGGATTCCAGATTCGGATTGATTGCATCAAGTGTGGTTTTAAGGGAGCTACGCACCTCTTCCCGTGGCTGCAGCATGGCTCCTTCAGACAGTTGTATCAAGGCGACCGGGTGCGGGAGTCCTGAGCCGATGACACACAGCAATTCTACGTGCGGGTCTTGTGCCAGCTTGCGCTCAATCGGCACTGGAGCGACGTATTTGCCTTTGGCGGTTTTGAAATTATCTTTCACCCTGCCGGTGATACTGACGCAGCCATCTTTATCGATTTCGCAGAGATCGCCGGTGCGGAAATAGCCCTCTTCGTCAAAGGCAGCAGCTGTTGCTTCTGGTGCTTTATAGTATTCCCGCATCAGCCCCGGACTTTTCACTAATAACTCACCGTCGGCGGAG
Organism: Shewanella yunxiaonensis; assembly: GCF_018223345.1. Lineage (NCBI taxonomy): Bacteria > Pseudomonadati > Pseudomonadota > Gammaproteobacteria > Alteromonadales > Shewanellaceae > Shewanella > Shewanella yunxiaonensis. Next base: position 3,555,125 of record NZ_CP073587.1, on the reverse strand, counting down.
CGTTTGATTTGACAGCCAACAATTGGCTTCCCAACGGTCCCGATTTTGCTGGCATCAAATGGATGATTAATAATGGAATACGCACAGTTTTCGGTCATGCCCCAGGCTTCGCAGATGTCCAGCCCGATACTGTGATACCAGTGCACTAATGAAGGTGGGATCGGGGCGGAACCTGAGCCCAACAGTCGTGACTTACCAAGGCCCAGACCTTGGTGGATCTTGCGCTTCACCAGCCAGTTCAATAGCGGAATTTTCAGCAGCAGATTGAGTTTTCTGAAACTGCCGACTTTATCGATAATGTTTTTCTGGAACAGGGTCCACAGCCGCGGCACTGAGAAAAATACTGTGGGTTGCATGCGTTGTACGTCGGCGACAAAGGTTTCTAGGCTTTCCACAAAAGCGACCGGACAGCCGGCATAAAACGATGATCCCTCAATCGCGACCCGCTCCGTAATATGGGCCAGTGGCAAGTAGGAAAGCAGGCGATCTTCCTGTGAGGCTTTTAAGTCTCGCACGACGGCATTGCAGGTCCAACTGTAACTGGCAAATGTCTGTACGGCGCCCTTAGGCTTACCGGTAGAGCCGGAAGTATAGATAAGTGTCATTATTTGCTCGGCTGCCGGTAGCGGTGCATCCACCAATGGCTGCCCCATATTCAATAACTGCAGCCATTGGTATTGTGCGGGCATCGTTTCATACGGTAATGCCAAGCGTAATAGCTCTCCGCCGACGCCGGCTTCCTGATCTGCCCAGTGATCCAATTTGCCGACAAATATGGCTTTGCAACCACTGTGCTCCAAAACATAACGGATAGTATCGGCATTGGCTGTGGGGTAGATAGGTACACTAATGTAGCCACCATGCATCAGCGCTAAGTCAGTGATAAACCACTCGGCACAGTTTTTTGATAGCAGTGCTATTTTCTCTCCTGGCTCATAACCCAGATGGCGTAACGCCCCTGCTAGACGTTGTGCTGTTTGTTGTACCTGGCGCCAACTGTAATCACGGAATTGCCCTTTGATGGGTTGACGCAGATATACGGCATCGCCCTGAACCTCTGCCCATTGATTGAGCATTTCCACTGGACTTTTATAAGAAGCTGACATGGGTTTTCCCCTTAAGTTAACCATTCGCTACTTGCCCCAAAACCAGCAGCATTATGTCGAAACTCTCTGTTTTCTAAAAATATAAAACACTTGTTTGATTATGGCGGGCAATTAACCGAGGTGCAAATCCGATGAGATCTCTGCCTGATTTCCTAAGTTGCTTTTATGTGGTCGCCCTCGGGGTTTTGGTTGTCGAATTCCGCTAATTTAGCGCACGAATATCACAACAATTATGAGCACATCAATGGAACTGAAATTTATAAAATTAACGGCTTGTGTGGGGATGGCAATGTTATTGGGGGCGTGTTCAGCAACCACATCACTGACAGCGATGCAGCCCGACACGACAATTTATATCAAGGATGCCAAAGGGCAGGATGCACCACGCACAGAGACGTTGCCAACCACCAGTTTTGGGCATTATGCGTTTAAGGCGATTCAACCGGGACAGCAGCCTTTTTATGGCGTGTTACCCCTAAAATTTAACGGCGGATATTTGGCAACCGATATCATCTTGTTCGCCCCGGCAGCGTTCTTTAATTTGCGAGAAGTGTTCCCTTATTATCAGTTTGATGTCGCAAAACAATGCCTGCGGTATCGCAAATCCGAACAGGATAATTGGGTGGAATATGTACCTACCGCCGCTGAGAAACAACGCGCCGAAACCTGGTTTAAGCAATCAGGTATTACGCCAGTAACCGTAACCGCGAAAGACAATCAGTAAGCGGATGATTGAAATTAAAAAAGGCGCTGTATAGCGCCTTTTTTAAGTCGAATGATATGCGTTAAAGCTCGACCACGCCGTCCATTTCTACCTGAGCGCCTTTCGGCAGTTGTTTAACGCCGATGGCTGCGCGGGCAGGGTACGGTTGCTGGAAGTAACGTCCCATCACTTCATTGACCTTGGCGAAGTGACCTAAATCAACCATGTAGATATTGAGTTTGACAATATCGGCCAACTCACCACCCGCCGCCTGGCATACGGCTTTGAGGTTTTCAAATACTTGAACTACCTGCGCTTCAAATTCGTCACCGGCAAGTTCCATGGTGGCAGGAACTAAGGGGATCTGTCCGGAAAGATAAACGGTAGAACCTACTTTCACTGCTTGGGAATAGGTGCCGATAGCTGCTGGTGCCTTATCGGTGGCAATAATCTCTTTCTCAGCCATAACGCTTGGTGACTCCTTGTGGTTAACGGTTTCGGGAAATACGCAGCACTTCTGGCAATACCCGGATGCGGCGCATCACGTTGGCCAGATGCACACGATCGCGCACGGAAATACGCAGATGGATCAGATAAACCCGGCCATCGCGCTCTTCGGTGCTGATATTGCTGATATTGGAACCTTCTGCGGCAATAATGTTCGTGATTTTTGCCAATGCACCTTGATGGTTAACGATTTCAATGCGCACATTGGCCTGGAATTCAGTACCGTCAACCGCGTCCCATTGTACGGGAATATATTTGTCCGGTTCGCTCTGGTAGCCACGAATATTGGCGCAGTTTTCCATGTGAACCACCAGCCCCTTACCAGGGCTGACATAGGCGATGACCGCATCGCCAGGGATCGGACGACAGCAGTTGGCAAATGACACTAGCATGCCTTCAGAACCGCGAATTGGCATCAGGTTACTGTCGTCATCTGCTTTACGAGAATCGACAGAATCCCCCTTGAGTCGTTGTGCTATCACCAGGCTCATGGCGTTGCCGAGGCCAATTTCTGTCAACAACTCATCAAAATCTTTATGTTTGGTATCGGTAACGACTTTATTGATCTGTTCCTGGCTGAACTGCTCCAGTTTACTGTCACCCAGCGCATGGTTCAGCAGCCGTTTACCGAGCGCAATGGCTTCGTCTTTTTTAAGATTCTTCAACACCTGACGGATTTTGGAGCGTGCTTTGCCGGTCACGACAAAGTTCAGCCATGCAGCGTTAGGTTTGGCACCTTTGGCGGTGATGATTTCGACGGTCTGCCCGGATAACAGCGGTTGGCTTAGCGGGTAGGACATGCGGTTCACTTTGGCGCCAACGCAGGTGTTACCGACATCGGTGTGGACTTCATAGGCGAAGTCAACCGGCGTTGCCCCCACTGGCAGCTCCAGAATTCGCCCTTCGGGTGTGAAAACGTAGATTTCGTCTGGAAACAGTTCAGTTTTAACGTTCTCGACAAATTCAAAGGATGACGAAGCACTTTGCTGAAGTTCTAACAGGCTCTGCATCCATTTGCGTGCTCGCAGCTGGGTAGTGGTGCCACTGGTTCCCGGTGCTGCTGCACTTTGGCCACTCTTGTACATCCAGTGCGCGGCTACCCCTTTATCTGCCATCTGATCCATATCTTCAGTACGGATCTGGATCTCCACTGGCACGCCGTGTGGACCAATGAGCGACGTATGCAGTGACTGGTAGCCGTTAGCCTTAGGAATCGCAATATAGTCTTTGAAACGTAGCGGCCGTGGTTTGTATAAGCCATGCATGACCCCCAGCACCCGATAACAGGTATCGACACTGTCAACGATGATGCGGAAGGCATAGATATCCATTACTTCCTGGAATTGCAGCTCTTTGCTGCGCATCTTGTTATAAATGGAGTAAAGGTTTTTTTCGCGGCCTTTCACTTTGCCGTGAATGCCAGTGTCTTCCAGTCGCGTGTGGATAGCGTTTTCTATCCCTTGGATCAGCTCTTTACGGTTTCCACGAGCTGCGCGTACAACTTCCTTTAACACCCGGTAACGCATTGGGTAATAAGCCTGAAACCCCAGATCTTCCAATTCGGTCTTGATATTGTGAATACCGAGACGGTTGGCAATCGGTGCGTAAATTTCCAGGGTTTCACGAGCAATGCGTCGGCGTTTGTCTGGTCGTAAAGCACCAAGCGTGCGCATGTTGTGCGTGCGGTCGGCCAGTTTGATCAGGATGACCCGGATATCTTGGGTCATGGCCATCATCATTTTGCGGAAGTTTTCAGCCTGAGCTTCTTTTTTATCGCGGAATTTGATTTTGTCGAGTTTGGACACCCCTTCCACCAATTCGGCAACAGACTCGCCAAACATGTTGGTGAGATCTTGGTGGGTAACGTGGGTGTCTTCAATCGTGTCGTGCAGCAGGGCTGCCATCAGCGTCTCATGATCGAGACGCATATCGGCAAGAATATGTGCAACCGCTACCGGATGCGTGATGTAGGGTTCACCACTGGTGCGCATTTGCCCTTCATGGGCATCGCGCGCCACCTGATAAGCCTGTTTGAGTAATTCTACCTGCTCCGGCTCCAGATAAGCGGCCGCGGCTTCCCTGAGACCTTCAAACAGATACAAGTGGTGATACTCCTACTATCAAATCGCCTTACAGCGACTGGTGGCCTTCAGCAATCGCAGCCACGGCAGCAATTTCAGCTGCTTCGCGTTCACGCACACTCTGGCGCTCATCGGCTTCCAGAGTTTGAGCGTTCACCAGACCCTGTTCGATTTCGCGCAGGGCGATTACGGTTGGCTTGTCATTTTCTTCTTCCACCAGGGGATCTTTACCCTGAACGGCGATCTGACGGGCGCGACGGGCCGCAACCATAATCATGTCAAAACGGTTGCCGATCTGCTTTACGGCGTCTTCTACAGTTACGCGAGCCATGTGTTGGAACTCCAGTGTGTTCAGTGAAAAAATGACGCAAAAGTGTACACGAAGGCAGTTAATCTGCCAACAGACCTTTAAGCATATCACTGTGGGTGTTGATTTGACTAGCTTGAGTCAGCCGTTGGCTGCGGATTATTGCCCGCAGATCCCCAAGCGCCTGCTCAAATTGGTCGTTAACGATAATAAAGTCGTACTCGTTATAGTGCGACATTTCAGAAACCGCTTTCTCCATCCGGGACGCGATCACTTCTACTGAGTCCTGTCCCCGGCCTTTCAGACGCTGCTCTAGCGCTTCACGGGACGGCGGCAGAATAAAAATACCGACAGCTTCTGGCATCTGTTGCTTAATTTGCTGCGCCCCTTGCCAGTCAATGTCGAGAAAAACATCGATGCCGTCTGCCAATGCTTGTTCAATCACCCGGCGAGAGGTGCCGTAATAGTTACCAAAGACTTCGGCCCATTCCAGAAATGCGTTTTCGGTAATGAGCGTTTTAAATTCATCGACGGACACAAAGTAATAATGCTGTCCGTGAGATTCGCCAGGGCGAGGCTTGCGGGTGGTATGTGACACAGACACCTGCATGTCTTTGGGCGTATCAGCCAGCAACGCGGCAATCAGTGAGGATTTCCCTGCACCACTGGGGGCCGATACAATAAAAAGATTTCCACGGGCACTCATAATTTATATCCGGATAGCGTCTTTTGTGGGTGATTGACGGAAAAATAGGGGCGACATTATAAGACTGTGGTGAAAGGCTTACCAGTGCCACTGACATTTGAGTGTAAATTCGTTAGTCTGTCATCACATTATTGTAGTGCAGCAACCGGGCTATAAAAGAGGACATCGTGCTGTTTAAATCGCTTATCTGTCTCCGCGGATGTGACCTTGGCTGGCGACATCTTCTTATCAGTGGGGCAGCTTATTTATCGTTGATGTTGCTATGGTTACTTTTCGGTAGCCGTTACTTTATCTGGTTGCCAGGAATGCTGTTATTGCTGTTGGTTCTGGCGACTTCTGTGCGGCGCATGCGCGATGCCGGCAGGCCTTTATTGATAGCGGCGGTGGCGATTTTACCCTGGTTACTCGTGCTGGCGGCGCTGTCGACTGAAGGTGTCGATATTTATTTCAACATTGGTTTAGGCCTTGCGGTATTACTGCATTTGGGCTTGGCATTTATTCCCGCCGTGGCCGGTTCGGGCGCAATAAATCGGCGTGAGTATCTGCAAGGATATGCTGGGCCCGTTGATCTATCGCCTAAAACCCCGGGAAGGCGAGTCGAGCCGACCATCGGCGCAACTGCTGCTGTGGCAACCGTGACCACAACCACAATAACGGAACCCTATGGACAAACGTTTCAGACCCATGATGATGTCGCCCTGGAACCTCAGATAGTTAATGAGGCTGTCGCTGCTGATACCAATATGCCAGAGGATTCATTATGGCAGGAACCTTCGCCCCCCGGCTCGTTATCGGCAATGCTGTCGGGTTGGCAACAAATAGCCCGTGATTTAATGCAACAAGCCTGGCAGTACCGCAAGGCGCTCAGCGCATTTGCGGCCGTGCTGGTTTGTATAACGATGGCGCTGGTGTGGTGGTTCAGTCCATCTCCTACGCCGAAGGTGGATGCTCCGCTCCAAGCCATGGATACAGCACAGCCAAGTGTCAAGCGGCAGACGGTGAAACTGCCGGATCATTTCAGCTTGTCACTGGAGCAGGATAATTTATATCTCTCCTGGCTGGGTGACACGCTTAAACCAGGCGTTATTTGGGACTTGGCATCCGCGACAGGCGACCAACGCTGCGCCGCATTGCAGTTTAATGATGGCAGCCAGTTTCGACCGCTTAAGGTGAGTATTATTAATGGCAACGGTTTAGTGGAAGCCGCTTTTAGTCCACTGGATACTAAAGCGTTGATCAACGATATCGCAATGCGCGGTAGTATTAAACTTTGCGGCTATGATTTTAGCCTCAAAGGCAGTCAGGCAGCGCTGCAAGCAGACAATGCCTTTAGCCAGTATCTGAAATAAGGAATCGGACTTGTCACCCGCAGCAAATATCAAAACTGATAGGCTGATCCGTGAGGCGGTGTTACCCCACTATTTTGACGAAAAGGCGATCTCACCGCTTGTCATAACGCCACTGGGCAATGGCCATATCAATGGAACTTGGTTAGTCGATGATGGCGGCTCAGCACTGGTGTTGCAGTGCATTAACACGATTGTTTTTCCTCAACCGTGGCAGCTGATAGCCAATTCCACTGTTATTGCGCAGCATTTGGCGGATAAACATGATCAGGGCAGTTATCCACTCACTTATACCCGGCCATTGCCCACCCGCGACAATCATTTAGCGGTGGATTTGGGGGAACAGGGCTTCTGGCGCGCGATCAGCTATATCCCGGATAGTTGCAGCATTGAACAGCTGACAAATGTCACCCAAGCGGAACAGCTCGCGCAAGCCTTTGGGCAGTTTGTCGGCGCACTTGCAGACATTGATGCTCACCAGTTGGCGGAGGTGATCCCCGGCTTTAGATCGCTCGCGGGACGATTACAGGCGTTACAGCAAGCCGCCACGGCTGATCGGTTGCAGCGTTTACGCAGTTGCCATAACTGGTATGAATTGGCGTTGTCGCAACAGTCGTTGCTCAAGGAGTTAGCCGACATTGAGCCACTATTGCCCCTGCGTGTTTGTCATAATGACACTAAAATCAATAACTTGCTTTTTTCGCAAGGGCTGCAGTTGCCGGTGGCGGTAGTTGACCTGGATACCTGTATGCCGGGCTACTTGATGTATGACTTTGGCGATATGGTGCGCAGCTGTTGTGCTGCGGTGGCTGAAGACAACACGGCGTTGGCGTCGGTACAGGTGTTGCCAGACTACTTCGCGGCGCTTACGCGAGGCTGGCAACGCGCGCTCGGACAGATCATGACCGCTGCTGAACGTGAGAGCTTATGGTTAGGCGTGCGGGTGGTGACCCTGATGCTCGCGGTAAGATTCCTGACGGACTATCTGGATGGCGATAATTATTTTCGGGTCGAGCATCCACAGCACAATTTGCAGCGGGCCGCGAATCAGTTCACCCTCTATCAACGACTGTTGGCGCAGGAATCAGAACTAATTGCCTCCCTGAGCAATTTATAATCTGGTATTGCTATTTCGCTTACTCCATAATCGCTCAATAATGCAACTATCCGCAGCACAAGGATATTGTGACTATGGCCGTCACCTCGTCGGCAGCCACGTCTCAAGTTAAGCGGGACCCCCGCAATAGCTGGTTACGGCTGACACTTAAACGTTCGCAACAGGAAGCGTTGGCCTCATCAGCCATGACGGCGACCAGTGACAATTTTTTTAACGCGTTTGCCATCTCTTTAGGTGCCAGCTTGTCGCAGATGGGCTGGGTTACTGGGCTGCCACAGCTGTTTGGTGCCATCAGCCAATTGTTATCAGTATGGCTCGCCAGCCACTTCCCACGTCGTCACTTTATTGTGTTTTGTGCAGCGCTGCAGGCGGTGGGGGTGTTAGCCATGGGCTTATTGGCCGCCCTCGCTGGTGAGCATGCTGTCTGGTTATTTATCCTGCTGGCAATGTTGTACCAGGGCTTTCTTAATCTTATTCAGCCCCATTGGCGGGCCTGGATGGGGGCAATTGTACCCGCCAGACGCCGTGGCACCTTTTTCGCGGCGCGCACCCGCTTAACCCAGATAGCGTCACTAACCGTTTTCCTGCTTGGCGGGACGGTGCTGAATTTGACGGATTCCTTCAGCATGGCCTGGCTGGGATTTTCGTTATTATTTGCCGCCGTTGCCTTAGGACGTTTCGTGTCTGCCTGGCTACTGTGGAAAATGCACGACCCAGAACCTACCATTCCGCATACTCCGGGACTGTTTATACAGACACTGCATCAATTCAGAGAAGCCTGGAAAGACAAGGTATTTCGGCAATACAGTCTGTTTGTGGCTGGAATGCAGTCGATGGTGGCCATTTCGGCACCATTTTTTGCGGTGTACATGCTGGAAACATTGCACTTTAACTATTTGCAGTTTGTGATGAGCAGTGTCGCCTCAATTTTAACCCAGTTTATCACCCTGAGATTTTGGGGGCGTTTCAGCGATCTCTATGGTAACCGGTTGGTGATGATCATTACGTCATGCATGATCCCCACATTGCCGTTGGTGTGGTTATTCTCTGATAACTTCTATTACATTTTGCTGATCCAGGCTTATTCGGGTATCTCCTGGAGTGGCTTTACATTAAGTACGGCCAACTATCTCTATGATATCCGTCCATTTCGTTCCGACTTTGCTTGCTACGCCGCATTACAGGCGGCACTGAGTGCCGGATTGGTTTTTGTGGGGGCGCTGTGTGGTGGTGTGGTTGCCAGTCACGCTGCTGATTTCCTGACTTGGAGCGGTTGGCAACTCGCCAGCCCTATATTTGTAGTGTTTTTGGTGTCTACCGTGTTACGTGCGTTAGTGGCCTTATGGTTTATTCCGCGCTCAGTGGAGCCCAAAGTGCGCCCACGTCCCCAACTGCTGCAACTGGTGTTCCGCATCCGAGGCTTTAATGCTATCTCTGGGGTAGCGTTGGATTGGCTGACGGTAGCGAAACGACGGCGCGATGAGTAGCGGTTGAGGTGCCATCGATGGTCCTCGGTATTTTTTGAATGATCCTAATTGGTTTCGCTTTTTAAACTTTATTTATGCAATTCTACTGAATAAAAATAAGATATTCAGCCGCAATTCTTGATTAAGTAAGCCAGCTTGGTACGCTAGACAAAATTCACCTGGAGTTAACAATATGACTTTTGCTGAGGCGACCTCTGCCTTTGCTAACTATGCATGGGGCCCCCATATGCTGTTTTTGCTGGTGGGCGGCGGTCTGTTTTTCTTGTTGTATTCCGGCTTTGTACCATTTCGTTATTTGAAACACGCGATTGATATCGTCCGTGGCAAATATAATGAGCCTAATGCTGATGGCTACATCTCTCATGCTGGGGCATTGTCCAGTGCGATGGCTGGAACTGTCGGGATGGGCAATATTGGCGGTGTGGCCTTAGCCATCGCTGCGGGGGGCCCGGGCGCAATTTTCTGGATGTGGGTCAGTGCACTCGTCGGGATGGCGACCAAGTTTTTTACCTGCACCTTGGCGATTATGTATCGTGGTAAAGACGATACCGGCCATGTTCAGGGCGGCCCTATGTACATTGTGACGCAAGGTCTGGGCGCAAAATGGAAGCCGCTGGCGATTTTCTTCGCAGTGGTAGGGCTGGTGGGGAATGCACCGTTATTCAACGGTAATCAGCTGGTGCAAATCCTCAAGGAGCAGCTGTTTCAGGTGCATGACAGTACTACCACTAGCGGCGCGCAGTTTTGGCTGGAGCTGGGTATTGGGATCTGTGTCATGCTGCTGGTCGCTAGTGTGGTATTGGGAGGCATCACCCGTATTGCAGCAGTCGCGACCCGCTTAGTGCCGACCATGATTTTGCTTTATGTCGGATGTGCGCTGTTTGTACTCATCAGTCACCTCGGGGAAATCCCGCACTATTTTGCGATGATTATTGAAGATGCATTTTCGGTCAATTCGATCGCGGGCGGGTTACTCGGTACCATGCTGATCGGGGTAAAACGCGCGGCATTTTCCAATGAAGCGGGTATCGGAACTGAAGTGATGGCTCACGGCAGCGCCAGAACCGCTGACCCGATTAAAGAGGGGCTGGTGGCAATGTTGGGTCCGGCGATTGATACCTTACTGGTGTGTACTGCAACGGCGCTAATCATTCTTATTTCTGGTGTCTGGCAATATAGCGGCATGGACGGCATTAGTTTATCCAGTGCTGCATTCGCCACCACCATCCCTGGAATTGGTCCTTACCTGTTGATGTTGTGCGTGTTCTTTTTCTCTATCACCACTATTATCACTCAAGCGTTTTACGGCAGTCAGTGCTTCCGCTTTTTGTTTGGCAGCCGTTATGTGAATTTATACCTGTATCTGTTTCTGGGAGCCATTTTGTTCGCAGCGACTACCAGTCTCGATAACGTGGTCAATATCATTGATGGGTGTTATGCATTGATGGCAATCCCCACCATGTTGTCAGCCATCCTGTTAGCGCCACGGGTTAAGGCGGCGGCACGAGACTATTTTGCACGGCTTGCGGGGTCTAAAGAGGCTGAGACTGAGATTGAAGTTGAAAGTTGATAACGCGCAGACGTTGGCAATTAGTGGCCTATATTGCGACTTCTGCCTTTGGCGGCATAAGATCAGCAACGCTTTATGGAGTTCATTGTTGCTGTGGAGAAACTATGTCTAGCCCTAAGCACCCGGATTATGATTGGGTATTGTTTGATGCCGATGACACGCTGTTCAATTTTGATGCGCCGCGCGGGCTACGACTGATGTTTTCCCAATATGGCGTGGATTTTGGTCCGGCGGAATTTGCCGATTATTCTGCCGCGAATATTCCGTTGTGGCAGGCTTATCAAGCACGGCAAATCGATGCGGAAACATTGCAGCGCCAGCGCTTTGCCTGTTGGGGACAACGGCTTGGTGTTGCGCCGCTGCTGTTAAACCAGCAGTATCTGCTGGCGATGGCAGAAATCTGTGAAATGTTGCCGGGTGCGGCAGAGCTGCTTGCTTGCCTGCGCGGTCATGCAAAGCTGGGCATTATCACCAATGGTTTTTCAGCGTTGCAACGGATTCGTCTGGAAAAAGTCGGGCTCACAGAGTTGATCGATGTGTTGGTGATTTCTGAAGAAGTGGGCGCTCCCAAGCCGGAAAAGGCTATTTTCGAGCACGCATTGGCGCAGATGGATAATCCGCAACGAAGCCGAGTGCTGATGGTGGGGGATAATCCCCATACGGATGTGCTTGGCGGTCTTAATGCTGGCTTACATACTTGCTGGCTCAATAGTCTGGGCGCTCCGAGACCTGAAGGAATAATCCCTCATTTTGAGGTCAATTCGTTGCCTGAGTTGCAACAACTGCTGTGTCTGGCAGCGTAAAGTCCAGATTTAAGACAACAAAAAAGCGCCAGTTAGGCGCTTTTTTAATGATAACGTTAGCCGTTATTTACTACCACCAGACATCTGCTCTGCAGTGTATTCCATCTTCTGATGGTTTTTACCCATTGCTGCCGCAACTTCTGGTGGCATGTAGTTTTCGTCGTGCTTTGCCAGCACTTCAGTCGCTTCCAGTTTTCCTGGAGCAACTAACACACCTTGCGCGACTACACCCTGGCCTTCACGGAACAGATCTGGCAGCAGGTCATCATACGTCACTGTTACCTGTCCGCCATTGGCATCATGTACTGCAAAACTGACATTAAGGCTTTGAGGATCCCGGACGACTGAACCTTCAGTCACCATGCCACCGATGCGGATACGATCACCAATTTCTGGTCTGACACCGGTGTCTACTTTCCCGTTGAGAATTTCAGACGGAGTGTAGAACAGGTTGAGGTTAGAATTCAGCGCATACAACAGCAATGAGGCTACTGCTGCTACACCGCCCACCAGCGCACTGGCCAGTACTAATCTTTTTTTGCGTCTTGAGTTCACTGTCTGTTACTCCGATGTTGCGCCAGGCGTTCTTCACGCTTGACCTTTGCTGCAATCTCTTTCAATACTCGATTTTTACGAGTAAGACAAAAACCAATCAATATGGCTAACGCGCCATAAGCGACACCATAAGCCAACCACACATAGAAGGCATAACCGCCCATGTGGATAAATTCTGTTACTGAATGGAATTGTGCTTGCATCATTTGACTCCTTCAGCTTGTGCCAGTTCCCGAACCCAAGGGCGCATACCGTTGCGTGCGAGGATTTCTGCGCGGAAGCGAATCAGACTCAGTGCGCCGATCATAACACCAAAGCCTAAGATGTTGATGACCAATGGCACCAGCATATCAGGTGGCATAGCGGTTTTGCCGGTCATCTTGATCGAACCTTGATGCAAAGAATTCCACCAATCCACGGAATACTTAATTATAGGAATATTAATTACACCTACGATGGCTAAAATGCCAGCAGCACGTGCGGCTAATACTTTATCTTCGAACGAAGCGTAGAGCGAGATCACACCTAGATACAGGAACAGCAGCACTAGCTCTGAAGTCAGACGTGCATCCCATACCCACCAGGTGCCCCACATCGGCTTGCCCCAAGTTGAACCAGTGATCAGCGCAATAAACGTGATGACCGCACCAACTGGTGCAATGGATGCCGCCATCCAGTCAGCCAGTTTGATTTGCCAAACTAGGCCAACAAACGCCGCAATTGCCATACCGATATAGGCACTCATAGACATTGAGGCGGCAGGCACATGCACAAAGATAATGCGGTAACTGTCACCCTGTTGATAGTCAGTAGGTGAAAAGACCATGCCCCAGATAGTGCCTGTCAGTAGCATCAGGGTCGCAAGAATCGATAACCAGGGAATAAATTTCCCGGCCAATTGGTATGCCCTCTGGGGCTCAGCGTAAGGATGTAACCATTTCCACATATCAGTTTGTACTCACACGTAATGAGGCGCCGATGGCAAATGGCGCCAGAACCAGGGAACCGACCAGCAATGCGGCAATAATTGCCAGCTGACCGTCATAGGGTTGTTTAGTTGCGGCAAACTCGATTGCGCCTGTCGCGAAAATCAGTACTGGGATGTATAACGGTAAAATTAACAAACTTAACAAAACCCCGCCTTTACGCAGTCCCACCGTCAGCGCTACACCAATCGCACCAAGTAAACTCAGCACGGGGGTTCCCAGAAGTAACGTCTCGATAAGTGCGGGGTAGGCACTCGCATCCATATGTAATAGCACTGCCAGCAGTGGGGCCACAATAATCAATGGCACACCAGTCAGCAACCAGTGGGCCAATACTTTAGACAGCACCAATAGCTGCAGTGGCTGCGGGCTTAACAACATCTGCTCAAGACTACCATCTGCGAAATCAGCCTTGAACAGTCGTTCCAGTGACAACATAGATGCCAATAACGCAGCAACCCAGATAATTCCTGGGGCTACCCGACTGAGAATTTTGGCTTCAGAGCCGATACCTAATGGAAACAGGGTAACGACGATGATGAAAAACAACAGCGGATTGAAAATGTCGCCACGATGACGCACGGCAATCTTCAGATCGCGTTGGAGCAGGGTAAAAAATGCTTGGGTATAACTGATTCCTCTGTTCATTTCATTCCCTATACAAAGCGATAATCCAAACGAATTTTACGTAATCTGTCGTCGGAGATAATGCCCATATCCTGGTGTGTTGTGAGGATCACGCTGCCACCATTATTGGCGTGAGCGATAAATAACTCCTCAAGTTCGGCAACCCCTTTCTTGTCAATAGCGGTGAAAGGTTCGTCCAGAATCCAGATTTTGCAGGCAGTGTGCCATAGACGAGCAAGCGCAGTGCGGCGATGTTGTCCGGCGGACAGGTGACCTGCCAAGGCATCTTCGAACCCAGTGAGGTTAACCTTTGCCAGTATTGCTCTTGAATCGACCTGAGCGTAGCCATTGATCCTTAAGTTGAAGTTAAGGTTTTCTTCGGCGGTCAGCTCGCTTTTGACACCGGCAAGATGTCCCAAATACAGGAGATCTTCGTTAAATTCGTCACGACAACGGACAATCGGTTCTCCCTGAAACAGCACATCACCGCCATAAGGACGGGACAGGCCGGCAAGGATCCGTAGCAGGCTAGTTTTTCCTGCGCCGTTGGGGCCTTCAATCTGAACAATATCGCCACTGTTGATCTCAAAGCTGAGGTCATCAAACAGAATCCGTTCTTCACGGATGCAAGTGAGGTGGCTTGCCGACAGTAATGCTGGGTTGGTTTGTGCTGTCACTTAGCCCTCGATAAACATGCACTTCTAGAACTGCAAAGATCCTAACATAAAGCTACAAATGGGTTTACAACTGCTTTTGACTAAGTGTCAGCAATTTGATGCGCTTCCAATAAAAAGGATCTTTTGGGAACTTTTTCATAAGTGGATAATATATTAGTGATTTACAAAACTTTATCTGTTAAGCAATTTTAAGATGAGAGTTAGGTCACAAAAAGATGTGTTTAAGCACACTTTGATGTAGGCTGATGCGGTGTTGAATAACAAGTCTATCGTATTACTAAGGTAGCTATTTTCTCATAAGTCATTGCTTTAGGAACGAAGTGTATGAAAAAGATATATACCCTTGCCGCGATTGCCACGCTGGCGTTTGCAGCGAATGCCTCTGCTCAAGACGAAGGTGAAGCGGTTTACAACAAGTCTTGCATGTTTTGTCATGCCAGTGGCGTCGGTGGTGCACCTCGTGCGCATCAGGATGCGGCCTGGAAATCGTTGATGGATAAGGGCATGGATGCGCTGTTGAAGAGTGTTAAGGACGGTAAGGGCAACATGCCAGCAGGCGGGATGTGCAGCAGTTGTTCTGATGACGAATTCAAAAAAGCCATTGCATTTATGGCGCAGAAAAAGTAACTAAATTCGAGTCCGAGTAATAAAAAACCGGCAATGAATGCCGGTTTTTTTATTAAATGACATCAGTTATTTGACTTCGGTATCCAGGACTAAGTTGCCTTCGCCGCCGACATCCACACTGGCAACACTCCCTTTCAGATCACCTGGTTCTGGCTTGACGTTACCATGCTTGGACAATACCGCAATAATTTCAACCGCTTTAGTGGTACTCAACTTAACGCTGCTGCCCATGCTAGTAGAATCATCTAAGGTAACGGTGACAGGTAGCGCCTTGGCACTGACTTTGGTCGCTGCGACTGGCACGCTAGGGCCTTCAGTTGGACGGGCAAAAATAAACACAGTGTCTGTATCACTGATTTTGCCTGCCAATGCTGGCGCTACTGATACTTTCACAGTGACAGTCCCGGCGGTTGGCTGCTGAGTCGCATCGGCCGCAGAAGCTTCTCCCTGCTTCAACTTATTGTGAGTCGCATCATCGGGCATTGGGCCAGTATTGCCTTGCAGACGCATTTTGGCAGTATTCACTGCGTCAATGAGCGCGGCACGGTCGACGTCGTTACGGTCACTGTCGAGAATTGTCTGCCAGCTGTCGATGGCTTTCTGATAATCGGCGGTGTAAAACGCATTCATCCCGACCAGTAACAGGGTTGAAGGATCTTTAGGATCCATTTTCAACGCTTGATCAATTAATGATTGCACAATCGGGATCATGCGTTGACCGGCTTTATAGTAAAGTGCTGTTGCTTTAGGACCGAGCAGTTCAGCATGTACCCCGACCAGATCCATCACCTTGTCAAAGGCTTGTACTGCTTTGTCAAATTCACCGGCAGAGATATAGGCGTGTCCCAGACTAAACCAAGCCTGACTGTTATCGGGTTCTTTGGCGACCGCGGTTTCCAACATATTTACCCGTTTCGCCATCAATTGTTCAGGTGTCATCCCCGCATGTGGATTGGCAGGATCGGCTGCAGTCGCTTCCACTTCCTGATAGGCACCTAAGTGATAATAGGCGTAACCGGCTAATGCCAGCACTGCCACCGACATCAGGCTCGGCCACAGCAGACCGCGAGGCTTGTTAGATACCGCGAGTGTTTCATCTTTAGCCTGCTTCATATCCTGCAGCAGACTGATTTCGAGTTCTTTCTTCAACGATTCAAATTCTTGGTCATCCAAGATACCTTCACTGTGTTCTTTTTCCAGCGAGGTCAGACGTTCGTTGAACAGTTCTAAGTTAGTTTTTTTGCGTACTTCAGTTTCCCCGGCTTCCAGCAATTTTTTCTGGCGGAAATGCGGGACCCAGATCAGCGCAAGACTGATCAGCACAACGATTGCGATGAAAATCCAGAATGTGGTCATTATTATGTTTCACTTTGGTTGGAGATAAAGCGGAAAGTCGCCTACCGCAAGCCTTGAGCGCAAATTATACGTAAAGATGATTCATTGAACAGTAATATAACCATAACGTTATGAGTTAATCACGATAGTTGGGCACTGGTTCACAGATCCTCATCTCTGGTAAAAAAGTGATGAAACTTATGTGAAGAACATGGGTCACAGCAAAGAGTCATGCCAGATATATGAAGAAAATCCGGGCGTTGCCGCAGAATGAGAGCCGTCACCCAGATTTAGCGCAAAGTGGCAGACAGGAACAAAAGCAAATACTAAAATGAGCTAAAGCTCAATTAAGATACTCTAGTTAATAAAGCTTTATTTTTGATATTAATCATTGGCTTAGGATCTATGAGTTCTTAAGTTGTGTATGGTAGTTATTCCTATCAGGAATGATGCGGAACGTAAAACCGAGGAAAAACCATGATTCCAGAACTTGGACATCTCTCAATGATCATCGGGTTAGCATTCGCTGTATTGCTCGCCACGGTGCCTTTGATAGGTGTTGCCCGAAAAGACCAGTACCTGGTGCGCTACGCCTGGCCGCTCAGCTACGGTATGACCTTATTTATTCTTCTCGCTGTTGTTTCTCTTGCATACAGCTTCGCAGTGGATGATTTCTCAGTTGCTTATGTGGCACATCATTCCAACTCCGAATTGCCAATCTTCTTTAAGATTGCCGCAGTCTGGGGTGGTCATGAAGGGTCATTGCTGTTCTGGGTATTCGCCTTGTCCATTTGGACCTCTTCAGTTGCTTTATTTAGTAAAGGACTAGAAGAAGTATTTACTGCGCGAGTATTGGCAATTCTGGCGGTGATCGTGATTGGTTTCAGCTTATTTATGTTGCTGACATCCAGTCCGTTTGAGCGCTTGTCGCCAGCACCAATGGAAGGTCGTGACCTGAACCCCATGTTGCAGGATGTGGGACTGATTTTCCATCCGCCAATGTTGTACTTGGGTTATGTAGGCTTCTCGGTCAGCTTCGCGTTTGCGATCGCGGCTTTACTGAGTGGCCGGCTTGACTCTGCATGGGCTCGCTGGACTCGGCCTTGGACAATGGCAGCTTGGATCTTCCTGACTGGCGGTATCGCTCTGGGTTCCTGGTGGGCATATTACGAGTTGGGCTGGGGTGGCTGGTGGTTCTGGGACCCAGTAGAAAACGCTTCCTTTATGCCTTGGTTGGTAGGAACTGCGTTGTTGCACTCTCTCATCGTGACTGAAAAGCGCGGTGCGTTCCGTAACTGGACGGTACTGTTATCTATCTTTGCATTCTCGCTGAGTTTGCTGGGTACCTTCATCGTACGTTCCGGTGTGCTGACCTCCGTTCATTCATTTGCTGCTGACCCAAGCCGCGGTATGTTTATTTTGCTGCTGTTGGGCCTGACAATTGGTGGTTCGCTGACACTGTTCGCGTTCCGTGCTAGTGAAATGAGCAGCCCTGCTCGATTTGAGCTGCTGTCTAAAGAAACCATGTTGTTAGTATGTAACGTGCTGCTGACCGTCGCCGCGGGCACCGTGCTGCTGGGTACTTTATACCCACTGCTGATTGATGCGTTGCACATGGGTAAAATTTCAGTTGGACCTCCATACTTCAACGCCGTATTTGTGCCACTGGCAATTGCGTTGTTTGCCTTTATGGGGATTGGCCCTATCATCCGCTGGAAGAAAGCCAAGCCGGGTGAACTCAAGCGCCAGTTACTGATCCCTGCGCTGGTTTCTCTGGTGTTTGGTGTGGTCATGCCTTTTGTCATTGATGGTAAATTCAATGCTTGGGTGATGTTTGGCCTTGGCATGGCCTTATGGGTACTGCTGTCAACATTGCGTGTTGCCTATAACATCGTGAAACCTAACGATGGCGAACTGAGTCTGGCACGTATGGGCCGCAGCCAATTAGGGATGATTATTGCCCATATTGGTATTGCCGTATCGGTTGTGGGCGCCACTATGGTGTCTAACTATGCTCAAGAGAAAAGTGTCCGCATGGGACCTGGCGTAAGTCAGGAACTGGCGGGATATACCTTCCATTATCTGGAAACTAAAGATGTGGTAGGTCCTAACTACACTGCTAAGCAGGGGCAAGTTCGGGTCACTAAAGATGGTAAAGAAGTGGCATTCCTGAAACCCGACCGTCGTATTTATAATGTTCGCACTATGGATATGACTGAAGCGGGTATTGATTGGGGTTTCTTCCGCGATCTTTATATCACCATGGGTGACCCTATCAGCAAGACTGAATTTGCCGTGCGTCTGAACTACAAGCCATTTGTACGTTGGTTGTGGTTCGGTGGTGTGTTTATGATGATTGGCGGTCTGTTTGCAGCGTCTGATAAGCGCTATCGTGCTAAACAGAAAGCCGTTGAACCTATTGAAAGTGATAAGAAGGCCAGTCTGGCATCTGCCTGAGTGAGATAGAAAGGTTGAATATGAAGAAGTTGCTACTTTTTATTCCGCTGGTGTTATTCCTGGTAATGGGCGTGTTCCTGTATCGGGGGTTATACCTGAATCCTCAGCAGTTGGATTCAGCGCTGGAAGGCAAAGCGGTACCGGATTTCAACTTATCTAAGTTGGAAGACCCAAAGGTCATGATCACCAATCATGACCTGAAAGGTCAGGTTTACATCATGAACGTCTGGGCGACATGGTGTCCTAGCTGTAAGTATGAACATCCTTATCTGGTTCATCTGTCACGTCAGAACATCGTGCCTATCTACGGTATCAACTATCGTGATCAGCGCGGTCTTGCGGTTGAAGAGCTGAATCGGGAAGGCGATCCCTACACGATGAATATCTTTGATCCCGACGGCAAACTCGGGTTAGATCTTGGTGTGTACGGCGCACCGGAAAGCTTTATTGTCGATCATAACGGGATCATCCGCTTCCGTTATGCCGGCCCGGTGGACATGCGGGTATGGAATGAAACCATTTACCCAATTGTTAAGAAGCTCCAACAGGAAGCGACTACCGCTCAACAGGAAACCACTAAAGAAGGAAAAGCGTCATGAAAGCTTTGCTGAAGGTCTTTGTTAGTGCGTTGTTGGCATTCGGCGTCGCTTACCAGGTATCGGCTACACCGGTCGATACCTACCAATTTAAAAACGAAGCCAATCAGGAACACGCCATGAAGTTGGCTCGCAGTCTTCGCTGCCCGCAGTGTCAGAATCAGGATATTGTGGATTCGAACTCTCCGGTAGCGCGAGATTTGCGTATGGAAGTCTACAAAATGGTGGATGCTGGCAAGAGTGACAGTGAAATCATTGAGTTTATGACCAGTCGCTATGGTGAGTTTGTGTTGTATAAGCCGCGTTTGGAAACCAAAACTTATATTCTGTGGTTAGGTCCCGTGGCACTGTTGTTGTTCGGTGGTTTAATCGGATTTTTATTTATTCGCAAGCAACGTCATAACAACGCAAAATCGCAGGAACTCTCTGCGGAAGATCAACAGCAACTTGCTGAATTACTCAAACAGCAAAAATGAAACGGTTGCCTTCAGCACTATTGGTAGGATTGCTGCTGCTCGCCTTTGGCAGCAGT
>NZ_CP073587.1:0-32500 GCF_018223345.1 Shewanella yunxiaonensis | reverse complement strand
GTGCATTCTACACCACCCCGTTTTGGCGTCAAGTGGCTTTCGCCAATCTTTTTTCGCCAGGACAATTCAGCCTTGCCGCCTTGTCCTCAACACCGCCAGCGTGTCGCTGTTGCCGTGTCAGTGGGTGCGCATTATAGGGGGCTTATAGTTTTGTGCAAGCACCAATTCGCAAGAAAATTACGATTTTTATCTGTTTGCCCACTATTTCACCCGAGTAGTGTTTTTTTGTCCGTATAATGGTGAAAACAGCAGCAAAATTGAGATCGGATGATATGACAGTGACAAATTTAAGATCTTACCAAGGTATGACTCCTACGCTTGGGCAGCGCGTTTATATTGATGAAACCTGTGTACTGGTCGGCGATATTACACTTGGTGACGATGCCAGTGTCTGGCCGTTGGTGGCGGCAAGGGGTGATGTTAATCGCATTGTCATTGGTCTGCGTAGTAATATTCAGGACGGATCCGTACTGCATGTTACTCGTCGCTCAACTAGCAATCCTGAGGGTTACCCACTACTCATTGGTGATGATGTGACAGTTGGTCATAAGGCGATGCTGCACGGCTGCACTATAGGAAATCGGGTACTGATCGGTATGGGAGCGATAATTCTGGATAATGTGGTGGTAGAAGATGATGTGATTATTGGCGCCGGTACTGTGGTGCCGCCCGGCAAACGATTACAGGCGGGATACTTGTATATGGGAAACCCCGCTCGCCAGGCTCGACCTTTAACTGAGCAGGAACGCCTGTTTTTACCGGCATCGGCAGATAATTATGTGCGTCTGAAGGCGGAATATCTGCAACAAGCATAGCCTATCCCAGAGAAATATTACCCTCACCATCAAATGCTTCTTCAGTTATCAGCGTTTCGGCCATATCCTCCAGGTCGAAACGCTGACATTCAAAAGCATTAACAATCTCGTGCTCGCTGTGTAGATTTAGCTCAGAAAACTGTTGTAGATAGCGCCGTGAAACCCGGCACTTAATGAGATTGCCCTGCAGTTGCGCGATAAATTCCAGCGCGTCCAG
Source organism: Shewanella yunxiaonensis (assembly GCF_018223345.1). Taxonomy (NCBI): domain Bacteria; kingdom Pseudomonadati; phylum Pseudomonadota; class Gammaproteobacteria; order Alteromonadales; family Shewanellaceae; genus Shewanella; species Shewanella yunxiaonensis. The sequence continues at coordinate 31,468 of NZ_CP073587.1, read as the reverse complement.
CTTGGCTAACCAACGCACTTGTTCATTGAAAATCACCGATTGATTCATGATGATTGACCCACCAGCTGCTGTCTTAACTTTTGTAGTACAGGTTCCACTTGCGGCATCACTCCACGCCATAAGTAAAAGCTATAAGCAGCCTGCCCCACCAACATACCTAACCCATCGACCACATGTGCAGCGCCGTTAGCCTCACACCATAGATTAAATGCCGTTGGCGCTGCGCCATACATCATGTCGTAGCAAAGTGCCTGATTAACAGCTGCGGCAGGGATGAGCGGCACATTTCCAGAAAGACTGGCGGAAGTAGAGTTGATCACTAGGTCATAAGAGGGCAGCAACGCTTCAGCGCTGACGGCTCGCACTTTTGTCGGATGCAGCGCCGCCAACACTTCAGCTTTAGCGGCTGTACGATTGCAAATATCAATCTGGGCAACACCGGCATTTAATAATGGCAACAAGCAACCGCGGGCTGCGCCACCAGCACCTAGCAATAACACCTGTTTACCTCGCAAGGAAGTAAAGCGCTGTAAATCAGTCACTAAGCCGACACCGTCGGTGTTGTCACCGCTAATTCGCCCATCAGCTAGTTTAATCAGTGTGTTAACCGCCCCCGCCATCTGCGCGGCATCACTCAATTCATCACACATGCGATAAGCTTGCTCTTTAAACGGCACAGTAACATTAGCGCCACAGCCACCAGCAGCAAAAAACTGCCTGGCGGTGTTAACAAAATCATCAAGCGGCACTAATGCCGTTTCATAATTGATATCAGCATTCGTCTGCTTAGCAAATTCCTTGTGGATAAAGGGCGATTTGCTGTGTTTGATAGGATTGCCGAAGACAACGTATTGATCGGTCATGATACTAGATTAACAACTGATGATTGTCGCAGTGTACCCTTGAATGACTTTTGTCAGCAATCACCCTACTGCACGGACTGAACCAAGAATGTGTATACTGGCACCGATATGATTACTTGAGATAGTTATGAATTGGATTAAAAAGATACTTGGCCGCGAAACCACCGACAGAGATCCAACGCAGTCTAACGCGTACGATTTAATTGGCGGCGATAACACCATTCGCGCCATCGCCAAACATTTTTACCAGGAGATGCAGCGCCGCGAGGATACTCAACAGCTGCTGGCAATTCATCCCAATCCACTGTCGCAATCAGAACAAAAGCTATATGAGTTTCTGAGTGGCTGGCTGGGCGGACCACAACTATTTCAACAAAAATATGGCAATCCAATGCTGAGAGCGCGGCACATGAACTTCGCGATTGATAACAATATGCGGGATCAGTGGCTGCGCTGTATGAAAATCGCGTTGGAAAAATCGGTCAAAAAGCCGGAACATCGGCAAGTGATCTATCAGGCGATAGCCCAGCTCGCCGACCATATGCGTAACCAATAATTCTTTGAGGATCATTGGTTCGCCTGATTTCAGATCACTGGCTCAACCAATCCCGAGGTTTAAGATAGTTCTGGTATAAGTCCGCTTCCGGCGTTCCCGGCTCTGGCTGATAGCTATACTGCCAGCGCACCAAAGGTGGCATCGACATCAGAATCGATTCTGTCCGGCCGCCGGTTTGCAGACCAAACAAAGTACCACGGTCATAAACCAGGTTGAATTCCACATAACGGCCGCGGCGATACAGCTGAAACTGACGCTCACGCTCCCCGTATGGGGTGTCTTTGCGTTTCTGCACAACAGGACGATACTGCTCGATAAAACCGTTACCCACCGCCTGCATAAAAGCAAAGCACTGGTCAAAACCACCGTCATTGAGGTCATCAAAAAATAAACCGCCTACACCGCGGGTTTCCTGACGATGGGGTAGATAGAAATATTCGTCACACCATTTTTTGTATTTGGGATAAACCTCATCCCCAAAAGGCTGACACAAAGCTTGCGCTTGCCGATGCCATTGCTGGACGTCCTCCAGAACTGGGTAATAAGGCGTTAAATCGAAACCGCCACCAAACCACCAGACAGGATCTGCATCAGGTTTACGGGCAATAAAGAAACGCACGTTAGCATGGGTGGTCGGTACATAAGGATTACGCGGATGGATAACCAGGGATACCCCCATAGCTTCAAAACTACGTCCGGCCAATTCCGGCCGATGCGCTGTTGCCGACCCCGGCATCGCATCTCCGGTCACATGGGAAAAGTTAACGCCTGCCTGCTCAAACACTGCACCATCCACCAGCACTTTACTTTTGCCACCGCCGCCTAACGGCCGCAGCCATGCATCTTCGATAAACTTGGCAGAACCATCCAGTTGTTCCAACGCTTCGCAAATATTTTGTTGTAACTGCTGTAGGTACTGCTTCACCATCTGTGAACCCGGTGCGGTCATACTAGCTCCTTAATGGATTATCCCTGTCGCAACACCTTGCCGCTGCGAATATCAATAATGGTTGACGGTTGACGTTGCTCACCTAACTGTCCAATAACTAACGCATCCAGTTTGCCATCAAACGTCTGTAGGATTGCTTCGGCAGTGACAGCTGGAGGCTCTCCGGCCAGATTGGCACTGGTAGAAATAATCGGCTTATTCACTAAATCACAGAGTTCCCGTACCAGTGGATGCGCCGATACCCTTACAGCACAGGTATCAAACTGACCCCGCACGAAAGGCGATAGTGACGCTCTGACTGGCATGATAAAGGTAAACGGACCCGGCCATTTCGCAAAAGCGCTGGCTAACTGCGCCTCCGTTAATTGCGCTTCATCGATGTAAGGTCGCAACTGTGCAAAATTGCTAGCGACCATAATCAGTCCTTTCTGCCAGGGACGCTGTTTAATCTCCAGAATACGCTGCACGGCAGCTTCATTATCAGGATCACAACCTAAGCCATATACCGCTTCTGTAGGATAGGCGATTACACCACCGCCCAGCAGTATCTCTTTACTGGCGGATGCCGGTATTTGCAACATCATTATACCTTTACAAACAAGATGCTAATGGCGGCTAATGCCGTCGAGGGATTGAGAATTATAACGACATCACTGACCGGCACCAACCATTGTTTGACACAGATCACAAAAGCTTTTTGAAGTGACAATTTTTTTGCGGACATTCCAGACGCACCCCTCCTGCGCTACGACGCTCAACCAGGATACCAAAGCCGCATTCTGGACAAGCCTCCGCGCGTGGCGGGTAATTCACCAAATATTTGCATTTAGGGTAATCGCTACACGCATAAAAGGTTTTACCGAAACGGCTAGTTCTCGGTTCCAGTTTGCCGGTATGGCACAGTGGGCAATCAATAGCTTGTTGCGCTGGCTGCTGGTCATGCTTTTCGACGTGTTTACATTCTGGATAGCGAGTACAGCCAATAAAAATGCCAAAGCGTCCAGATTTTACTGCTAATTCCGCACCACATTCAGGACAACGAGAACCAGGGATCACCTGCGATTCGATGGCCTCATGCTGCACTAAAGGACGGCTATAGTCACAGGTCGGATAATTGCTGCAGCCCAAAAAACTGCCATGTTTACTATGACGAATATTCAACTCAGCACCACACTTGGGGCAAACTTCATATTCACGTTCCAGTGCATGTTCACGAGTATTGAAGAGTTTTTGGTCAATTTTGGCCATACGTTATTCGCTCATTGGTAGACACTGCGTTAATGATAACACGTTAGTCTTTAGGAACCCGGGCATTAAAAAAGAGGCTCTAAGCCTCTTTCTTTTGATGTGTCACTCAAGAATGCAATCTGCCGTCCGGCTGTTCAAATATCAGGTCTTCCATCTGCTCATAAGCCGATTCGTTACCGGGAGCATTGAACAACACCATCAGGATCACCCACTTCAGATCTTCGAGTACCAGTGTAGGTTCATCCAACTCCATCACCCGGTCAATGACCATTTCGCGGGTATTGAAATTGAGCACGCCGATCTCTTCCAAAAACAACAGGAAGCCACGGCATTCCACATCCAGTTTGTCGATTTCATCGTCGGTGTAAATACGGAAAGAATAGCTGTCATTAGTTCTGACATACGGCGAATCACTTTCCTGCAGAGCAGCTAAACGCTCAAGCCAGCTGAGTGCTTTAAGGATTTCTGACTGATGAAAACCCGCGCGAGTCAGTTCCTTGGTTAACTCATCTTCGTCAACCATCAGTTCCACTTCACTATGTACATAGTTTTCAAACAGATACATGAGGATATCAAACATGGCTAGTTCCTCTTGAGTCTAACGTAACCACCGGGTACTGCGGCAACCCAACCTTGTAATTCAAGTTCAAGCAATTGTTCCAACACCAGATCCAACGTTATACCGCTCTGTTCAACCACAACATCAAGTGGTGTGGTTTCATACCCTACACTAGCTAACAGCGTTTTAAATGGCAACTGCGAGTTATGTTCTGTTTGTAACGGGACATGACCCGGAAGCGCCTGCAAATGACTTTGCAACAACGGCGGCAGCTCTTCTACTATATCGGCCAGCGACTCTACAAGTTTTGCCCCATTTTTAATTAAATCATGGCATCCCTGATGATCACCGCTTATAACCGGACCAGGTATTGCAAAAACTTCCCGCCCCTGCTCCATAGCGGTTCTTGCACTGATAAGGGAGCCGCTGCGACGTCGGGCCTCAACAACCAGAGTTCCCAACGCGAGGCCGCTGATTATACGGTTTCGTTTAGGAAAATTCCCAGCAAATGCGGTGATGTCAGGCCAGAATTCACTCACCACCGCACCATATTGTTGAATATCATGGTAAAGTTGCCGATGCCGCTTCGGATAAATCTGTTCTACGCCGGTTCCCAGCACAGCAATGGTACTGCCGCTATGGCTAAGAGCCCCTTTATGCGCAGCACCATCAATTCCCGCGGCCATACCGCTAACAACCGCGAGGCCAATACTGTCAAGTTCTGCGGCCAATTGGAACGCCAGCGCCAATCCAGCATGGCTCGCAGCACGACTGCCAACGATGGCAATCGCTGGACGTAACAATGCCTCTGGATGACCTTTGATAAAAAGTACTGATGGAGGGTCGGCGATTTGTTGCAACAGCGGCGGATATAATGGGTCGTCACGACAAATTAGATAATGATGGGAAGCCTGACGCTGCCAGGTCAGCGCTGCCTCAACTTTTCGCCAGGCAGCAGCAACTTGTGGTTCTGGCAAAGCTATCGGCAAAGACGCGGATTTCTGTTCCACTCTTTGCCGCAACTCTGACACATCCATGTGTTCAAGCAGTTGTCCAATCCGTAGCGGGCCAAGCCCGGATACTGCACTGACAAACAACCAATCGACCAGAGCGTCCTCTGTCATTCTCCTTGCAGAATAGTTACCGGTTTAGTCAGGATGTCACCAACCCGCACAGGCCGCTTATCCACCAGAATTAGTCCCATGCTGGTTTTATCAAACACTTTAAACACCATTAACTGACCACGGTAGAGGTTAGGCAGTTTTAACACATCATCGCTGTCCATAGCCCCTAGCATTTTGTCGTAAGCAGACTGTTCATTAGGAAGCACCGGAACCCCGTCATTACCAATGACCACTTTGTCACCCGGCTTAAAGATGGTAAAGACCTGGCCGGTTTCCACCCCATCCTTACTGCCGCGGTCGATATAGGCTATGTCAAATTTACCCATTTCGCGGATATCAAGTTCTGAAGCCAGCACTTTGGCATCGGCAACAGTTCCGGCCCTTGGCATCAAGTAAGCCGACATAAACGCATCGTCTTCAACTGAAAAAGCTCTGAAGCCGGCCTTAGTTTCGCGGAAATTATTCAACAGTAACACTTTGGAAATATCGCCAGATTCAGTGACCCTTCCGGTAGCCGTAAGAATCGCTTCCTGCCCCAAAGAATCGCCACTGTCTTGATCAACAAATTTACGTCCTGGCTGGTACAACCCCAGCTTGGTACCCTTTGGCACGTTACCCTTGATGTAAATGATATCGCCAGCGACATGGCGTTTTGCCGGATTTTCACCGCCAACCACCATCGGCTGTTGCTGTAACCATTCAGGATCAACAATCCGGTTCTGCACTAGGTACTGTTCGATCAAAGACAAATCCACTAACGGAATGGCATCGCCTTTGGATTTGATTTGTCCTGAAGGGCTGCTGCGTACAAAAGGCTTATTGACTAAGCGCGGTTCACCATCGATAAACACCAGCGTCAAACGATCACCGGGATAGATCAGGTGTGGGTTAGCAATCTGTGGGTTGGCTCCCCATAATTTTGGCCAGCGCCATGGATCTTTAAGAAACATTGCCGATATATCCCAAAGCGTATCGCCTTTTTTCACCACGTAGGTGTCGGGATGACCGGATTTAAGAGTTAAAACATCAGCGTATACCCAGGAACAAACAAGTGACAGTAACGCAAATAAAGTAAACCTTTTCATGGGCCCATCCGTGTTGTGTGGCTCATATTCTATTAATAATGAGCTTTTTCTGTTATTGACAGCCGCTAAGGATTAAAATTAACGCATTAGCACGAAACAGTATAACCAACTCGCGTGGTTTTAACACAATTGTTACGAGTTACCTATGGCTTTGTTAAATGTACTAAGATATCCCGACGAACGACTACGAACGGTCGCCGAACCTGTCACTGATTTCAATGCAGCTTTGCAGCAACAAATCGACGATATGTTCGAAACTATGTATACCGAAAAAGGTATTGGTCTGGCTGCGACACAAGTAGATTTTCACAAACAATTGATAGTGATGGATCTGCAAGACGATGTCGAGCGGCCACGGGTCTTTATCAACCCACAAATCATTAGCTCCAGTGGTGATTTTTGCAATGAGGAAGGCTGCCTCTCTGTCCCCGGTATTTATGCCAAGGTAGATAGAGCAGAATTTGTCACTGTGAAGTCACTGGATCGTGACGGCAATGAGTTTACCATTGAGGCAGACGGCCTGTTTGCCATCTGTATCCAACATGAAATGGATCATTTGAAAGGTAAGTTGTTTGTTGACTACCTGTCTTCCCTGAAGCGTCAACGCATCAGGCAGAAACTCGAAAAAGCTGCTCGTCAGGAAGCTAAGCAGCTCTGAGCTAACCAACCAAACACAGGAAAGAATTTGACGTCCTTGAAAGTGATATTTGCCGGGACACCGGATTTTGCTGCCCGCCATCTGCAGGCGTTATTGAACTCTGCACATGAGGTCATAGCCGTCTACACGCAACCGGACAGGCCTGCTGGCAGGGGCCAGAAACTGATGCCTAGTCCGGTCAAACAGCTGGCACAGAACCACAATATTCCCGTTTATCAACCCAAAACATTACGCAATGAAGAGGCACAACAACAGCTAGCGGCATTGAATGCTGATGTCATGGTGGTAGTGGCTTATGGATTGATCCTGCCGCAAGCTGTATTGGATGCGCCAAGGTTGGGTTGTATTAATGTTCATGGTTCTATCCTGCCACGCTGGCGCGGTGCAGCGCCGATCCAACGCGCTATTTGGGCTGGCGATCAGGAAACTGGCGTCACCGTCATGCAGATGGATGCCGGGCTCGACACCGGCGCCATGTTATTGAAGACCCGATTAACGATAACAGCAGATGACACTTCGGCTAGTCTCTATGAAAAGCTGGCACAGCAAGGACCAGAGGCATTACTGCAAGCGTTGAGTGGCATAGCAGAAAATACGCTGCAAGCAGAAGCTCAGGATGACAGTCTGGCTTGTTATGCCGACAAGTTGAGCAAAGAAGAAGCGGCCATCGACTGGCAGAAACCGGCCAAACAGCTGTGGCAGGAGATCCGCGCCTTTAATCCCTGGCCCGTCAGTTACTTTGAGTGTCAGCAACAAAACGTTAAAGTTTGGCAAGCCAGTATTGCCCCATCAAACGCTCGTGCAGAACCCGGGACTATCGTAGCCGCAGATAAACACGGGATTACGGTCGCAACCGGTGATGGACTGTTGATACTGCAAACATTGCAGCTTCCTGGGAAAAAGGCGACCACTGCCGCCGACATTCTTAATGCGCGCGCGGAATGGTTCAGTCCCGGCACATCACTGGTGAACGCATGAGACTCAATCTCAGAGCATTAGCAGCTAAAGCAGTCTTTGCTGTTCTGGAACAAGGGCAATCACTGTCGTTGGCACTGCCCGATGTACAGCAAAATGTCCGCAGTCCTAAAGATAAAGCGCTGATTGCTGAGCTTTGTTATGGTGTTATGCGGGTATTACCGCAACTTGATCAGTGTGTCTCGGCGTGTCTGTCCAAGCCATTTAAAGGCAAGCAACGCATTATTCAGCAGTTACTCCTGGTGGGATGTTATCAACTGTATTTCACCCGCATTCCCCCTCATGCCGCCATTTCTGAAACGGCTGAAGCATGTCGACAACTGGGACAGGAAAATCTGGTGAAAGTGGTTAACGGCGTATTACGGAACATCCAACGCCAACAACAGCCGTTGTCAGGAGAAAGTCCGACACTGAAATATAATTTCCCTGCATGGATACTCAAAAAGCTGCAGGCCGCCTATCCAAACCAGTGGCAACAAGTTGTAGAGAATAGTCAGCAGCGTCCGCCGATGTGGCTGCGAAATAATTGTCAGCAGCAGCGCCGCAGTGACTACCTCTTACAGTTAAGTGAACAATCAATCACTGCGTCACCAGGCTCCAGCGATGATGCAATGCTGTTAGAACATCCATGTGATGTGACGCAACTGCCGGGATTTGAAAGTGGTACGGTCTCAGTACAAGACGGTGCAGCGCAATGGGCGGCGCAACTCCTTGATGCACAAGCCGGGGAATTGGTATTGGATGCCTGTGCGGCTCCAGGGGGTAAAACTTGTCATATTCTGGAGCGCACCCCGGGTATCAACTTGGTCGCTGTCGATAATGACAGTAAGCGCTTGATGCGGGTTAACCAAAATCTTGCGCGGTTGCAGCTCGATGCTAGGGTTATTCAAGGCAATGCTGCCGCGATCCATGAATGGTGGCACGGTGATAAGTTTGATCGCATTTTACTCGATGCCCCCTGTTCAGCGACTGGCGTCATTCGGCGGCATCCCGATATCAAATGGTTGCGCAAAGAAGCTGATATCGCAGAACTCACTAAAGTACAAGCGCAAATCCTTGATCACTGCTGGCAGTGGCTCAAGCCCGGTGGTGTGTTACTCTATGCCACCTGCTCGATTCTGCCGGAGGAAAACCACCAGCAGATTGCCGCTTTTTTAGCGCGAACCGCTGATGCAGAGCTGCAAGTTATCACAGCTTCACAAGAAAATTGCTCGTCAGACTGGCAAATACTGCCGGGACAGGACAATATGGACGGGTTTTACTACGCAAAGCTGCTTAAACGCAGTACAGCTTAAGGCACAACCCCGGGAAAAGAATAAGCCATGAAGATCATTATCCTCGGCGCGGGCCAGGTCGGCGGCACACTGGCAGAAAACCTGGTAGGTGAGAATAACGATATCACTATTGTCGATAGTGATAGGAACCGACTCAGGGCTTTGCAGGATAAATATGATCTGCGGGTGGTGGCTGGTCACGCCGCTAATCCAGGAGTACTGCTGGAGGCTGGTGCAGAAGATGCCGATATGCTGGTCGCTGTGACGAACAGTGATGAATGCAATATGACCGCCTGTCAGATTGCGTATACCCTTTTTGGTACCCCCACCAAAATTGCACGCATTCGTTCTGAGCAATACCTTGCCATGCGCGACAAACTGTTTATCGACAGTGAAACCAAGAACACTGAAAGTAAATTGCGCGGTGGTTTTGTGATTGATGAACTGATCGCGCCAGAGCAGTTAGTAATTACTTACATTCACCGATTGGTAGAGTATCCGGGAGCTTTACAGGTTCTCGACTTTGCTGACGGACGCGTGAGTCTGGTGGCTGTCAAAGCCTATTACGGCGGCCCGCTGGTGGGAAACGCCCTTGCGGCGCTGCGCGAACATATGCCCAATATTGATACCCGGGTTGCCGCAATTTTCCGCCAGGGCCGAGCCATCATGCCGCGCGGAACCACGATTATCGAAGCCGATGATGAAGTTTTTTTTGTTGCTGATAGTCGCCATATCCGCGCCGTCATGAGTGAAATGCAAAAGCTCGACAGCTCCTACCGCAACATTATGATTGCAGGTGGCGGTAACATTGGTCTGGGATTGGCCAAAAAGCTGGAAAAGAATCACGCCATTAAGCTCATCGAACAGAAACAGGAACGTGCCGAACTGTTATCAGAAAAACTGCAGAACACGACGGTTTTCTGTGGTGACGCTTCCGATCAAGAGTTGCTGATGGAAGAACACATTGATCAGACCGATGTGTTCATTGCGGTAACTAACGATGACGAAGCGAACATCATGTCCGCACTATTGGCCAAGCGTATGGGTGCCAAAAAAGTAATGGTTTTGATCCAACGCGAAGCCTATGTGGATATTGTGCAGGAAGCAAATATCGACATCGCCATCTCGCCACAACAAGCAACCATATCCTCGTTATTAACCCATATCCGTCAGGGTGATATTTGTAACGTTTATTCTTTGCGACGCGGTGCGGCGGAAGCGATTGAGGCGATCGCCCACGGTGATGCCAGCACCAGTAAAGTCGTCGGCAAGCAGGTTGGTGAGATCAAGTTACCGCCGGGAACGACCATTGGTGCCATTGTGCGCGACGAAGAGGTGCTAATGGCACATGACCGCACGGTCATCGCCCAGGGCGATCACGTCATCTTGTTCCTGGTGAACAAGAAGTTTGTCAGTGACGTTGAAAAGCTGTTCCAGCCCAGCGCCTTCTTCTTCTAGGTCACCCTCATGCTGAACTTCAAGCCACTACTGTTTATTTTGGGATTATTCCTGTCGATGTTGACTGGATTTATGTTTATCCCGTTGGCTTTTGCGCTGGTTTATGGCGAAGAAACCGTGATGGCATTTCTGGTGTCTGCAATTTTTACCGGGGTGTTTGCCAGTATCTGTGTACACCGCGGCCAAGGCGGCAAATTACATCTGAATATCCGCGATATGTTCCTGTTAACCAGCCTCACCTGGGTAATTGTGAGTTTATTTGCGGCGATGCCCTTTACGCTGTATCACGGCATTGGTTACACCGACGCTTTTTTTGAAACAATGTCTGGCGTTACCACAACCGGCTCAACGGTGTTATCCGGGCTGGATAATATGGACCACAGTATCCTGATCTGGCGTTCGCTATTACAGTGGTTAGGCGGGATTGGTTTTATCGTGATGGCGGTGGCCATTCTGCCATTCCTTAACGTGGGTGGTATGAGACTGTTCCGCACTGAGTCTTCAGACTGGTCAGATAAAACGATTCCTCGCACCCAAAGCCTCGCCAAATATCTGTTTCTGGTTTATGTCGGTCTCACCGTCGCTTGTGGCATGGCGTATCACTGGGCGGGGATGAACTGGTTTCAAGCCATCAATCATGCGATGACGACTTTGTCGACCGGCGGCTATTCCACATCAGATAATTCCATGGCGGCATTTCCGGAACGTTGCCACTGGGTCGGTATTGTCTTTATGGCAGCGGGTGGATTGCCTTTACTGACCTTTGCACAGACCATCCAAGTTCGTAGTTTGCGGGTGTGGAACGACGCACAAATTAAAGGCTACCTGCTGTTTTTGTTAGTCGTCTCCTTAGGACTGGCGTTATGGCTGAGCGATACCAAACACTTAGGTTTTATCGATGCCTTAAGACTAGCGGCATTCAACGTTGTGTCAGTAGTGACCACCACCGGATACGGTTTGACTGATTATAGCCAGTGGGGTGCGGTTGCGGTGATTAGCTTCCTGTTTCTGATGCTGGTGGGCGGCTGTTCCGGTTCCACTGCGGGGGGGATTAAAATTTTCCGCTTTCAGATTGCCGTCGCCATCATGCGTGAGCAGCTCAAGCAGCAATTCCACCCTAACGGTATCTTCCGTGAACGCTACAATAATCGCCCCATTAACGAAGAAATTGTACGCTCTCTGGTCACGTTTATGATGCTGTTTATGCTGGTAATTGTGTTGGTAACACTGATATTGGTAATGTGTGGGCTGGACCCAATGACCAGTCTTTCTGGTGCCATTACCGCCGTCACCAACGTGGGGCCTGGGCTTGGCCCCGTCATTGGCCCCGCGGGTAACTTTGAAACCTTGCCAGATGTGGCTAAATGGGCATTATCCATTGGCATGCTACTGGGACGCTTGGAAATTCTCACCGTCGCAGTACTGTTTCACCCCAGTTTTTGGCGTTATTAATTCGCCGGAACTAACGTCGCCAGGTGATCAGCATAGCCATCGACCTCTTGATAATCGGTGTAATCGATCACAGCCTTCGTGTCAGTTGGCCCGTCGGTAATTTTCATGATCAGACGGATCATCTGCTTATCAAGCCAACGCCACGATGGATAATCAACTTTCCCGGCGATAATTTTCACATCGTTGGGTTTCCAAGCCGATAACTCAATGAATTTTTGCAGATAGCGGTTATTTTCAGGTATGCGTTTTTCCGGTTTGCGGGCAACGACATTCACCGAAAAGAAGCTAATCGCTTTTTGATCCAGCTGTTGCTGGTATTTACTACAAAACGCAAAGACACTTTTATCGTAAGTGCCGTAAAGTACACAAGCGCCGAGGACGACGGCATCCCACTCTTGCCAATCAATACCCTCCTTTTCCGCTTCAAGCAAACCCATCATTTCACATCTGTATCCCTGCTGTTGAATGCGACGCACGATACACCGGGAAATTCTAGCGGTGTGACCACCTCGGGAATAATAGAGAACCAGAATGGATTTCATAGCAATACCTGCTCTACTTATAAAAAACGACAATAAAAGATGATAATGAACAATATGAAAGTAAAATACAGTGATAATGACCAAATAGGACAAGCAGTTACTGCATTTTGATGATAAAAGTGAGATCCAGCTTAAAGACTGATGAGTTGTCGACCACGTAACATTCAATTAGAATCATCTAATCAAGAAGTAGAGGTACTTTATAGCATGTCACCTGAAGATATTAATATTGACGCCATGTTGTCGAACGCTGAAATTGCAGCAAAATGGCTCAAAGCGGTTGCCAACCCTTACCGCTTGATGATCCTTTGCCTGTTGCTCGACAAAGAGTTAAGCGTCACCGAAATTAACGAGGCGGTTCCGTTGAGTCAGTCGGCGTTGTCTCAGCACTTAGCCGTACTTCGTTCAGAAGACTTAGTTGATACTCGCAAGAGTTCCCAAATCGTTTATTACAGCCTCAAAAACCAACAAGTGACCGAAGTCATCTCCATTCTGCATCGCAAGTTCTGCTCTGCACAATGTTAAGCACACATCGTTAGCGAGCCGCAAACTCCCTCGCAAACCGCCGCACGTTCTCCCAGTCTGTAAATTCATAGGCTTGGGAGGTGTCGGTAGGGCCTTTCGTCATCCACATAATAAAGCGGATCATGGTGCGGTCTAACCAACTGTAATCGGCATAAACAATTTTCCCAGCAAATACCCCTAACTGTTGTGGCTGCCAAAGTGATAATTGCAAAAACTTCTGCATGTAAGGATTGGTTTCTGGTGTGTTTTTCTCTGGCTTACGCGCAACCACATTCACCGTAAAGAAGCCGTTAATCCTGGCATCCAACAACGCTTTATGGCGATTAATAAACTGATAGAGCGCTGGCCGGTGCTTGCCATAGCGAATACTGGCACCAATCAATACTTTATCGCATTGTGTTAACTGTGTTTCCGATACCTTTGATAATTCAACCAAACTGACTTGTTCGCCGTTATGCCGTAATTCCTCAGCAATTACCTCACAAATACGATGGGTGTGACCGTCAACGGTCGAATAGATAATCAGGGTATTGTGCATCAATCTTTCCAAAAGGTAGGAGTAAAAAGAACCAGTAGTGTAAAAATTTCCAGGCGCCCAAATAACATAGCCACCACCAGTACATATTTGGCACCATCAGATACTGTAGCGTAATTTGACGCTACATCACCAAGACCCGGTCCCAAATTGTTCAGGCACGCTGCAGTGGCACTAAATGAGGTAATGGCGTCCATGCCTAACGCCATTAAGATCAGCATAGAGATAATAAATACTAAAGTGTAAGCGGAAAAAAATCCCCACACAGCATCAACGACTCGGTCTGGTAACGAACGGTTGCCCAAACGGATGGCAAACATCGCCTTGGGATGAATTAACCGTTTAAGTTCCCGCGCCCCCTGTAAGAACAGTAATACGGCACGAATCACCTTGATGCCACCTGCGGTAGAACCACCACAGCCGCCAATAAAGCTGGAAAAAATCAGTAAAATCGGTAAAAACAATGGCCAGGAATGAAAGCTTTCCGTACTAAAGCCGGCGGTCGTCGAAATCGAAACGGCCTGAAATAGTGCGTAATCCAACGTCTGTTCCGGAGAGTCGTAAATTCCGCTATGCAATAATGTGACAAAACAAATGGCACCCAACGCCAATTGAATAACAATTAACGCCTTAAATTCAGCATCCTGAAAATAGATTCGGAAATTAATCCCTCGCCGGGAAAATGCCGCAAAATGCAGACTGAAATTAACCGCAGCAATCAGCAAAAACACCATACAGATGGTATTAATTAACGGACTTTGATAATAGCCAATACTGGCGTCATGCGTAGAGAATCCGCCAATAGCAATGGTCGAGAAGGAATGACAAACAGCATCAAAAATGGGCATACCGGCATACCAGAACGCTAAGGCACAGGCGACGGTCAATAACAGATAGATATACCACAACGTTTTAGCTGTTTCTGCAATCCTTGGGGTCATCTTACTGTCTTTAACCGGCCCAGGTATTTCTGCACGGTATAACTGCATACCTCCGATCCCCAACACCGGTAAAATGGCCACTGCCAGCACGATGATTCCCATGCCGCCCAGCCATTGTAGTTGGTGTCGATAGAATAAAACCGCTTTGGGCAATTCATCAAGGCCAACAATAACTGTGGCTCCTGTAGTTGTCAGCGCCGAAAAAGACTCAAAGATACTGTCTGCAATCGATAGATCTGGATGCTGAACCAACAAAAAAGGTAAGGTTCCAATCCCGCCTAAAACAGTCCAGAACAAGACGACGATTAGAAAGCCTTCTCTGGTTCTTAAATCTGCTTTGTATTGGCGATTGGGATACCACAATATGAACCCCAGAACTAAGCTGATTGCAAAGGACTGGAAGAAAGCAGCACCACCGCCATCTTCATAAAATAGCGCCACCAACGCTGGCGGAACCATGGTTATGGAAAATAAGCCCACCAGTAATCCGGTGATACGGGTAATCGTGCGGTAGTGCATGTAGCCCTTTGCCAAGTCGCGTAGTCGGTAACTTAGTTATTGTTACACAGTTTTTACAACGGTTCATTGGAAAAGCTGAGCTGCAGTTGCCCTTGGCTTATTTGCTGTAGCACCGCCTGCAATTCTTCTTGGCTTGATACGGGAATTTCTAACTGCAAAGTGACATGCTGAGTAAACACCCGCTCAGTGATACAGACTTCAAACAACGTTAGATAGTGCTCAACGTCAGCTAGGTGAGAGTACTGACAATCTAGCATTGCCCGAACTCTTTTAATCTTGGTCACCTTTGACAGACGTACTAACGCATTCTTAACACCGGAACTATATGCACGTACCAGTCCGCCAACACCAAGTTTTACGCCACCGAAATAACGAATCACAACCGCGCCGATCTCACCAATACCCGCACCTTGCAAAACATTAAGCATCGGTCGACCAGCACTACCGGAGGGTTCACCATCATCACTACATCCCATCGCAGCAGCGTTTTGCGGCTCATTCCAGATGACCGCCTGACAGTAGTGATTGGCAGCAGGATAAGCCGCTTTTAGCTGTTCAACTTTTTGTTTGAAATCTTCTGGTGACGCACAGGGAAAAAGCACGGTAATAAAACGACTGTGTTTTATTTCTTCCTCAAACGTAACGTCCGCTGCGGGTATGGGATAGCTATTCAACACAATACGCTCTGATGGATATTAACTTGCTTACTTATTTTGCCCGTGTCACTCATTCGACTGCAACAGAGCCCCTCAATATCATCATCTACGACTTAAGGATGATACTCTATCAATGATCGCAAAATGCCATTTAACTGTATAAATAACAATACATTATAAATCTCACTTGGATCACAACCGCGCTTTATCAACCCAAAATCAAACAACCGTTTAAATTGACTGTTGTAATTTGTGATATTTCACCGCACACTGATCAACAAATGGCCACAATCCCACGATGGCAAACTCGCAGCCCTGTGCATAAGGAATGCAGAATGATCTATCAAAGTAACAGTATCCAGGTTGAACTTCTTGACACCCAAATTGCGAATATTCGCTTTAATTCAGATGGTTCAGTAAACAAGTTTGACCAAGAAACCCTAACATCACTCGATGCCGCATTAAACGCATTAATAGCCACACCTGATGTTCGGGGATTAGTCCTCACCTCAGCAAAAGATAGTTTTATCGTAGGCGCTGATATAACCGAATTTCTGACATTGTTTGCCGAAGCAGATGAAGTGCTTTTATCCTGGCTACAGCTAGCGAATAGTATTTTCAATAAGTTGGAAGATTTGCCATATCCCACAGTGTCTGCTGTTAATGGCTATGCTCTGGGTGGCGGTTGTGAAGCCATTTTATCTACCGATTTCCGTGTTGGCGACAGCACCGCAAAAGTCGGATTACCCGAGACCAAGTTAGGGATCATTCCTGGTTTTGGCGGCACAGTGCGACTGCCTCGACTTATTGGTGCTGACAACGCGCTTGAATGGATTACCACTGGCAAAGATCAACGACCCGATGATGCATTAAAAGTGGGGTTCTTTGATGCCGTTACTACGCCTGAAAATCTACAAGCGGCTGCCTTACAAATGCTTGACGATGCCATTGCCGGAAAATTGGAGTGGCAATCAAAACGTCAACAAAAGCAACAACCGCTTCAGCTAGATAAAATGGAAGCAATGATGTGTTTCAGCACCGCTAAAGGGATGGTGTTCACTGTTGCGGGTAAGCATTACCCGGCACCAATGGCTGCAGTAAACGTAATTGAGCAAGCAGCTAAAATGCCACGGCAACAGGCATTACAGGTAGAGCATCACGCATTTGCAAAACTGGCAAAAACGGACGTTGCCAAAGCATTAGTTGGTATATTTCTCAATGATCAGTTAGTAAAGAGCAAAGCCAAAAAGTCGATAAAATCAGCGCATCCAGTCTCACATGCAGCGGTGTTAGGTGCCGGTATCATGGGCGGGGGTATTGCTTATCAGAGTGCCAGCAAAGGCACCCCGATAGTAATGAAAGATATTAATGAAAGCGCACTGGCATTAGGACTATCTGAAGCTGCCAAACTGCTGACAGCACAAGTTGAACGAGGTCGCTCTTCGCCACAAAAAATGGCACAGGTACTAAATGCGATTACGCCTGCATTGGATTATTCCGCCGTTAAACCAGTAGATATTGTGGTAGAGGCTGTAGTTGAAAATCCCAAAGTAAAAAGTATGGTGTTAGCAGAAGTAGAGCAAGTGGTGACTGATAATGCAGTTATCGCGTCCAACACCTCAACAATATCCATCAATTTGCTCGCCAACAGCCTTAAGAAGCCTGAGCGCTTCTGCGGTATGCATTTCTTCAACCCGGTTCACAAAATGCCGCTGGTGGAGATTATTCGTGGTAGGGACACTTCAGATTCTACTATCGCCACGGTAGTTGCCTACGCAAGCAAGATGGGGAAAACCCCTATCGTCGTGAACGACTGTCCTGGCTTTTTCGTCAATCGTGTGCTGTTTCCATACTTCGCTGGATTTAATGGATTGATTGCGGATGGTGCAGACTTTGCGACGATTGATAAAGTCATGGAAAAGCAATTTGGTTGGCCAATGGGGCCGGCGTATTTACTTGATGTTGTTGGAATGGATACTGGCCATCACGCCCAAGCGGTTATGGCACAGGGATTTCCCGAGCGAATGACCCCCAGTGAACACGATGCTTTGCAATTGATGTTCGCGCAAAATCGCCTAGGACAAAAAAATGGCCAAGGCTTCTATCGTTATACCCCAGATAAAAAGGGAAAGCCCAAAAAGGACGTAGATGCCACCACATATGCATTGTTATCCGCAGCATTTGGCCCACTCAAGGAGTTTACTGCTGACGATATTATTGCCCGGACGATGATCCCCATGATTAACGAAACGGTACGCTGTCTCGAAGAAGGCATTGTAGCCTCTCCGGCTGAAGCAGATATGGGACTGGTATATGGCCTGGGCTTTCCACCGTTTAGAGGTGGTGTATTCCGCTATATAGAAACGATGGGAATTGCCAATTATGTCGCTTGGGCAGATAAATATGCCTATCTCGGAGCTTTGTATCAGGTCACTGACACCATGCGACAACTAGCCGCGGAAAACGGCCACTATTATCAGAACTAATTTAAGGAATCTGCCATGAAAAATGCAGTTATCGTTGATTGTATTCGTACCCCCATGGGACGTTCCAAAGGTGGTGTTTTTCGAAATGTTCGTGCAGAAACCTTATCTGCTGAGCTTATGAAATCTTTGTTGCGTAGAAATCCTCAGTTACTGCCAACTGATATTGAAGATGTTATTTGGGGTTGTGTACAACAAACTTTAGAACAAGGATTTAATATCGGCCGCAATGCCACATTACTGGCAGGACTACCTAAAGAGGTGGGCGCGGTGACGGTTAATCGTCTTTGTGGCTCATCAATGGAAGCAATTCATCAAGCAGCAAAATCTATCATGGTGGGTATGGGCGATACCTTTATCATCGGTGGAGTTGAACATATGGGTCATGTGCCGATGACCCACGGTGTTGATTTTCATCCAGGCATTTCCATTAACGTTGCCAAGGCTTCGGGAATGATGGGGTTGACGGCCGAGTTACTGGGCAAGCTGCATGGGATTAGTCGCGAAATGCAAGATACCTTTGCCCTAAGATCACATCAGCGGGCTTATGCTGCAACAGTTGAGGGACGATTTGCCAATGAAATCCAGGTGATTAACGGCCATGATAGCAACGGTGCTTTAATATCTGTTGATTATGACGAAGTTATTCGTCCTGAAACAACACTTGAATCTCTTGCCGCCTTAAAGCCGGTATTTGATCCAGCAAATGGTACAGTAACAGCGGGAACCTCTTCTGCGCTCTCAGACGGTGCAGCAGCAATGCTCGTGATGGAAGAGCAAAAGGCGAAGGATTTAGGCTTATCTATTCGCGCGAGAATTCGCTCAATGGCGACGGCTGGTTGTGATCCCGCCATCATGGGGTATGGCCCAGTTCCTGCGACTAAGAAAGCGCTGGCACGTGCAGGGATGAACATGGCAGATATTGAGTTGGTAGAGCTAAACGAAGCCTTTGCAGCACAATCGCTCCCTTGTGTTAAGGATCTGGGTTTATTGGAACAAATCGATGACAAGGTAAATCTTAATGGCGGAGCTATCGCTTTAGGTCATCCATTGGGATGTTCCGGTGCCAGAATATCGACCACACTGATTAACTTAATGGAATCTAAAAACGTATCTATTGGCCTGGCGACTATGTGTATAGGACTAGGACAAGGAATTGCCACAATCTTCGAGCGTGTTTAAATTTTCCATCTTCGGTACTCCTCTCCTCTAGCCAGCTTTTAACGCTGGCTTTTTTGTTCCACGTGGAACATATCCAAATATTTGCACTGCCCTTGGTTCTTTGCTGCTGCTTGCAGTAACATATCGAATAGATTTTCCAGCCATACGTTCTCAAGAGGTAAAAAATGAACGAAGATTTTGGTAGTGCTCAACATCAACTTGATGCATTGGGGTTACGGTGTCCTGAGCCTGTCATGATGCTGCGAAAAAAAGTCCGTCATATGGCTGATGGAGAAACATTGTTGATCATTGCCGATGACCCGGCGACCACTCGGGATATTCCAAGTTTTTGTCAGTTTATGGATCATACCCTGGTAGCAAGCGATACAACCGTAACCCCCTATCGTTACCTCATTCGAAAGGGGCTATAACAGAGATGTCCATGGAATTACAGGCTATCGCTTTTAAGGACGGGCGAAAAAGGCCCATGTTGGAAATTAACAAGGCTTTCATTTCAACACAATCAGGTGTGGAACATGATATTTTTGGTAAGCCTGGTCCTCGACAAGTGACTGTACTATCTCGGCAGCAATGGCTTGATACCTGTAATGAGTTAGGGACTTCTATTTCTTGGCTGGCCAGAAGAGCTAATTTACTTATTGACGGTGTCCGTTTTGGTGCTGATTCTGTCGGACAATTCCTTAAAATTGGCAACGTCATTCTTGAGATAACTGGCGAAACCAATCCATGCAAAAATATGGAGCAAGAATACCCTGGACTTGAAGCGGCATTAGTTACCGATTGGAGAGGTGGAGTTACCTGTAGAGTGATTAGAGAAGGTAACGTGACAAAAGGGAATGCAGTTATTATTTCAGACCAGCCAGAATAGCACTTGTAATTTTACTGGTGGATGTTCCACGTGGAACATCCACCAGTAAAACCCTACTTTAGATTAAGAGTAATTAGTTTCCGAATAACAGAAACAATCTACTAGATGATCATTTACCATTCCTACAGCCTGCATAAAAGCATAACAGATAGTCGGACCACAAAAATTAAATCCAAGCTTTTTAAGCGCCTTAGACATCGCTTCTGACTCCGGAGTTTGGGCAGGAACGTCAGACAAATTGGTGTAGCAATTAATCAAAGGCTTACCACCGACGAATCCCCATAAAAATTTTGAAAAGTCATTACCCTGCTCGATAAATTTTAAATAGGCCCGAGCATTTTGAATAATTGAATTAACCTTCGCTCGATTACGGATAATTCCTGGATTTTGCAACAATTCCGTGACCTTACTCTCGTCATACAAGGCGACAATTTTGGGGTCAAAATTGGAAAATAGCACTTCGTAGTTAGCTTGTTTACGTAAAATGGTAATCCAGGACAATCCAGCCTGCTGTCCATCCAAGCACAATTTAGCAAACAGTTGTTGGCTATCATAAACCGGCCTGCCCCACACTTCGTCATGATACTGCTGATATAAAGGATCAGCCGAAACCCAGCCACACCGATGCTTTTCCATCTAAAGAATTCCTTTAAAAACTGATACTCGATAAAAAATAACCTACATAAGCCATGGTCTACAAGGTATAATCGGAACCATTTTCTATAGACGGCTGACAGCAGTAGACATGACGACCAAATATGATGTGAAAACATTCCAGGGCTTCATTTTGACCCTGCAGGATTATTGGGCACAGCAAGGCTGTGCAATCGTGCAACCTCTGGATATGGAAGTTGGGGCTGGGACATTTCACCCACAAACATTCCTGCGCTCTTTAGGGCCTGAGCCTATGAGCAGCGCTTACGTACAACCCTCTCGCCGACCAACAGATGGCCGTTATGGTGAGAACCCAAACCGCTTACAACACTATTATCAGTTTCAGGTGGTTCTGAAGCCATCTCCGGATAATATCCAGGAACTATATCTAGGCTCATTAAAAGCACTGGGGATAGACCCTACAGTCCATGATATTCGCTTTGTTGAAGATAACTGGGAATCACCAACACTGGGTGCTTGGGGTCTGGGCTGGGAAGTCTGGTTGAATGGTATGGAAGTAACCCAATTCACTTACTTCCAACAAGTTGGTGGCCTGGAGTGTAGCCCGGTAACGGGAGAAATAACTTACGGTCTGGAGCGTTTAGCTATGTATATCCAGGGCGTAAATAGTGTCTACGATTTGGTCTGGACCGATGGTCCGCTAGGTAAAATCACCTATGGCGATGTATTCCATCAAAATGAAGTTGAACAGTCAGCTTACAACTTCGAATACGCCGACGTAGATTTCCTTTTTGGTATGTTCGATCAATGCGAAAAGAGCTGTCAAAAACTATTAGATTTAGAAAAGCCTTTACCATTGCCCGCCTACGAACAAGTCATGAAAGCATCACACGCATTCAACCTGCTAGATGCACGCCATGCCATATCAGTTACTGAACGGCAGCGCTACATCCTGCGCGTACGAACCATGGCGAAAGCGGTAGCTGAAGCTTATTACCAGGCCCGGGAGGCTCTGGGTTTCCCAATGTGTAAGTGAGGTTAGACGTTAATGAATTTTGAAAACTTACTCATCGAAATCGGTACGGAAGAGCTCCCACCCAAAGCCTTGCGCAGTCTGGCGGAATCTTTCCTTGGCAATTTCACAGACGAATTAAATAAAGCAGAAATACCTTTTTCTAAGGCATGCTGGTATGCCGCGCCCAGAAGATTAGCGCTTTATATTGAGCAGCTAGCACTGGCGCAAGAAGATAAAGTTATTGAAAAGCGTGGACCCTCTGTTGCCGCTGCGTTTGACACTGAGGGTAACCCAACCAAAGCGGCACAGGGCTGGGCGCGTGGTAATGGCATTACCGTTGCTCAGGCAGAACGACTAGCCACCGACAAAGGCGAATGGTTGGTCTATCACGCCAAAGTTAATGGTGTCAGTACCGAACAGTTGATTCCAACAATGGCCCAACAAGCGCTGGATAAACTCCCTATTCCTAAACCTATGCGCTGGGGCAATAACAAGACCCAGTTTATTCGTCCGGTTCACACCGTCACTATGTTACTGGCCGATAAGGTGGTTCCAGGCACTGTACTGGGTATCAATTCTGCACGCACCATTCGCGGCCATCGTTTCATGGGCGAAGCCAGCTTTGAATTAGATCATGCCGACAACTATCTCAGCACCTTATATGAACGTGGCAAAGTGATAGCGGACTACGATAAGCGCAAAGCCATCATAAAAGCAGATGCCGAAGCCGCTGCAATAAAAATCGGTGGTAAAGCGGATATCAGCGACAGTCTCCTGGAAGAAGTGACCTCTTTAGTGGAATGGCCTGTCGTACTGACGGCAGCTTTCGAAGAAAAATTCCTGGCAGTCCCAGCGGAAGCACTGGTTTATACCATGAAGGGCGACCAGAAGTACTTCCCGGTTTTTGATGCTGCAGGCAAACTGATGCCACACTTCATTTTTGTCGCCAACATTGAATCAAAAGATCCATCACAAATCATTGCGGGTAATGAAAAGGTCGTGCGACCACGTCTTGCAGATGCAGAGTTCTTCTTCAATACCGACAAGAAGCACACCCTCGCCTCTCGAATTGACAGCCTAGACACTGTGGTATTCCAGAAACAATTAGGCACTCTTAAAGACCGCGTTCAGCGCATCTCAGAAGTGGCAGGTAGTATCGCAGCGAGCATCAATGCAAATGTTATTGATGCGAAAAGAGCAGGCTTATTATCTAAGACTGACCTCATGACCAACATGGTGATGGAGTTTACCGATACTCAAGGCACCATGGGTATGCACTATGCGCGTCTGGATGGTGAAACTGAAGCAGTAGCACTGGCATTGGATGAACAATACAAACCCCGTTTCTCCGGCGATTCCGTGCCAACAACTCCCGTAAGTTGTGCTGTTGCACTGGCGGAAAAGTTGGACACCCTGACAGGGATTTTTGGCATCGGACAAGCGCCAAAGGGTGCAGCAGATCCATTTGCACTGCGCCGCGCCGCCATTGGAGTTTTGCGTATTATTGTTGAAAACAAACTGCCACTGGACTTAGTCGATATAATTGCTGGCGCGGTCAAAGCTCATGGCGGCAACTTAACTAACGGCAATACTGCTGCTGAAGTGCTTGAGTTCCTGATGGGACGTTTCCGCGCTTGGTACCAGGACAAAGGTATCAGTACTGATGTAATCCTATCGGTGTTAGCTCGTTACCCAACAAAACCAGCTGATTTTGATGACCGTATTCTAGCCGTTGCCCACTTCCGAGAAATGGAGCAGGCCGCAGCACTCGCAGCAGCCAACAAGCGTGTATCAAACATCTTGTCCAAGGTTGAAGGTGAGTTGCCAAATACGATAGCTAAAGAGCTATTGACAGAGCCGGCAGAAGTGACGCTGGCAACAGCATTAAACGATCTGATACCAGAATTAACACCATTATTTGACTCAGGAAACTATCAACAGGCACTCACCAAGTTGGCTGAGTTGCGCGAGGACGTTGATCAATTTTTTGATCAGGTTATGGTCATGGCTGATGACGCGGCACTACGTGATAACCGTTTGGCTCTGCTAAATCAATTACGTGACCAGTTCCTGCGAGTAGCAGACATTTCACTATTGCAATAACACTGTGTGACTGGTTGAAATAAAGGCGCCAACGGGCGCCTTTATTTTATCTCTTTGATTTTATTGTGATAAAAAAGAAACTGTTGCGGTGATAAAGCTATTTCACTCAATAGATTATCCAGTAACGGTTCTGCCAAACGTCCTTCTTCGTACAACATCGAACACTCACTGATCACATTTGCCTGCCAAACAACTCGAGACAAACCAGCGGCAGGAGCTAACGAACTTGCTAATGGAGATAATGTCTCAGCAAACGTTGCGGGAAGTTGCCAACAACTGACTAATAAACTGCTTAACTCCAATGATCTGGCGGTCATGACCTGACGAAATAGCCAGGATTTAGGCTGTTCAGATGGATCTGTCTGATTAAAAACGTCGAGCAACAACTTGAATATGGCAATCTTGCCGACATCATGTAGTAAGCCCACCATAAAAGCTGTGTCGGAGTGTTGCTTATCAAGTTCACCAGCCAGAAAAGCGACTTGCAGTGAATGCCGCCATAACTGAGCACCAAAACGTCGGAAATAGATAGGTTTAATCGCTATCATCTCCTTCATCATACAAGTTGTGACAATACGTCGTAGCCGCTCACTCCCCAGTACGACCAGCGCCTGAGGCAAATTGGTAATACTACGTTCGGAGCGTCGGAATACAGGTGCATTACACGCTTGAATGACGTCAGCACTTAACACTGGATCTTGTTGGATGATCTTAACAATATCCTGGCTACAAAATTCTGGATCACTAAGCTTACGATCCAGTTCCATAATTCTGCCTGGGAGTTTTAAGACGTTAGCTGCAACCTGCTGTGGGGACATTAACGCCTGTTCCACCGCAGCCAATACTCGCCGCTCTAAAGCATTTGCCACTCCACCACTATCTTTGCCGACAGAAAATAACAAGCTATAAAACAGCGCTGTAGCATCGACAGATGCCTCCAGACGCTCGTCTGCACTCACCATAGCGACATGCTGACTAACCTTGTGCAGCTCTTGCGCAATAGGCGTTGGTGCCCCCGAAAAACTTTGTGGTCGCTCAATGTTGATATCGTCTCTGATATTAAACAGCTTTTTAAATATCCCCAACACTGCTATCTCACCACCTTCGTTGATATTTGCTGATTATAGCGTCCGCCACAATCGCATCCCAATACTATACGATCAAGATTTGAGCTAAGTGGTATTTAATAGGCATAAAAAAGGAAGACCGAAGTCTTCCCTTTCTACCGATTATTAAATCGCTATACGTCCAAGTTAGATACGTGCAACGCATTGGACTCAATGAACTCACGACGAGGCTCAACCGCATCCCCCATCAGTGTGTTAAACAGTTGATCCGCAGCTAATGCATCCTCAATAGTCACCTGCAGCATCCGACGAGTCTCAGGGTCCATCGTGGTTTCCCACAGCTGTTCTGGATTCATTTCCCCCAACCCTTTATAGCGTTGAATATAAATGCCCCGTTTAGACTCTGCCACCAGCCATTCAAGCGCTTCAGCAAAGGTACTAACATCTTTCTTACGCTCACCACGCTGTACATAACCCGAGGTTTCAATCAAACCGTCGAGCTGCTCACCCAGATCAGCAATACGCTTGTAATCAGCGCCATGGAAAAAGTCAAAACTAAACAGGTAGTGACTATCGATACCATGCTTGCGAACTGTTAATTGCGGCAGATAGACCTTACGTTCAGGCTCTAATATGGGCTCAAGCTTATAAAGCACACCATGTGTTTCGCGATTTTGCAGATCTTCCAGTAAGGCCTTACACCAAGCGACCATCTGTGTCTCATCAGCAAGCATGTCCGCAGTGACTCGAGGATGATAGATCATGCGATCTGTCACATTTGCCGGAAAACGTTTTTCCAGTTTTTCGATGGTATGCTCGACTTCGCGATATTGCAGAACCAGGCGCTCTAATGCTGCCCCAGACATCGCTGGCGCATCTTTAGATGGATAGATACAACCACCGTCCAGCGCTTGCGAAGTCAGATACTCAGTTAACGCAGATTCATCCTTAAGATACTGTTCTTGCTTACCTTTCTTAACCTTAAACAGTGGTGGTTGGGCGATATACACATAACCACGTTCCAGCAACTCAGGCATCTGCCGGAAGAAGAATGTCAGCAACAGCGTACGGATATGTGAGCCATCCACGTCAGCATCGGTCATGATGATAATGTAGTGGTAACGAGTCTTATCCGGGTTATATTCATCACGACCAATACCACACCCAAGGGCGGTGATCAGTGAGGCCACTTCTTGGGAAGATAACATCTTGTCAAAACGCGCTTTTTCTACGTTAAGGATCTTACCTTTCAGCGGCAGAATAGCCTGATTTTTACGATTTCGGCCCTGTTTGGCACTGCCACCAGCCGAGTCCCCTTCCACAATGTAGATTTCTGACAAACCAGGGTCTTTTTCCTGACAATCCGCCAATTTACCAGGCAAGCCTCCCAGGTCCAACACGCCCTTACGGCGGGTCATTTCACGAGCTTTACGAGCGGCTTCACGGGCACGGGCAGCATCAATAATTTTACTGACCACCAAACGTGCTTCGTTAGGATTTTCCAGCAGGTAATCGTTGAGCTTTTCAGCCATGGTCTGCTCTACCGCTGTCTTAACCTCACTAGACACCAGTTTATCTTTGGTCTGGGAGCTGAATTTAGGATCTGGTACTTTAACCGAGATAACCGCTGTCAGACCTTCGCGCGCATCGTCACCGGTAGCATTGGTTTTATTCTTCTTATTGTAACCTTCGGCTTCCATATAGTTATTAAGGTTACGGGTTAACGCGGCACGGAAGCCCGCTAAGTGTGTACCCCCATCCCGTTGTGGAATGTTATTGGTAAAACACAGAATATTTTCCTGAAAACCGTCATTCCATTGCATCGCAACTTCAACCGTGATGCCGTCATCTCGTTCTTGAGAAAAATGGAAAATATCTTTGTTAACCGGGGTCTTATTGCGGTTCAGGTATTCAACAAAGGCGCGAATCCCCCCTTCGTAATGGAAGAAGTCGTCTTTATGGTCGCGTTCGTCAATTAGGCGGATGCCAACACCTGAGTTAAGAAATGATAATTCCCGTACACGCTTTGCCAGAATTTCGTAATGAAACTCAACGTCGGTAAAGGTCAGTTTACTTGGCCAGAAACGAATTTCAGTGCCAGTGTGCTCAGAGGTACCAATCTCTTTAATCGGATCAACTGGGTTTCCGTGGCTGTAGTACTGTTCGTAAGTTTTGCCATCACGGCGAATTGTCAGCTTTAATTTTTCTGACAGTGCGTTAACGACAGAAACCCCAACGCCGTGCAAACCGCCTGACACTTTGTAAGAGTTATCATCAAATTTACCGCCGGCGTGCAGCACAGTCATAATCACCTGTGCGGCAGAAACCCCTTCTTCTTGGTGGATAGCCACGGGAATACCACGACCATCATCTTTGACTGATACCGAACCATCCATGTGGATGGTAATCACGATGTCCTTACAGTAACCCGCCAGAGCCTCGTCGATGGAGTTATCAACCACTTCGAATACCATATGATGCAAACCCGTGCCATCATCGGTATCACCAATATACATTCCGGGTCTTTTACGAACCGCATCAAGGCCTTTCAGAACCTTGATACTCGAAGAATCATAACTATTCTCTGACATACTAATCTCTCATCGGTTATTCAATGACCGTCACACTCCCCTGTTCTACCCGGAAAATCCGTTCCGGTGGAGTGCTTAATGAATCAGCTATTGCTGCTGGATCGATGGCGGTAACAAATACCTGCGCACCAGTCTCAGCCAATTGCTGTAGCAATAACTTTCTATGTTTGGCATCCAGTTCTGACGGCAAATCGTCGACCAGATAGATACTATCTTTATCCAGCTGTTGTTTAAGCAACTTTCCCTGTGCAATCCGCAACGCACACACCAATAACTTAAGCTGACCACGGGATAATGCGTCCTGCGCTGGCAAATTAGCCACCCTTAAGCGCAAATCCGCTTTATGGGGTCCGCTCACCGTAAATCCCATCGCCACATCGCGGCTGTATTGAGCTTCTAACAGCTCGACCAATGTGGTTTTACCGTCCCAGCCACGCGTGAATGAAACCCTGATGTCTGCCTGTGGTAAAAACTCTCCGATTATACCCTTTAACAGGTTATTTAACGAGTCCACATAATCGTTTCGTATGTCGGTAACCGCTTCTGAATAACGCACAAATTCACGGTCCCAATAGGCAATCTGCTGATAGCTGGCGCCATCCCGCAATAACTGGTTTCGTTGTTTCAAAACTCGCCGGACATTCATCCATTGAGGATAAAAATTAGGGTCAGCATGAAAGGCTCCCCAATCGATAAACTGCCGACGCGCCTTGGGACCTTCAAACAGCAAGGAAAAGCTTTCTGGGGTGATGAGTTGTATTGGTAACGTCTCAGCAAGTACGGATAAACGTCTTATTTTCTCGCCATCAATACGTACTTCTGTGTCACCATTCCGATAGCGGCGAACCCCAACCTTATGTTCGGCATCTGCTGATCGTAGTCGCGCAAACAGGGTTAACTGTTCTTGCTCATTGCCTATTACACGCTGCGCTAAATGACTTCTAAAGGAGCGGCCCATCCCAAGGAAATAAATTGCCTCTAAAATACTGGTCTTGCCGCTACCATTTTGCCCATAAATAAGATTCAGCCCATTGCCTGGTTGCAATTGGGCTGAAACAAGATTGCGAAAGTGTTGAATATTGAAAAGGCTAAGGCTCATTCAACGCCCGGCTTAGAGCCGCATTGGCATTACAACATACATTGAGTCTTCTTCCTGATGGTTTTCAATCAGCGCACTGGAATTTCCGTCACTGAGGGTAATACGTACATCGTCAGATTTAAGACTGTTAAGGACGTCCAGCAGGTAAGAAACGTTAAAGCCGATTTCAAGAGACTCTCCTGAATATTCAACATCGATAATTTCTTCTGCTTCTTCTTGCTCGGGGTTATTAGCGGTGATTTTCAGTAAGGCATTCTCCAACTGAACCCGCACCCCACGGAACTTCTCATTAGACAGAATGGACGCACGCAGTAACGCCTGACGCAAAGCATTACGACTCGCCAATACAATCTTGTCGCCACCCTTAGGTAATACGCGACGATAATCAGGGAAACGACCATCCACCAACTTACTGGTGAGTACTGCAGCAGCAGTTGTGGCACGAATAGCGTTATCCCCGATAGCTATCTCGATATCTTGATCCTCTGCATCAAGTAGCCGCGCTAATTCCATCACACCTTTACGAGGTACAATTACCTGATTTTCAGGCAAAGAGGCCTCCAGCATACGGTGACTCAACGCCAATCGATGGCCGTCAGTCGCAACCGCTCGTAAAACATTACCTTCGGTCTCAAATAACAGTCCGTTTAAATAGTAACGAACATCCTGGTTAGCCATCGAAAACTGCGTGGCTTCAATAATAGACTTCAGTGTGCCTTGCTTGATTGTGAACGATATATTGGGCTGAAAGCTTTCAACATTGGGGTATTCTTCAGCGGGCAAAGTTGCCAGAGAAAAACGACTACGGCCACAACGAAGTAACCATTTGTTTTCCTGCTGTTCAATTTTAACTTCCGTCTGTTCCGGCAAAGACTTCACAATATCCAGCAACTTTTTCGCTGGCACAGTAGTGCGCCCTTCCTGAACGTCGCCGCTAAGCGCTGCACTGCCAACGAGTTCAACTTCTAAATCAGTGCCGGTAAACTTTAGTGAGTGATTACTTACTTCCACAAGGAGGTTTGCCAGAATAGGCAAATTATGCCTTCTTTCAACCGCACCACTGACCAGTTGTAACGGCTTTAATAGGTCATCCCTATCAATAGAAAATTTCATTATTCTGTTCCCTGATTAAGAAGATAAGGTTCGAATCAAGTTGGCGTAATCTTCTTTAATGTCGTGACTCTCTTCTCGAAGCTGAGCGATTTTACGACAAGCATGCAGTACAGTCGTATGATCACGGCCACCAAAAGCATCACCAATTTCTGGCAAACTCTGGTTGGTCAACTCTTTAGAGAGCGCCATCGCCATTTGTCTTGGACGGGCAACACTACGAGAACGTCGCTTGGACAACATGTCCGCCATCTTGATCTTGTAGTATTCAGCTACTGTTTTCTGAATATTGTCTATAGTGACTAATTTTTCCTGCAGAGCCAATAGGTCACGTAATGCTTCGCGCACAAAATCGATAGTTATCGGACGCCCGGTAAAGTTCGCATTCGCAATTACCCGGTTCAGTGCCCCTTCTAGTTCACGCACGTTTGAACGTAGACGTTTGGCAATAAAAAATGCCACTTCATCTGGTAAGCTAATGCCATTTTCCAGCGCCTTACGCATCAAAATAGCAACCCGGGTTTCCAACTCTGGCGGCTCAATAGCTACCGTTAATCCCCATCCAAAACGCGACTTAAGGCGATCTTCAACCCCATCGATCTCTTTAGGGTAACGATCAGAGGTCAAAATGATCTGGTGATTACCTTCCAATAACGCGTTAAAGGTATGGAAAAACTCTTCTTGCGATCGGTCTTTATTGGCAAAAAACTGAATATCGTCAATGAATAATGCATCAACACTACGATAGTAACGTTTAAAGTCTTCAATCGCGTTATTCTGCAGCGCCTTCACCATATCTTGCACAAACCGCTCGGAGTGCATGTACACAACCTTGGCGTTGGGATTATTTTTTAAAATCCCATTGCCGACTGCATGCAAAAGGTGAGTTTTACCTAAACCAGTGCCTCCATAAAGAAACAGGGGGTTATAGGCACCACCAGGATTTTCAGAAACTTGCTGTGCCGCAGCTTTACCCAGTTGGTTGGATTTACCTTCAACGAAATTATCAAATTGATAGGTTGGATTAATATTACTGCGGTAGGGATGATTACTTACAGGTTCATCATCATCATTATTAAAGGCAGCGGCAACACTGGGTTTAGTCAGTGGTCTGGCATTACTTTTACCATTTACTCCACTGTTCACCGTGGGTACTTCCGCTTTGACTACGGGTCGACTACCAATGTCAAAACGCAATTTAGGTGCTTCGCTGCCTAATTGTTCACCGAAAAACTGATTGATGATATTGAGGTATTTATCGCGAACCCAGTCCAAGACAAAGCGATTAGGCGCGTATAACACCAACGTCTCACCATCCATTTCAGCCTGCAATGGTCGGATCCACATACTGAACTGTTGAGCTGAAAGCTCATCCTGCAATCTGCCGATACATTGCTGCCATAGTGAAACAGTCAC